>NZ_JAPNKC010000001.1:12549320-12871480 GCF_026626705.1 Pyxidicoccus sp. MSG2
GGTCGGTGATGTCATGGACGAGCACGCCGGCACCGAACGGCACCAGTCCCTCGGCGGACCTCATCGGAAACACACTGGCCAGCAGGTGCCGCTCCTCTCCGAATGAGCGCCTCTCCAGCTCCCACCCCGTCACCGGTGCTCCCAACTGGAGCGTCCGGCGCAGGAGGGGCACCAGGTCGGAGCAGATGTCCGCGGCCGGGCGCTCCGTGAGCCGGGTCTCCCCCAGGCCGAGCAGATGGAGGAAGGCGGCGTTGGCCCTCAGACACTTCAGGTCGGAGTCGAAGAAGGCGAAGCCGATGAGCGCCGTCTGGAGCACGGTGTCGAGCTGGGCCAGGGACTCGCGCGCGCGCCGCACCGCGCCCTCGAGCTGGTCGTGGAGCTGGGCGCGCTCAATCATCAGCGAGCAGCGTCGGGCGAGCTCCTCGGCGAGGGCGCGGTCTTCCCGCTCGAAGGTGCGCCCCGGCCGGGTCCGGAAGAGCGCGAGCTGCCCCAGCAGGTGGCCCTGGCTGTCGAGCGGGAGCGTGAGCTGCACGCCCCCGCGTGGCGCCCCCGTGTCCGCGGCGGCGGCCAGGGTCCTCCGGGCCGTCTCGGGAGGATGCGTGGGCAACAGCCCCTCCAGCGCATCCCGCGCGCCCGCCACGCCCACGGGGACCAGCTCCTTCGGGCCGCCATGGCGGAGCGACAGGACGCACGCATCCGCCAGCTCGGGCACCACCCGCCGCGCGACGCGTGCGAGCGCCCTGTCATCCAGCGACTCGGCGAGAATCGCGCTCGCGTCCGCGAGCAGCCGCTGTCCCCGCTCCACCCGGCGCCGCTCCCGCAGTGCAGCGGCGAGCATGAGGGTCAGGATGCTGAGCACGGCGAGGAGGGCCTGGGTGGCCACAAGCGCCTCGTGGGGCGTGGCCGCGCTGAGCTGGAACGGGCCCTGTCCCCGGCCCGCGTTCCAGCCCGCGATGAGGGCCAGCACCCCCGTGGCGGTGGACACGCCGAGCACGCCGAAGCGCAGCGCCGCCCACACGAAGAAGCCGAAGGCGGCATACAGCACGATGAAGCCGGTGGTCATCGGCCCGCGGGCGCCGTGCACACTGGGAATGTGGAAGACCCAATGGCTGAGCACCGCGATCAGCAAGAGCAGCACCGCCGCCTCCACGCGACGCCAGACGTGGAGGCGGGGAAACGGGAAGGCGGTGAGGAAGAAAGGCCCCACCAGCACCACGCCGAGCGCATCTCCCAGCCACCAGCTCGTCCACCACGTCAGGAAGGGGACGTCGGGAGCCAGCCACCGGGCGGCCGCGGCTCCGGCCAGGAGCCCGCTCACCATGGCGGGGAGCAGGGCCCCGAGCCCCACGAGCGCGAGCACCTCGCGAGGGTGGCTGAGCGTCACCGGGCGCCGGAGGACGGTGCGCATCAGCGAGGCGCCCAGGAGGGGCTCGATGCTGTCGGCGGTCGCCCAGGCCAGGGAGAGCCCCACGGGACGCCCGTGGAGGAAGATCTGGATGAGGGTCTCCGCGAGGAAGATGGCCGCGAGCCAGACGGGCCACGTGCGCGTCGGCGTGCGTAGCAACAGGGCGAGGGTGAAGCCGGCGGGCAGCCAGAACGCCAGGAACCGGGCGGGGTCTGAATAGAAGTACTGGTCGCTGAGCGCCGCGAGCGTGGCATAGGCGAGGCCCACGATGACGGCCCGCGGAAGAAGCCGGGCCGCCGTGCGGACGAAGTTTCCGTGGGCCATCGCACCACCGCCTTCCCCTCCTCTCGCGGCCGGATCCGCGAGGCCCCGCCGGGAGGAGTGCCCCCGGAAAAGGTAGGCACCTTCGCGCCCGCCCGCGAACACGGTGCCTTGCGGTGCCCCGTGACGAGCACCATGGCCCCCGACGACGTGCTGCGCGGCAAGGCGCCGGTGCCCGGGCCGCCGCCCCAGGGCTCCAGGGGGGCGGCTCACTTCCGACGGCCTGTGCAGGTCTCACCACGGTCGTCCTCATCCATCACCTGACCTGCACAGAGCCGCGGCCGAGAGGCGCGGCGAAGGGAGCCGGCAGCCATGACGGAGCAAGAGGCGTACGTGAAGAAGATGGAGGCGGAGAAGCAACAGCTCGACGCGCGGCTCGCCGCGGTCGAAGCCGAAGCCGACATCCGCAAGGCGGAGGCCGACATCCAGGAGCTGTCCGGGGCGAAGCGCCGTGCGGAGAACTTCCGCCGCAAGCTGGAGGAGATTCGCAGGCGGGGGACCGAGGACTTCGAGAGCGGCAAGGTGGAGCTGCGCCGGGCCTACGAGGACGTCGACAAGGCCGTCGCCGGAATGGAGACGAAGGTGGAGGTCCTCCGCGCGGGTTATGAGCGCAAGCGGGAGGCGGAGCTGGAGAGCCTGGGCGCCCAGTTCGCTGGCTGGGAGGCCTCCAGGGACCGGACCCGTGCCGAGGACTCGCTGCTGACGCGCGAGGAGTTCGTGTTCCTGCGCCGCTCGCTCCAGAACACCCAGGCGGTGCTCAAGGACCTGATGAAGAGCAAGGGCAAGGAATGGCCCCGGCTGAAGAAGGAATACGAGGCCGCCTGGAATGACCTGTGCGAGCGCTCCGAGAAGATTCGCGCGGACACGGTGAAGGCAGAGCAGCCCGCTGGAGAGCAGCCGTCTCCCCAGACATGAGCTGGGGCCTTCCTAGAGACGCCGATTGGCGCCAGCCTGGTCACGCCCTGGCGCCAGCGGCTTCCCTCCCCGCCGTCGCCGCCGCCGCTTCGACGAAGCGCTCCCGGACGGGCCTCCCAGCTCACGCAGCACCCGCGCGCGCGCGCCACTCTCCAGCCCCAACTCCTGCATCAGCACATGCACCTGCCGGGACCCGTGTGGATGGCGCAACGCCTCGCTGAGCCGCTCGACGATGTCGATGCGCAACGCAACGGGGCCGAACACCGCATAGCCGAAGGCTCGCGCGTCCCGGCCGCCCAGCTCGGCGACCGCGAGCACCGGGTCTCCGGGAGCGCCCCTGGGTGAAGGACTCTGCTGGAACAGCGCCGTCAGCATGCAGCGCCGCTCGAGCGCATGCGGTGTGAGCGCCTCGTCGACGTAGAGGAAGCGCTGTCCCTCGCGGACCCCCAGCGTCCCCAGGTGCGCGCGTGCCGCGTCGTCCAGGAGCCGCCACTGCTCGCGCGCCTCACCCTGGGAAATCACCCCCAGCCCCTCGGCCAGACGGTAGGCGACACCCCGCATCGCCGCGGAGCGCCCCGCTCCGGTGAGGGCCTCGGCGGGAAAGCCTCCCATCGCCTCGGTGACGAGGTCTCTCGCCAGCGCCACCAGGCGGCGCTCGAGCCGCTGCCGCGCGCCTCCGGTCCACACCTCCGGCTCCGCCAGCGCGAGCTGCGGGGTGCGCCGATCCCGCCCGCGCACCAGCCGGCCCAGCGGCTGCCCCTCGAACGAGATGCTTCCCGACGCGTCCACCTGGAAGGCGTCGTGCGTCGCGTCGACCACCCGTTGGACGAACTGCTCCTCCGTCAGCGCCGCGCCGTCGGCGTCCGGCATCTCCCCCAGCAACTGCCCCAGCCTGGCGAAGGGACTGTCCGACCCGGGCGCGGGCTGTGCGGTGGCTCTCACGAAGCGGCGCGCACTCCTCCGTGCGGCCCGCTGTACGAAGCGCTCCACGAGCCGCTCATGGAGCGCGTCGCCCAGCGCGTCCTCGATGTGACGGGTGCGCTCCTGCCACTGCTCGGCGTCGTGCAGCCAGCTCGAACGGTGACTGATGTACGTCCAGATGCGGATGGCGGCCAGCCGGTCCATCAGCGTGTGGATGTCTCCGGAGACATCGTCGAGCGGAGAGATCTGCCTGGCCAGCCAGTCGTGTTCCAGCTTCCCGTCGCCCTCGGTGAGCTGGAGGAAGGTCTCACGCAACAGCGTCACGTGCTGGCCGAAGAGCCCCTTGCGGAAGTCCGGAATCTGGCAGACCTGCCACAGCAGCTCGACCCTGGCCCTGTCCGTGGCGACGTCGCGAATGGCCGGGACGTGCGAGAGGTCCTTCAACGCGTCGAAGTCGTCCGCGCGCTCCACCCGCACGAAGGCATTGTGCTGCGGAGCCCGGGACAGGGAATCCAGCAGGGCCTCCGGGCTCGCGAAGTCGAGCGCGGCGTTGCGCCAGATGAGGCTGCGCACCGCGGGGAAGCGGTGGGACTCGATGGCGGAGACGACGCGCGGATGCAGCTCGGGCAGCGTGTTCAGGGTGCCGAAGCTCCCGTCATTCAGGTGGCGCCCCGCGCGGCCGGCAATCTGCGCCAGTTCGTCCGGGAAGAGGTCTCGCTGCTCGGCGCCGTCGAACTTGGAGAGCCCCGCGAAGGCCACGTGGTTGAGGTCGAGATTCAAGCCCATCCCGATGGCGTCCGTGGCCACGAGGTACTGGACCTCCCCTGCCTGATACATCGCCACCTGGGCATTCCGCGTCCTCGGAGAGAGCGCTCCCAGCACCACGGCGACTCCACCCCGCAGGCGGCGCAGCGCCTCGGCGAGCTCATACACACGGTCCGCGGAGAACGCGACCACGGCCGAGCGCGGAGGCAGGCTCTTCAGGGAGCGCCGCCCGGCATAGCGAAGCTGCGACAGGCGGGTGGCGCGCTTCACCGACGCGTGCGGGATGAGCCCCTGCACCATCGGCCGCATCGTGTCCGCGCCGAGGAACCAGGTCTCCCGGCGCCCGCGCGCGTGGAGCAACCGGTCCGTGAAGACGTGCCCGCGCTCGCGGTGGGCGGCGAGCTGGATTTCATCCACGGCGAGGAAGTCGACCTGCTTGTCGGTCGGCATCGCCTCGACGGTGCAGATCCAGTAGTCGGGGCGCGGCGGCAGGCGCTTCTCCTCGCCCGTCATCAGTGCCACCCGGCCCTCGCCCACCCGAGCGGTCACCCGGTCGTAGACCTCACGAGCGAGCAGGCGCAGCGGCAGGCCCATCATGCCCGTGTCGTGTTCGAGCATGCGCTCGATGGCGCGGTGCGTCTTCCCTGTATTCGTAGGCCCCAGCTCCGCCACGACGACGGACGACCGGCTGGATGGGCTGGAATGCATTCGCGAAGTCTAACCGCAGGGACGCCCCTCCGCCCTGGGGCTGACGCTCCGAGTGGCCGAGCACGGCGCCCCGTGCACCGACCCGGCGCCCGGCCGTGCTGGCCCCTTCGATGGCCCTTTCGCCTGACGGTGACAGGAGGGCCCCCCGAAGGCAGCCCTCCTGTCCACGGCATACCCGCCAGGGCCGCGAACGCCTAGAACGCGCGAAGGCCGATCGCGTAGCCGGAGATGGAAGCCGGCGAGGACTTGATGTGGTCCTTCGACGCGACCGCGCAGCCCGAGTTGACCGGCTTGATCCGCCACAGCAGGTTGCCTTCCCCGCTCCAGTTCACGAATGCGCCGCAGCCGCTGAGCGCATAGCCCGTGCTCATGCTCGCCGTGAAGCTCGGGTGCGAGGTGACCGCCGAGGTACCGCTGTTGATGACGCTGCCGATGGTACCGACGCCCGGAATCGAGCTGTTGATGCCAATCGCATACGCCTGCGCCGTCGCGGGCGCGGACTCGATATGGTCCTTCGAGCGCACGCGCCAGGCGCTCACGCCGGAGGGCGCGGACGCGGTGGCGAGGTTGCCTGAGCCGCTCCAGTTCACCTTGACCCCTCCGCCCACCAGCAGGTAGCCGGCCGGCAGGGTCGCGGTGACGTCGGGATGGGCGACAGAGGCGCTCGTCGCCGAGCTCACGGTCAGGTAGCTGCGCAGCTGCGCCGGGGTCAGCCCCGTGACCTTCAGCCCGATGGCCCAGGCGCGCACCTGCACCGGATCAGCCTCGATGTGGTCCTTGGTGGAGACCAGCCACGAGGCCAGCCCGGAGTCCGGATACGAGGCGGTCAGCATGTTGCCCGACGGGCCCTCCTTGCCCTCACCGCCACCGCCAATCACCACGAAGTCGCCAGGCACGCTCACCGCGAAGTTGGTGTTGTGACCGGCGCTCGTCGTCGAATAGCGCTCGAACACGGCGATGGTGAGCTTGCCGCTGGCGTCCGTCTGGCGGAACAGCTCGACCGCGCCGCCGCAGCTGACTCCGACCGCGGCGAAGGCAGCAGAGACGTCGGAGACGCTGTAGCCGTAGTCCTGCGCCGCGGTCTGTACGCCGCACGCGCCCTGGTTGAAGTTCGTGCTCGGGGTCCAGTACAGGTCGTTGGCGCGGGCGAAGACCTGGAAGGCCTTCTGCGTGTTCCAGCCCGCCGTGGTGGCAATCAGGTAGAAGGCCTTGTTGTACACGCCCGACGAGTAGTGGACGTCCAGGCCTTCGTAGTAGTTGGAGGCATGGCCGATGGAGGCACCGTCCTGCGGCGGGTTGGCCATGTATCGCAGCGCACCACTGCTCTTGAAGATCTCGGCGCCGACCAGGAAGTCATTGCTGCCGCGCATGTAATACTCGGCGGCTTCGCCAGCGATGTCGGAGAAGGCTTCGTTGATGCCGCCAGACTGGCTGGAATAGATGAGCCCCGAGTTCTGCTCGGTGAAGCCGTGTGAGACTTCATGTGAGGAAACGTCGAGGCTGACCAGCGGGTAGAACGTCGTGTACCCGTCGCCAAACGTCATCGCCGAGCCGTTCCAGAAGGCGTTCTCGTAGTTGCTGGAGTAGTGCACCCGCATGGTCAGCTGGAAGGTCAGCGGAGCCTTGCCGATGTAGGACTGATACATGTTGAAGATGACGCCGCCGAAGTAATGCGCGTCATTGAGCGGCGAGTACGCCCCATTGATGTTCTTCACCGTGTTGCGAGGACAGGTGTAGGAGAACGGGGTGGAGCCGGACGTGCCGTGGTTGAGGTTGACCGTCGCCACGTTGGCGTTGCTCATCGTGCACGTGGTGCCCGACTGGGCCACGTCCAGGTAGCCGAAATTGGTGCCGTACTCGTACTGGCCCGTCTTGAGGTTGCCGCCAGGGCCGGTGCCGACCAGCACGTGCTGCAGATTCTCCCACTGCTCGAGCACCCGGCCGCTGTCCGCGTCGACGATGACCATCGGGCGGGTCGGCGAGCCACCGCCGAAGGTGTCGGCGAAGTAGCTGACGACATAGGCCTTGTGGGCGCGGCCCTCGTTGTCGATGAAGATCATCAGCTGGGACTTCTCATCGGAGAGGAGCATGGCCCCAACGCGGTTGCCGAGGCCGACGCCCCTGGCGACGTCCAGCGCCTGCGCGGCGGAGAGGCGAGGGGTGACGTCCGGGATTTCCCTCTCCAGCCCGGTGACCTTGCGCCCGAACAGCGCGCGGAGCTCGCCGTTGGCGTCCTCGTTGACGATGACGTGCTCGCCGAAGATGGGGATGCCGCGGAACGTCTGCTGGTAGCGGTGATTGCGCACGCCGTGGTCGCTGACACGGTCGATCAGGAGCAGGCCCGAATCAGCGTCGAGGCCGAGGGCCCGGGCATGGCCGGCAGGGCCTCCAGTGGCGGCGAGGGCCGCGCTCTGCTGGCGGAGGGCACCGACGTCCTGCAGATGCAGGTCGACGCGGCTCGCCGCGGAGGCAGTGCCCGCGGCGAGGAACAGGGTGGTGGCCAGGGCAAGGGAGGACGGGCGGTGTTGGAGATGAAGGTGTTTCATGAATCGGGCTCCACTCGGTGTGACAGGGACAGCCGCATTGCGCGGCCGGAGCTGAAGCGGTGCCGTCAGGGACGGCACCCTGCTGCGCGCAACGAAACATCGCGCGCTACAGGCCGTGCACGGTCATCGCACTGGCAGAGCAACTCTGGGAGCGGAAGTCAGGAAAGTCAAGGATTAACAGATACTCAGAGTGCGTGAAACACCGGGATCCTGCACGAAGCGGATCCACCGGATGTATCGCCTCTGGGCGCCGTCACGTCACAGCGGGCCCGCCCTGCATGACCGGGGCGGGCCGCCGCATTTCACGCTCCGGGGTAGCGGACCATCCGCCCCTGCTCCGGGTCCCACAGGTTCTGCCGCAGGCACGCAACGACATCCCCCAGGCGCAGCGTCGTGACGCGAGGGTTCTGCAGCTCGGGAAGCGCGGCCATCGCCTCCGGCAGCCGGTAGAAGGGAATGCGCGGGTTCAGGTGGTGCACGTGGTGGTAGCCGATGTTGCCGGTGAACCACGCCAGCACGGGCCCGCAGGCCAGGTAGCTCGACGCCTCCAGCGCCGAGCCCGCGTGAGTCCACTGCTCCTCCGCGCGAATCGCGACGTCCGGGAAGTTGTGCTGCGAATAGAACAGGTAGACGCCCAGCGCATACGCGGCCACGAGCGGGCCGAGGAACGCGGAGAGGTAGACGCCGGGACCGAACACGCGCCACACGATGACCGACAGCGTGAGGTGCACGAGCACCGCGAGCCCCGACGATGCGTACCGGCGCGGGTTCTTCAGGAACGGCACCACGCACAGGCTCAGCAGGAACGCGGTGAAGTAGCCGGTGACGAACGTCAGCGGATGCCGCTCGACGACATACGCGAGCCGCTGCCAGCGCGAGGCCTTCTTCCACGTGTCCGTGGTCCACGTCGTGAACGTGCCCGCCGCGGAGGCCGCGAGACGCGCGGTGTTGGCGTGGTGGTGGTTGTGCGTGTCATTCCAGATGCGCGCGGGCGTGAGCGTCAGGATGCCCTGCACATGGAAGAGCCACCGCGTCACGCGCGAGCCGGGCAGCAGGGCCCCGTGCATGAAGTCATGGAAGAGGATGAAGGAGCGGACGAGGACGAGCGCCTCGAGGAACGTGCCCAGGATTCTCAGCGGCCACCACGGCGCGGCGGCGGCGATGGCGACGGCCGCGGCCAGCGCGCCATAGGTCGCCGCGATGTTCCACCCCGCCCTCGCGGTGTCCTGCACGGCGAAGGGGCGTGTCCGCGCAAGGAGCTCCTTGTCGGCAATCTGGGGTGTCCGGTCCATGGATGAGGGGCTCCGAGGGGTGCGGGTGCGTCGAGTCACGACGCAACACCTCGGGTTTGTGCCATGCCCATGTCATGGGCCCGTCAGCCGGAGGGACGCTCCTGCCTGCCCGCGGAGCCGCAGTGCGTCGAGGCGCCCGGCCGTGCGGCCGCTCGCGTCACGCCTGGAACGCCTGGGTGAGCCGGGCAATCGCGCCTGGAAGGCCGCGCACCCGGAGCCTGCTCCCGCTCTCGTCGTACTCCTGGGAGAGCACCGTGGTGTGCTCGTACACCTCGCCGATGCGCCCCTGGTTGGCGTACGGAATCACCAGGTCGGCTTCCACCATCGACGCCTCGAAGAACTGGAGGATGCTCCGCCGCAGCGCCGCCACGTCTTCCGGCCGGTGGGCCGACAGCAGGATGGCGTCCGGGTGCCGGGCCCGCAGTGCTTCGCGCGCCGCGTCATCCAGCCGGTCCACCTTGTTCAGGAGCAGCCGGCTGGGGACGGCATCCGCGCCAATCTCCCGGAGCACCGACCGCGTGACTTCGAGCTGCGCGTCCCACGTCGGGTCGGACGCGTCCACCACGTAGAGCAGCAGCGACGCCTCCAGCGCCTCGTCCAACGTGGAGCGGAAGGAGGCGACGAGGTCGTGCGGCAGCTTCTGGATGAAGCCCACCGTGTCGGAGACGAGCACGCGGGGCCGCGTCTCCGGGTGCAGCGCGCGCACCGTGGTGTCGAGCGTGGCGAAGAGCTGGTCCGCCACCAGCACCTCGCTGCCGGTGAGCGCGCGCATCAGCGAGGACTTGCCTGCGTTGGTGTAGCCGACCAGCGCCACGCGGAGTTGGTCTCTCCGGGCATACCGGCGGTGGTCCTGCTCCCTTTCGATGGCGGCGAGCCCCTCGCGCAGCTCCGCGAGCCGGTCTCGAATCTTGCGCCGGTCGAGCTCCACGGCGGAGTCTCCGGCGCCACGGCCCTGCTGGCGCTCACTGCCCCCCGAGGACTCGCGCAGCCGGGGCGCGAGGTAGTTGAGCCGGGCAATCTCCACCTGCATGCGCGCCTCGTGGCTCCGCGCGTGCCGGTGGAAGATGTCCACGATGACGCCGGTGCGGTCCATCACCAGCGCGCCGGTGGCCTTCTCGAGGTTTCGAAGCTGGCTCGGCGACAGCTCGTGGTCGACGACGACCACGGTGGGGCGCGGCCCGGCGGTGGCGGCTTCGACGTCGGAGGGCTCCTCGGGCGGCTCGGCCTCTTCCTCCTCGGCGTCACCCTCCTCCGCTCCGGACGCCTCCGCATCGGGAGCGTCCTCCTCCTCGGCTTCCCACTTCGCGCGGGCCTTGGAGGTCTGGTTGCGAGCTCCGGACGTAATCACGCCGGGCCCACCGGTGAGCGCGGCCAGGTCCTTGAGCTTTCCCGTGCCGAGCACCGTCCCGGAAGCCAGCCCCGAGCGGCGCTGGGTCACCGTCGCGACGGCGTCGTACCCCAGCGTGTGCACCAGCCGACGGAGCTCAGCGAGGTCCGCGGCGTGCTCCGTGTCCGAGACGCTGGGGAACTGGACGCCGACGAGGACGGCGCGAGGGCGTGCGGGTAGGTTCTTCGACATGCGGATGCTCGTAACACGTCGAGGTCCGCGAAGGACGTCCTGAGTTCGAATCAGCCAGCCGGGAGAGCTGCCGCTGCGCTCCCCTGCTTCCCTCAGTCCACCTTCGCCACGCGGCCGCGGTCGTCGAGGAAGTCCTCGACGCCCTGCGAAATCGCCTGCGCCACCTCGGACTGGAACGCGCCCGAGGCCAGGCGCTCCTCGTCCTCCGGGTTCGACAGGAAGGACGTCTCCACCAGGATGGCCGGCATCTTCACGCCCAGCAGCACGTAGAACAGCGCCTCCTTGTGGCCCAGGTCCTTGATGCCCGTGTACTTGCGCGACAGGCCCGTCACCATGTTGCGCTGCACCTGGTTCGCCAGCCGCGACGACTCCTCGGTGTTCGCCTTCGTCGCCAGGTCGGCCAGGATGAACTGCAGGTCGCTGATGCCCTTCTCCGACGACTGGTTCTCCCGCGCCGCCAGTCGGATGGAGTAGCGGTCCGCCGACGTGTTCAGCGTGTACGTCTCCACGCCGCGCAGCTTGCGGCTCGCCGCCGCGTTGCAGTGGACGGAGATGAACAGGTCTCCGTGCTCCGCGTTGGCGAACTTCGCCCGGTCCTCCAGGCGGATGAACCGGTCGTCATCGCGCGTCAGCACCACCTCCAGGCCCTTCTCGCGCAGCTCCTCCGCCAGCTTCTTCGCGATGGACAGGGCCACGTCCTTCTCGCGCGTCCCCTCCTTGCCGATGGCGCCCGTGTCGTGCCCGCCGTGCCCCGGGTCGATGACCACTCGCCGCACCTTCAGCCCGAGCTGCTCCGCCAGCGTCAGCTCCGCGCCGCGCGACTGCTTGGACACCGCCTTCAGCCGCGCCTGCGCCACCTTCTCGTCCACCGGACGGGTGATGGGCTTCGGAGGCTCGGGCGGCGCGACGACGATGGTGTACGGCACCTCGGCGTCCTTCGCGCTCCCCTTCGCCTCGGCCTTCTCCGCTGCCGCGACGACAGGGGCGGGCTCGGCCGCGGGCTTCGGCGCGGAGGCCCTGGTGTCCCGGACGGGCTCCTTCTCCGTGACAGGCTTCTTCGGCGCGGCGGCCACGGCCAGCGGCTCCGCGGCGGCCGACTGCGACTCCAGCTCATCCGAGGGCTTCTTCGGAGCGACAGTCGCGGCCCGGGCCTCCTTCGCCGCGAGCGCCGCCGCCACCGCTCCGTCCAGCCCCTTCTCCTCGTCCTCGTGGTTGGCCGCGGGCGCGCTGGGGTCCAGCCGGGGAATCATCGGCGACGGCTCCCGCGCGAGCTTCTCGATGGCGCCCACCAGCGACGAGCCCGGGCGCTGGGCCGGCGGGGACACCTGGGCCACCGCGGTGGCGCGCTCTTCAGCGGCCGGGGACGCGGGCTTCGCGGGCGCGGGCCTGCTCGCCGGGGCGGACTTCGCGGGCGCGGGCAGCGTGGCCAGCAGCGCCTTCATGTCCTTCGCCTGGTCTCCCTTGCCATTCTTCGCGAGCGTCTCCGTCAGGATGCGCCGCGCCACGTCCGGCTGGTCCATCCGATTCACGTAGATGCGCGACAGCGCCAGCGCCGCGTCATCCGCGAGCCGGTGCTTCGGGTAGTCCTCGCGGACCTGCTTGTAGTGGGAGATGGCCGCCTTCAGGTCGTCCTCGACGAAGGAGACGCGGCTCAACTCCTGGAGCAGCTCGGCCGCGGTGAAGAGCGCGTCCGGGGCGCGGTCCGACTTCGGGTGGCGCGTGGCCACCGCCTCGAACTTGCGCACCACGTTGAGCCAGTGGTGGCGCAGCTTGCGCCGGGACGCGTCGTCCTTCAGCGCGTAGTAGGAGCGCCGGGCGCCCTGGTAGGCCTCCTCGGCCTCATTGCGCTTCGCTGCTCCCACCGCGCCCGGGACGAGCAGCAGCAGCACGGGCAGCACGAGAGCGAGGCGCATGGATTCCTCCGGCGGACAGGGAGCTACAGGCGTGTGTCACACGGCCTCATGTCACCGGCAAATTTTCGGCCCCCACGATTCCCGTCAGCGCACCCAGCCCAGCTCCTTCGCCAGGTCCTGGTCGATGACGCGCGCCCAGCCGGGCTGACGGGGCACCACCGCCGCCAGCACCTTCTCCGCGTTGCGCACCGGCGCCCGCCCCGGCCGCACCCGCGCGCGCACCGCGTGCTTCACGTCCTGTCGGAAGTAGTGCG
The DNA here is from genome assembly GCF_026626705.1 of Pyxidicoccus sp. MSG2. Classification (NCBI taxonomy): domain Bacteria; kingdom Pseudomonadati; phylum Myxococcota; class Myxococcia; order Myxococcales; family Myxococcaceae; genus Pyxidicoccus; species Pyxidicoccus sp. MSG2. The sequence continues at coordinate 12,561,940 of NZ_JAPNKC010000001.1, forward strand.
CCGGGAAGGACACCTCGCCCCGCGTCTCCGGGAGCGGCCCGTCCGGCGTCAGCCACACCAGCGCGCCCAGCCGCAGCGGCTCCACCTCCGCGCGCCAGAGCCGCCGCACCTCCCATGCGAAGAGGCCCACCGCCACCAGCGCGCCCAGGCCCAGGCCCCAGGGCAGCAGCCCCACCCGCGTGGCCCGGGCCCTCGCGAAGCCCGCCTCGCGCGGCCGGTCCGGCACGGCCGGGTCCACCAGCAGCTTCACCTTCGCGCCCCGCCCCAGCCCTTCCGCGTACTCCGCGTAGGTGCGCACGCCAGAGACGGAGTGCTCCCGGTCCTGGTACGTGTAGAGCACCTCCAGCGCGCCTTCCGCTCCGTCACGCGCGTCGGGCGGCGGCAGGCGGGAGGCCACCACCAGCCCGTCGATTTCCTCCGCGCGCGCGGCGAAGCCCTGCTCCTCGACGAAGAAGCGCCCGGCCCAGGCGCCCCCGGTGCCGAGCAACGCGATGAAGGCGAGGCCCAGCACCACGCCTCGCACGAGGCGCACCACCGCGCCGGGCACCTGCGTCAGTCGCACCTTCCGGGGAGCATGGGGAATGGCCAGCTGCATGCGGCGGCCAGCCTACCCCACCTGCGTGCCGTCCCGTGGGGGCCTGTCCCGCGAGGGCCCGAGGCGGACCGGCTCGCCTGCCATCGCCGCCCGGAAGTTGCTGCACAAGGTGCCCCGCCCTTCCTCAGGGGCGACGAAGCGTGAGGCGTGTCACGTCGGCTCGGGCGGCAGCCGCACCCACACCCCGCGGAAGCGCTTGCGCGCCGGGTCCTTCAATCGCTTGCACTCCACTCCGTCGAGCTGAACCGTCCCGTCGTCGCTCAGGAGCAGGACTTCGTCCGCCTGCTCCGGCGTGAAGAAGGCCTCGGGGTTCAGCCCGGTCAGGTCCACCTCCGAGGCGAGCACGGGCGCATCGTCCCCGCCGCGCCAGGTGAACAGGCGGGACGTCGCCTCGCTCGCGGTGCCGCCGCTGATGATGAGGTAGCGCCCGTGCCACCACGACAGCGAGCGGATGCCCAGGCCGCCCAGGTCCAGCAGCCTCGGCTCGCCCAGGCGGGCCCGCGCGCCCTCGCGCACCACCTCCGTCGGGTTCAGCAACGGGACGATCAGCGCCCGGCCCCGCGGGACGGGGCTGCGGAAGCCGATGAGGAGCGACGTGCCATCCGCCATCGCCGTCAGTCCCTCGATGTTCAACCCGCCCGGCGATTTCGGCGCCAGCCCCTCGGCGTGCTCGAGCGCGAAGGGGGCCATGCGCGGGTCCGCGAGCAGGTCATCCAGGAGGTGCGAGTACGGCTGCCCCACCACCTTCGGGCCCCCGTCCGTCTCCTCCGTGGCGAAGAAGCGCAGGCGGCTCGGTTGCTTCTTGCCGGAGCTGTTCCGGCCATGTGACGTAATCCAGAAGGACAGCGAGCCCAGCCCCGTCGCCGCCTCGATGTCCGCCTCTGGAGGCTTCTTCTTCGCGGGCAGCTCCAGGTCCGGAGACAGGTCCACGCTCCGCACCGGGGCGCCGCCGCGCCGGGCGTCGTAGACGCGGAGGATGTTGTCCTCGTCGTCCCCCACCACGAACTTGTCGCCCCCGAGCGCCACCGCGCCCGAGGCATCACACATTCCCTCGAAGATGACGGAGGCTCGCGAAGCCGCCGCCGTGCTCGCGGAGGCGGCGACGGACTGTTGCTCGGACACACCCCGGGCGGCGCAGCCCGTGGCCAGGAATCCCACACAGATGAAAACCAGCCTCATGGGCTCCCTTCTTGGCACGAAGGGAGCCTCCGGGAAGTGGCGGTAAACGCTCTGTAATATGACCGACAGCCGGAAGCCGAACCTGGCTACTCCAGCTCCCGCTGCAGCCGCGCCAGGAGGTTCAGCGCGTCCAGCGGCGTCATCCGGTCGACGGTGACGGCCTTCAGCGTGTCCAGCGCCTTCTGCTGCGCGGGCGACAGCGCCGGGGACGCCTGGAGCACGGGCGCCGGCTCCGCCACGAACAGCCCGAGCTGCCCCGCCGACGTGCCCTTCTTCCCCGACTGCCGCACCGCCACCCGGGGCCGGCCCGCGTCGTCCAATTCGCCCGACTCCAGGTTCTGCAGGAGCTCGCGCGCCCGGGACACGACTTCCGGCGGCAGGCCGGCCAGCTTCGCCACTTCGATGCCGTACGAGCGGCTCGCCCCGCCCGGCACCAGCTTGCGCAGGAAGATGACCTTGCCGCCCTGCTCCTTCACGGCGATGCACAGGTTCTTCACCCGGGTCCGCTCGCGGGCCAGGTCCACCAGCTCGTGGTAGTGCGTGGCGAACAGCGCCCGCGCCCCCACCGTGTCGTGCAGGTGCTCCGCCACCGCCCAGGCGATGGAAAGCCCGTCGAAGGTGGACGTGCCACGGCCAATCTCGTCCAGGATGATGAGGCTCCTGCGCGTGGCGTGGTGGAGGATGTGGCTCGTCTCCGTCATCTCCACCATGAAGGTGGACTGCCCGCGCGCCAGGTTGTCCGCCGCGCCCACGCGCGTGAAGATTCTGTCGCACAGGCCGATGCGCGCCGCCTTCGCCGGGACGAACGAGCCCGCCTGCGCCATCAGCGCCGTCAGCGCCACCTGCCGCATCACCGTGCTCTTGCCCGCCATGTTGGGGCCGGTGATGACGAGCAGCTGCGCGTCCTCCGGGTCCATCCGCACGTCGTTGGGGACGAAGGACTCGCCCGCCCCCAGCATGCGCTCCACCACCGGGTGCCGGCCGGACGTGATTTGCAGCACCTCCGACGCGTCCACCTCCGGCCGCGTGTAGCCGTACTCCGCCGCGCAGCGCGCGAAGGACAGGAGCGAGTCACACGCCGCCACCGCCTCCGCGGCAGAGCGGATGCGCGGCGCCTCCGCCACGACCTTCGCCCGCAGCTCCTCGAAGAGCTGCAGCTCCAGCACGCACCGCTTCTCCTCCGCGGTGAGCACCTGCTCCTCGTACTCCTTCAGCTCCGGCGTGACGAAGCGCTCCGCCCCCACCGTCGTCTGCTTGCGGATGTAGTCCGAGGGCACGAGGTGCAGGTTCGCCTTCGTCACCTCCAGGTAGTACCCGAAGACCTTGTTGTAGCGGACCTTCAGCGAGGAGATGCCCGTGCGCTCCTTCTCCCGCTGCTCCACTTGCAGCAGCACGTCCTTGCCGGACGTGGACAGCGCCACCAGCCGGTCGAGCTCTGCATGGAAGCCCGGGCGGATCATCCCGCCGTCCTTCAGCGTCACCGGCGGCTCGTCCGCCACCGCGCGCCCGAGGAGCTCCGCCAGTTCCGGCAGTGCGGTCAGCGGCCCGGACAGCGACTGGAGCAATGCGGACTGGCACCGCGCCAGCGCCGCCCCCAGCCGCGGCAGCCCCACCAGCGACACGCCCAGCGCGCGTAGATCCCGCGCATTGCCCGCCCCCAGCGACAGCCGACCGCACAGCCGCTCCAGGTCGCCCACCTCCTTGAGGATGGTGGCCAGCTCCTCGCGCCACACGCTGCGCCCGGAAAGCTCCTCCACGGAGTCCAGCCGCGCGTGGATTTCCGGCAGCGAGCCCAGCGGCGACGCCAGCCAGCGCGCCAGCTTGCGCGCGCCCAGGCTCGTCACCGTCCTGTCCAGCACGCCCAGCAGCGAGCCCTTGCGCCCGCCGTCCCGCAGGGAGCGCAGCACCTCCAGGTTGGCCCGGGAGGACTCGTCCATCAGCAGATTGCCGGCGCGCTCCTGGCGACTCAACCGGTCCACGTGCGCCGCGGGCGTCTTCTGCGTGTCCTTGAGGTAGCGCAGCGCCGCGCCCGCCGCCCCGGTGGCCAGGGGCGCGTCGTCCAGTCCGAAGGCGGACAGCGACTGCACGGAGAAGTGGCTGCGCAGGTAGCCCGCGGCCCGCGTCGGCTCGAAGGCCGCCGCCTCACCCTCCGCCACCGCCGGCGTGCGCGACAGCCGGCCGCACAGCTGGGCGACTTCCGGCGAGTTGCGCTGCCCCTGTGGCACCAGCAGCTCCCGGGGCTCCACGCGCGACAGCGCCTCCGCCAGCTCCGCGGACGTGGCCGCCTCCAGCGCCATGAACTCGCCGGTGGAGGCCTCCAGGAGCGCCGCGCCCCAGCCCCGCTCGCCCCAGCACACGGCCGCGAGGAAGTTGCTGGCCGCGGGCTCCAGCACCTCGTCGTCCAGCACCATGCCGGGCGTAATCACCCGCGTGACGTCCCGCCGGACGATGCCGGGCCCGCTGCCGGCCTCCTCCACCTGGTCGCAGATGGCGACCTTCAGGCCCTCATTGATGAGCCGGGCGATGTAGCGGCGCGCCGAGTGGTACGGCACCCCGCACATGGGAATCTTGTCCGCGCCCTTGGCCCTCGCGGTGAGGGTGATCTGCAAGAGCTCCGAGGCGCGCACCGCGTCCTCGAAGAACATCTCGTAGAAGTCCCCCAGCCGGAAGAAGAGCACCGAGTCCGGGTGGAGGGCCTTCAGCTCCAGGTACTGCCGCATCATCGGTGTCAGGGAGGCGATTTCCCGCGCGCCCGCTCCCTCGCCCGTCCCCTGGCCGACGTCTGGAGTCACGTCCCCGGGGAGGTCCACCGCTGCCTTCACTGCCTTCGCCTGCTGCGTCACGGCCATCCCTGCCCTTCTCTCACGACCCGACCTGCGGATCAACGAACGCGCCACCCTACCTGCCGCGTTCCCTTACCATCCGCCACCGACACCCACCGACACCCTCCGGCCGAAAACGGATGCGCCCGTCCGCCCGGCCGTGCATGGTGCCCGGGCCATGGAGACGCCCCCGACGACGCCCCCGCCGCGCGCCTCGCCGCCGCCCCCCGTGCCGGCCCTCTTCCGTGCCGCCCTGTTCCCCCTCCAGGCGTTCTTCCGGCTGGAGGCCAGCAGCGGCATCCTCCTGGCACTCTCGGCCGTGGCCGCCATGGTGTGGGCCAACTCCCCCTGGGCGGGTGCCTACAACGCCCTGTTCGACGCGCACCTGGAGCTGGGCCTGGACGGTGCGCGGGCGGGCTTCAGCTTCCGCGAGTTCGTCAACGACGGGCTGATGACGCTCTTCTTCTTCGTGGTGGGCATGGAGATCAAGCGCGAGCTGACCTCCGGCGAGCTGCGCACCTTCTCCCGCGCGCTGCTGCCGCTCATCGCCGCGCTGGGCGGCATGGTGGTGCCCGCGCTGCTCTACATCGCCTTCAACCACGGCACTCCGTCCATGGCGGGCTGGGCCATTCCCATGGCCACGGACATCGCCTTCGCCATTGGTTGCCTCACCCTGGTGCAGGCCCGGGTGGGCCACGGGCTGGTGGTGTTCCTCACCGCGCTGGCCATCTTCGACGACATCGGCGGCATCCTCGTCATCGCCCTCTTCTACGGCACCGGGTTGCACGTGGACTGGCTGCTCGTGAGCGCGGGCGTGCTGGCGGCGCTGCTCGTGCTCAACCGCTTCTACGTGCGCAGCGGCATGGTGTACCTGCTGGCGGGGGCGGCGCTCTGGTACGCCATGCACCACGCGGGCATCCACGCCACGCTGTCCGGGGTGGCGCTGGGGCTGTTCATCCCCGCGCTCCCCACCCGCGGTGGCCGGGAGGTGCTGGAGGAGCTGGCCGGCTTCGCGTCCCAGTGCGTGCGCGAGGTGGGCGACGAGCAGGTGCGTGGCGCGCAGATTCTCTACATCGAGGAGCGCTTGCAGGACCTGGAGCCGCCGCTCAACCGCTTCGTGCACCTGTGGCACCCGTACGTGGCCTTCGGCATCGTCCCGCTGTTCGCGCTGGCCAACTCCGGCATCTCCCTGGAGGGCATGGGCTGGGGGGACCTCCTGAAGCCCCTGCCGCTGGGCATCATCGTCGGCCTCTTCGTCGGCAAGCAGCTGGGCATCTTCCTCTTCACCTGGGCGGCGGTGAAGGCGCGGGTGTCCGCCATGCCTGGGGGCGCGGGCCTGGGGCAGTTGCACGGCGTGGCGGTGGTGGCGGGCATCGGCTTCACCGTGGCGCTCTTCGTCGCGGGGCTGGCCTTCCTCCAGGAGCCGGACCTCTTGAGAGAGGCCAAGCTGGGCATCCTGGTGGGCTCGCTCCTGTCCGCGGTGGTGGGCTACGTGCTCCTGCGGTTCGTGGCGAAGCCGGTGGTCCCGGCGTAACGTAGGGACAAAGGGCGGCGTACGTGATTCTCCAGGACCTCAACCGCGTTCGGCAGATCTCCGTCATCGCGGCGCGCCACGGCTTTGGCGAGCTGGCCGAGCGCGCCGGCCTGTGGCGCATGCTGGGCCGCAAGGAGAAGGTGGAGGTCGCCCCGGAGACGCAGCGCGCGTCCACCGCCCGGCGCTTCCGCATGCTGCTCAGTGACTTGGGCCCCACCTTCATCAAGCTGGGCCAGGTGCTCTCCACCCGCGCGGACCTGCTGCCCGCGGAGTTCATCGACGAGCTGTCCCTCCTCCAGGACCACGTGGTCCCCATCCCCCTGGAGCAGGTGCACGCGCAGATTCGCGACTCGCTGGGCAAGGAGGTGGAGGAGCTCTTCGCGCAGATAGACCCGACGCCGCTGGCCGCCGCGTCCATCGCCCAGGTGCACCGGGCCGTCACGCTGGAGGGCGAGGAGGTGGTGGTGAAGGTGCAGCGGCCGGGCATCGCCGCGAGCATCGACTCGGACCTGGGGGTGCTGCGCAGCCTGGCGCGCCTGCTGGAAGCCGTGGTGGAGGAGACGGGCGTCTACACACCCACCGGCATCGTCGACGAGTTCGACCGGGCCATCCACGAGGAGCTGGACTTCCTCAACGAGGCCGACAACGTCCGCGCCTTCCTGGAGACCCACCGCGAGCGGCCGTACCTCAAGATTCCGCGCGTCTATGCCTCGCTGTCCAGCCGCACGGTGCTGACGCTGGAGTTCATCCGCGGGGTGAAGATCAACCAGGCGCAGCTTCCCGAGGAGGACCGGAAGGTCATCGCGAAGCACATCCTGGAGGCGAGCTTCCGCCAGCTCTTCACGGACGGCCTGTTCCACGGAGACCCGCACCCGGGGAACATCCTCCTGCTGGAGGACAACCGGCTGGCGCTGCTGGACTTCGGCGTGGTGGGGCGGCTGACGCGGCCCATGCAGGAGACGCTGGTGATGTTGTGCCTGTCGGTGGCGCTGAAGGACAGCGACTCGGTGGCTCGCATCCTGTACCGGGTGGGCGTGCCGGACGCGCGCGCCAACCTGGTGGGCTTCCGCAACGACATCGACGCGATTCTCGGCCAGCACCTCGCCACCACGCTGGGGCAGGTGGACACGCGCTCGCTGCTGCGGGACTTGCTGGACCTCGCGGTGAAGTACCGCATCCGGATTCCGAAGGAGTACGCGTTGCTCAGCCGCGCGTCCGTCTCCACGGAGGGCATGCTGCGCAGCCTCTACCCGGAGATGAACATCATCGAAATCGCGCTGCCCTACGCGAAGGAATTGCTCGCGGGGCGGTATGACCCGTCGCAGCTTCAGGGCGGGCTGATGCGGACGCTCCTGCGCTTCCAGTCCATGGCGGCGGACCTGCCCACGCAGCTGTCGCAAATCCTCCTGGACATGGAGTCCGGCAAGTTCACCGTCACGGTGCGCGCGGACCAGTTCGAGAAGCTGAACGAGAACATCCGCAGCGCGGCGGTGATTGCCTTCCTGGGCCTGTGCGCGTGCGGCTTCATCGTGGGGGCGTTCATCGCCTTCGCGCCCAAGCCGTGGATGTACGGCAACGTGCCGGTGCTGGGCGTGGTGGGCATCGCCTTCGCGGCGGCGCTGTTCGGCGCCGTCTTCACCTGGTACCTCTTCGGCGGGCGGGGGCTGGGCAAGGTTCGCCTGAGCCGCTGGCTGAAGAAGCCGCAGAAGAAGCGCAGGTAGCGCCCCGCGCGCGGTTACACCGGACGGCGGAACAGGTCCGCGAGGTCCGCCGGGAGCTGCGAGGCCACGGCCGCCACCTCGTCCTCGGGGATGCGATCCCGGATGGCGGTGAACACGACCGTCGTGATGCGGAAGGCCTGGTCCGCCGGGATGTGCAGGTGGTCCGCCACGTCGCCCATGAACTCGACGCGGTCCATGCGCCTGGCGTGCGACGGCCCCCGGTGGATGGTGCACGCGCCGAGCAGCTCGCCGATGCCTCCAGGCAGCGCGCGCATCAGCTTCACGTCCTCGCCGTCGGACAGGCGCCGGGCCAGGGTGCAGAACACGGCCTCGGCCGCCTGGCGCGCCTCCACGTTGTTCACCCGCAGCTCCTGACTGTTCTGGAGCTCGTCCAGGAACGGCTGGAGCTCGAGGGATTCGTCCCGCTCCTTCACCGGCACCTTGGAAACGTCGCGAGGGGGTTCGGTGTGCTGCGCCATGGGGTCGTCTCCTTGCTCGCGGTGGCTGCGTGTGCCCACGCCACCCGACGTCCGTCATGGTGGCCATGCCGCGCGCGGGCATCAGCGGAAGGAAGACGGCTCCTCCCGCCGCGAGCTCCGGGACGGGAGCCCGGACGGACGCCCGCCCCGTCCTGGAGGACCGGTTCGGGGTGTCCTGGTAGATCATCCTGGAGCCCATGGGCTTCGCGCCCGCGCGCATGTATCAGAAGGCGCTGTTCGACGCGGGCATCCCGCTCACGCAGTTCGGCGTGGATGACTGTCAGGCGGAGTACGAGCGGTTGGTGAAGCTCGGCGTGGTTTTCCGCAGCCCGCCTGTGTCCATGGGGCCGGTTGTCATCGCCTCGTTCGAGGACACCTGCGGCAATCTCATTCAGATGGCGCAGTTCCGTGGCTGAGCGGCGCGTCACCTGTGAGGGATTGTCGTCGCGCGTCGCGGCTGGACGGGTTTTCCTGGGATGGATAGGGTTTGGCCTCCCTCGTCATCCCATGGAGTCTCCGCGATGAGCCTCGTCAGAAGAGGTTGTGAGAGTCGCTGGCTGGGCGCTGCTCTGGGCCTGTTGCTTCTGGGCGCCTGTGGTGCGCCGGAGTCTCAGCCCGCCAGCACATCCGAGGTCGCGCGAGACGCGGTCGCGGGCGATGTGGCGGTGGCCTTGTCGGTGCCACACGCCGCGCTGGCGAGCAGCGAGTCGGTGTGGGTGACGGTGACGCTCACCAACGTGTCCAGTTCGCCGCTCCGCGTGTTGAAGCGGCACACCGTCATCGAGGGGCTTCGCGAGGACCTGCTCTCCGTGACGGTGGACGGCGCGAGCGTGCCGTATCAGGGACGGCGCTACCACTGGGCGCCGCCTCGGGAGACGGACTCCCTGCGCTTGGAGCCGGGCGAGCAGGTGTCGCACGTCGTGGACATCGGCGCGGTCTATGACCTGTCCCGCACGGGGCGCTACCGCCTGCGCTACCAGGCTCCTGCGGTGGATCCCGCGGACATCGCGGCCCTTCGCTCGGACGACCTGGAGGTGGACATCGCGGGCCGTCCCTTCGTGCCACCCTGGCGCGAAGCCCCTGGCACCATCTCCTCGCAGGCGCTCACCACCAGCCACTGCGTGGAGCCGACGCATCCGACCGCCACGCTCAATGCGGCGTTCTCCGCAGCGCGCGTCATGGCGGCGGATGGCCTCCAGTACTTCACGGCCTTCATCCCTCCCTCGCGTTACACGAACTGGTTCGGGACCCCCACCAGCTCTCGGGTCGCGACCGTGAAGCGCCACTTCCAGGCCATCTCGGGCGCCTTCGAGACCCAGTCGGTGGTCATCGATTGCAGCTGCACCGATGCGGATTCCTATACCTACGTCTACCCGAGCGACCCGTATCGCATCTTCGTGTGTGGCCTCTTCTGGGCCGCGCCGACGTATGGCACGGACTCCAAGGGCGGGTTGCTCGTCCACGAGATGAGCCACTTCATCGTCGTCGCGGGGACCGATGATTGGGCCACCGGGCAAGCCGCCTGCAAGTCCTTGGCGACGTCCAACCCCACCAAGGCCATCGACAACGCGGACAGCCACGAGTACTTCGCGGAAGACCTCTCGCAGTAGCGCCGCGCGGGACCGGCGCGCTCACGGGTCGAATCGGAACGCGGTCTCCGTGAGGGAGGCGCGCGGCAGGTGCCTGGACCACTGCTTGCGCACAGAGTCGAGGAACCGGTCGATGTTCGGTATGCGCGCGTTCGTATCACACGTCCTCGGCGGGGAAACCCGCGGCGCGCGCCACGCAATGCTCTCCAGAGAGGGGCCGATGGCCACGCCTGCCAGCGTGGGCCAGGGTCTCGCCAGTCCCGGCACGCCGCTGGAGCCGGCTGCTGGGGCCCGCGCCGGCCGGTCTGTGCCAGGACGCCTCCAGCGCAAGCTCGCCGTCGGGCGCACGGACGACCCGCTCGAACTCGAGGCCGACCGCATCGCCGATCAGGTGATGGGCGCGCCGGCCGCCGAAGTTGCGGTCACGCCCGCACCGGTGACCCTCAGCCGCAAATGCGCGGCCTGCGAGGAGGACGAGCGCCTCCACAGGAAGGAAGCAGACGCCGCGGCACCGACGCCCGCGGAGGCCCCTTCCGTCGTCCACCAGGTCCTGCGCTCGCCGGGCCAGTCGCTGGATGCGGCGACCCGGGCCTATTTCGAGCCGCGGTTCGGGCGCGACTTCGCGCAGGTCCGCGTTCATGCCGACGCGGAGGCCGCGGCGTCGGCGCAAGCCGTGCAGGCGCGGGCCTACGCCGTCGGATCGGACATCGTCTTCGGCTCCGGCCAGTACGCGCCCTCGACCGGGCCCGGGCGGCGCCTGCTGGCCCATGAGCTCGCCCATGTCGCGCAGCAGGAGCGCGGCGCCCCGTCATGGCTTCGCCGCGAGCCGCAGCTGCCCCTGGCCGCGCCCGAGCCGCAGTCCCTGCATAGGGATCTGGACCCTGCCGGCTTCGAGACCTCCGACCTCGAGCTCGAGGTCCAGCTCCTTCGACAATGGCTCGGCGCGCACGCCCAGGACCCCCGCGCCGACCATCTCCGGTCCGAGCTGACACGCCTCGAGCGCGCTCTGCAGATCAAGGAAAGGCCGTTCTCGCTCCGCTTCTCGGCGGCCTGGTACAAGGCCGAGAAGGCGATCGGGCGGGAGGTGTTCAAGATCCACGAGCAGTCGATCCTGCGCGGCGCCATGGAGATCAAGGAGCACGCCGTTCCCGCCGACGAGGTCTGGAAGCACGGCCTCGCCGCCGGCCTCTTCCTGGAGGGAGAGCGGCAGCTGGTCGAAGAGTGGACGCGATCCTGGGCAGACCAGAGGGGGTGGAGGCGCTGTACGTCGCGGCCGACATCCACAAGGCCTACGAGAAGTACCTCCCGGAGGTCCGGGCCAGCGGCATGTCCGTCCGGGCGCGATGGGACGAGTGCATGCGGCGTCGGGGCTTCGACGGGAACAACCTCGAGGCCGCCGCGTACGACCCCACCTGCTTCCACTCGGAAGCCGAGTTCGCAGAGGGCGCGATGCCCACGGGCGCCGCCGTCCAGCGCCCGAGGTTCGACGGATCGGCCAGCAGCAGGGGTGCGAGCACCAGCGGGGTGAAGGCGGCGTACATCACCGTCAGCAGAACCGCCGCCAGCCGGGCCTGCACGCTCGTCGCGATCGCCACGCCTGCGGCGATGTGGGCGACCCCGGTCGCATAGCCCCAGAATTCCTGCGACGGCGGCAGCCATCTCGGAACCAATGGGGCGGTGAGGCTCCTGTAGAAGAAGTGCGCGCCCCCGAACAGAGCGGCGAGGTGGTGCTGGAACAGCGCGTGCGCACCCAACGGGAGCGGTTGAGGGAGCTGAGTCCCCTACTTCGAGGGCGGAACCGAGGGGCCCTTCGGCGCCTCTCGGGTCAGCTCGTCACGGACCACCACCCCACCCTTCATGACGAACCGGACGCGCTGGAGCTCGGTGACGTCCGCCAGCGGGTCCCCGGTGACGGCGATGAGGTCTCCATAGCGCCCCGCCTCCAGCGTGCCGACGTGCTCCTGGAGGCTCAGCAACTCCGCCGCCCGCGAGGTGGCCGAGCGCAGCGCCTCCAGCGGCGGCAGGCCTGCCCGGTTGAGGGCCACCAGCTCCGTGGCGTTGCGCCCCTGCTGCCAGGCCGTGGCCGCGTCGAAGCCGCTGGCGAGCTTCACGCCGAGCTGATGCGCGAGCGCCACCGTCTTCCGGGCTGACGCCAGGCGTGTCTCGAAGTGGCTGCGCATGGCCGCGTCCGGGGCGCGCTCCACCAGGGCCTCGAGGATGCCGACCGTGGGCACCAGGAAGGCCCCCTTCTGGCGGATGAGCTCCAGGGCCGCGCGGTCCGCGTTGTGGCCATGTTCGATGGAGTCCGCGCCCGCCGTGAGCGCGTTGCGGATGCCCTCGGGCGTCATCGCGTGGACGGCCACCTTGCGCTTCGCCCTGTGCGCCTCGTCGATGATGACTCGCAGCTCGTCGATGGTGAGCGTGGGCGTGGCCCAGTCCGCATAGATTTTCAATAGGTCCGCGCCCTGGCCCAGCTGCTCGCGCGCGGCGCGACGGGCCTCCTCCACCCCGCTGACGAACTGCGCCCCCGTCGGCAGGTCCTTCACGTCGGGCGACGTGCCGAACGGGTGGTACGCCCCCACCGCCGCGATGCCCTTCGTGGCCACCAGCATGCGCGGCCCCTCCACCAGTCCCTGGCGGATGGCGTCGCGCAGGGCCACGTCGGCGAAGCCACTGCCCTCGTTCTCCACGTCGCGCACGGTGGTGAAGCCGGCGCGCAGCGTGGCCCGCGCATTCGCCGCGCCCTCCAGCGCCCGGGTGGCCTGGGACTTGGTGAGCAGCGCCAGCTCGTAGCCGTTCGGCACCTCCGACTCGCGCGCCATCAGGTGCGTGTGGCAGTCGATGAGCCCGGGCAGCACCGTGGCCGCCCCCAGGTCCACCACCTCGGTGCCCTCTGGGACTTGCAGCCCGGGGCCCACCTTCACGATGCGGTCGCCCTCGATGAGGATGACCGGCTGGGCCACGTACTTCCCGCTCTTCACGTCGAGCATGCGCGCGGCGCGCACGGCCACGCGGCGGGGCGCCTCGGTGGACGCGGCGGACTGGGCCATGGCGACAGCGCCCAGGACGAGGGTGAGCAGGGACAACACAGGGGCAAGCCGCTTCACGAAGCCTCCGAGGGAATCAGGAACGCGGCGGAGCGTAGCGCGCGTTCAGCACACGACACACTCTCCGGTCGTGGGCCTCAGCCCCATGTACGTGCAAACGGGTGACATCCGCTACAACGTTGTCGAGGGCCTGGGGCTCGTGACCTCCTGAAACGCGCAACGCCGCCAGCCCCACCCGGTTGGACTCACGGGGGCGCTGGCGGCGTGCGTGGAACGGAAGTTCCGTTCCGCCTCTCAGCCGTGCGTGGCCGGCCGAGGCTCGTCGGTGCGCGGCGGGTGCGGGCCCGACTCGGCGTCCGGCTTCTTCCCCAGCCTCGCCCCCACCCGCGTCTTCATCCGGTCCGCGATGACGTAGAAGGCGGGCACCACCAGCAGGCTGAGCACGGTGGACACGGACAGGCCGCCGAGCACGGCGATGGACATGGGCGCGCGCGTCTCCGAGCCCGCGCCCAGCGCCAGCGCCGCCGGCACCGCCGCCATCATCGTCGCGGTGGACGTCATCAGGATGGGCCGCAGCCGCACCGGGCCCGCGCGCAGCATGGCGTGGAACGCATCCGCCCCGCGCTCGCGCTCCTGCAGCGCGTAGTCCACCAGGATGATGGAGTTCTTCTTCACGATGCCCATCAGCAGCAGCAGGCCAATCATGCTGAAGATGTTCAGCGTGGAGCCCGTGGCCAGCAGTGCGAAGGCCGCGCCCGCCACCGACAGCGGAAGAATGGTGAGCACCGTGACGGGGTGCAGGAACGAGTTGAACTGCGCCCCCAGCACCATGTACGCCACGCCAATCCCGAGGAAGAGCGCGAAGAACAGGCTGCTCATCGAGTCGCGGAAGGCCAGGCTGGCGCCGCCGGGCACCAGGCGCACCCCGCCCGGCAGGTCCTTGGAGAGCCCCTCCACCGTGGCCAGGGCCTCCTCCTGGTTGGAGCCGGGCGCCACGTTGGCGAAGACGCTGATGGCGCGCTCGCGGTCTCTCCGCGTAATGGCCTGCAGCGCCGGGCGCTCCTCCTGCGACACCAGCGAGGACAGCGGCACCAGCGCGCCGCTGGCGGTGCGCACCTTGAGCAGCGACAGGTCCTCGGGCCGCGAGCGCTGCCCGGCCAGCAGGCGCAGCCGCACGTCGATACGCCGGCCGCCCGTGCTGTACTTGCCCACCCGCAGGCCGCCCACCAGCGCGTTGATGGACGAGGCCACCGACTCAATCGGCACGCCCAGGTCCGCCGCGCGCGCCCGGTCTGGCGTAATCCGCAGCTCCGGCATGCCGAGCTGGTAGTCGGTGTCCACGTCCACGACCTTGCCGCTGGCCTGGAGCTTCTCGCGCACCTCCTGGCTGGCCGTCACCAGCGCATCCCAGTCCGAGCCGCGCACGCTGAACTCCACGGGGAAGCCGCGCTGCGCGGTGAAGCCCGACTGCGACATGTCCTGCACCACCGCGCGCAGGCCGGGGATGCTGTTGAGCTCCTTGCGGAAGATCTGCTGGAGCTCCGCCTGCGGCATGCGCTGGTCCGGCGGCGTCAGCGTGAGCATCAGCATGCCCGCGTTGACGCTCGAGGCACCGCCGCCTCCGCCGACCGTCGCGAAGACGCTCTGCACCTCCGGCCGCGTGCTGGCGAAGGCCTCCGCCTTCTGGAAGATCCGGTTCGTCTCCTCCAGGCTGCTGCCCACCGCCGTCTGCAGGCGCACCATCAACCGGCTCTGGTCCTGCGAGGGGACGAACTCCCCCGGCAGCGCGCGGAAGGCGAACACGCTCGCGGCCAGCAGCGCCGCCGCCACGCCCAGCACCCACCAGGGGCGCTTCAGGCCCCAGCCCAGCGCCCGCTCGTACGCGCGCTCCAGCCGCGAGAAGGCCCGGTCCACGACCAGGCCCACCTTGCTGCGGCCCTCGCGCGACGTCTTGAGCAGCTGCGCGCAGCGCGCCGGCGCCAGGGTAATGGCCTCCACGTAGGACAGCAGCACCGCCACGCACAGCGTGACGCCGAACTGGAGGAAGAACTTGCCGATGATGCCCTTCATGAAGATGACGGGCAGGAAGATGGCCACCACCGCCAGCGTCGCCGCCAGCGCGGCGAAGGTGATCTCCGCGGTGCCCTCGCGCGCGGCGCGCACCCGGTCCTTCCCCTCCTCCGCGTGCCGGAAGATGTTCTCCAGCACCATGATGGCGTCGTCCACCACGATGCCCACCGCCAGCGCCAATCCCAGCAGTGTGAAGGTGTTGAGCGTGAAGCCCAGGAAGTAGATGACGGCCACCGTTCCCAGCAACGACATGGGAATGGCGAGCACCACGTTCAACGTACTGGACAGCGAGCCCAGGAACACCCAGCACACGAAGGCGGTGAGGATGCAGGCCAGCATCAGCTCGAACTCGATTTCGTGGACGCTCTCCTCGATGAACTTCGTCGAGTCGAAGCGGATGCCGACGTCCATGCCTTCGGGGGCGTCCTTCTGGATCTTCGTCAGCTCCTCGCGCACCGCCTGGGCCACGGCGACAGCGTTGGCGCCGCGCTGCTTGCGGATGCCCAGTCCCTGGGCTGGCTGGCCGTTGACGCGCGTCATCCGGCGGACGTCCTCGAAGCCGTCCTCGATGAGCGCCACGTCGCTCAGGTACACCGGCTTGCCTTCGGCCTCGCGCACCACCAGGCCGCGCAGCGTGTCCAGGTCCAACGCCTCGCCCATGACGCGCACGTTGACCTCGCGGCCCTCCGTCTCGATGCGGCCCGCGGGCAATTCCACGTGCTCGCGCTGGAGCGCGGCGATGACGTCCGTGACGGTGAGCCCGCGCGCGTCCAGCTTCTGCGCGTCCACCCAGATGCGCACGTTGCGCTCCAGCGAGCCGCCCAGTTGCACCTCGCCCACGCCCGGCACCGTCTGCAGGCGCTCCTTCACCCGGTAGCGGGCGAAGTCACTCACCGCCTGCTGGGAGAAGGGCCCGGACACGCCCGCCCACATGATGGGCTGGTCCTCCGGGTTCGTCTTGGAGATGACGGGCGGGTCGATTTCGCGCGGCAGCGAGCGCTGCGCCTGGCTCACCTTCGCCTGCACGTCCTGCAGCGCGAGGTCCACGTTGCGCGACAGGTCCAGCTCCACGGTGATGCTGGCACCGCCCTGGCGCGCGTTGGAGGTGATGCTCTTGACGCCCTCCACCTGCGTCACGGCCTCTTCAATCGGCTCGATGAGGTCGCTCTCCACGGCTTCGGGGTTGGCGCCCTCCCAGTTGACGGAGATGTTGATGGTGGGGAAGTCCACGTCCGGGAACTGGCTGATGCCGATGCGCTGGGCCGCCACCAGTCCGAAGACGATGGTGGCCGCCATGATCATCCAGGCGAAGACGGGCTTCTTGATGCAGGCTTCCGTGAGGCTCATCTGCGAGCACCTCCGCCGTTGGCGCCTTCATTGCTGGCTTCGGGCTTCGGGCCCGGCTCGCCGCCGAGCGTGGGCCTGGGTCCCTGCGCCACGCGCACTGCCACCCCGTCACGCAGCGCCTCGGCGCCGCGCACCACCAGCGTCTCGCCGGCCTTCACGCCGCCGAGCACTTCCACCAGACCGTCCGCCGTGCGCATGCCCAGGTCCAGCACGCGCTCGCGGGCCTTGTCGCCCTCCACCACGAAGGCGAGGAACCCGCGCTCGCTGGGGCGCACCGCCGTCTGCGGCACCACCGGGCTGCCGCCCCGCGTCTCCACCGGCACCGTCACCGTGGCGAACGTCCCCGGGCGCAGCGCCTTCGCGTCCTCGCCGGACACCTCGCCCGTCACCGGCACCATGCGGCTGGCGTCGTCCGCGGCCTCGGCCACGTGCGTAATCTTCGCGGTGAACTTGCCGCCGCCGTTGCGGATGGTGAAGCGCGCCGCCATGCCGGGGGTGATTCGCGCCACGTCCGCCTCCGGCACCGTGAAGCGCAACAGCAGCGGCTCGCGGCGCACCAGCGTGGCCATGACGAGGCCCGGCTGCACGTACTGGCCCGTCTGCACCGTGCGCGTCTGCAGCACTCCGTCCATGGGGGCGCGCACGTAGGCGTCACGCTGGTTGAGCTGCGCCTGGTCCAGCATCGCCTTCGCCGAGGCCACCTCCGCCTCCGCGGTGCGCGCGCGCGTCTGGTACGTCTCCAGCTGTTCGGCGGGCAGCAGGCCCGGCTTCGCCTCGTTGACGGCGGCACGGCGCTCGGCGCCCGCCTTCGCCTCCTCGAGCGACGCCTTCGCCTTGGCCAGTGCGGCCTCCGCGGAGCGCACGGCGATGGCGTAGCGCGCGGGTTCAATCTCCGCGAGCGCGTCGCCCTTCTTCACCGTCTGCCCCTCCGAGAAGAGCACCCGCTCCACTGCGCCCGGTACGCGCGCGGTGATCTGCACGCGCTCGAAGGCCTCCACGGAGCCCACCGCGTTCACCACGTACTCCACGTCGCGTGCCTCGACCCTGGCGACCTCGACGGGGAACTGGATGGGCCCGCGGCCACCGCCGCGCCCGCCCGGGGCCGCAGCCGCCGTGCCCGGTCCACCCTTGGGGGCCTCCGCGTCCTTCTTGCATCCGGCACCCAGGGCCAGCACGGCCACGGCCAACGTCAGCGTTCCTGCGCGTCGCATCACCTTCACGGTTCCTTCCCCAGCGGATCGAGTCCCACAGCCGCCCTGAGTCCCAGCAATGCCACGCCCAACGCATAGCGGCTGCGCGCCTGGGCCACTTCCGTCTCGAACAGGCTGACGGCCGCGTCCGCCACCGTCAGCGCCGTGGACAGGCCCTGGCGGTACAGAATCCCCTGCTCCTCGGCGTTCTGCCTCGCCGCGCGCACCGCCAGGTCGCTCTGTGAGAGCGCGGCCTGCGCGTTCTCCAACCCCACCCTCGCCCGCTGGATGTCCACGTCCACGCGGCGCGTGCTCGCCTGCTCCTCCAGCTTCGCGGCCTTCGCCAGCGCCACCCGCTCACGACGCTCTGCATAGCGCTCGCCACCGTCGAAGAGGTTCCAGGTGAGGTCCACAGTGAAGAAGCCGTCACCGGTGCGCCCGGTGAGGCCGGACTCATTGGTGAGCCGGTAGGTGTACGACGCGCCGAGCGCCGGCAGCAGCCGGGCCAGCGGCTCCAGCGCGTTGGCCTCCAGCGACTCCACCCGCAGCCGCGCGGAGAGGATGTCCGGGCGCCGGTCCGCCGCCCCCTGCACTACCCCTTCATGGGAGGCCAGCGGCCGCGCCGCGTCCGTCAGCAGCGCGTCCGGCGGAGCCAGGCCGCCCTCCACGGGCTCCACGAGCAGGTAGCCCAGCTCCAGGCGGCTCGTCTGCGCGGTGTTGCGCGCGCTGGTGCGCTGCACCTCCGCGCTGGCCACCTCCAGCTCCGCGCGCGTCACGTCGTTGGTGCTGGCGAGGCCCGCCCCCGCGCGAGCCTTCGCGTCCTCGAGCGACTGGCGCGCGAAGGCGAGGCGCTGCTCGGCGGCCTGGAAGACGTGCTGGTCGGCCAGGGAGACGAGGAAGGCATTGGCTGCCTCGAAGGACACCTGGCGGCGGGCCTCCACCGAGTCCAGTCCGGAGGCCTCTCCCTCCAGCCGCGCGGCCCGGTACAGGGGGAACCCGCGTGCGTCGAAGAGCGTCACGCGCGCGACGAAGCTGGCGCCCAGGGCGTTGTAGCGCTGGAGGATGACCTCCTGACCGCCCACCTCGCGCGTCGACTGGTTGGAGCGCCGCGTGTAGGTGCCCGTCGCCGTCAGCTCCGGGAAGAAGAAGGCGCGGGCCCGGGCCACGCGCGCCTGGGACGCCTCGGCGCGCTGCTGGGCCGCCAGCGCGGACTCGTTGCGCTCCGCGGCCAGGGAGACCGCGCGCTCCAGCGTCAGCGACGCCGCCTCCGCTCCGGGAGGTGCCGATTCCGCGCGGGGGGGTGCGGAATCCGCACCGGGCGCTGCGGATTCTGCACCCGGCGCGGGGGCCTGCCCCGAAGCAGCGGGGGCGTCAGAAGCCGAGCCGGGAGTGCCCGCGTCCTGGGCCAGGGCCTGGGGCGCGGCAAGCGCGAGCCAGGCGCAGAGGGGCGTGGCGAGGACGGAACGGACGTTGGACATGGGCGGGCGGAGGGGATTCGAGCCGGGGGATGCGATTCGGCGCGCCATATAACGAAGGTTACGGAGGGGAACCATGGCCATTCGCGCGTCTGGACGGTGGCCAGTACGGCGGTCTATTGGGTCTGTTCAGGGTCTCCGGAGTTTCTGACCTCACTGCGTCAAAACGGTGGGCGCCTCGGCGCGCCCGGGAATGCACCAACGATGCGTTTATTCCTTCTGGGTGTACTGCTGGTGGCGGTTTCCATGTCGGGCTGCAAGAAGGAGGAGGCGCCTCCGGCCGCGGGGGCCCTGCGGGTATCCCTGGCCTATGCAACCTTCCAGCCCAGGTGCCTCACGCTGACGGTGGTGGACCTGGCGGACGCGTCCCGCACCGAGTCGACGGAGGTGCAGGTGGTGCAGGGCGTCCGCAGCGACACGCGGACGGTGGCCATCCTCGGCCGTGCCGGCTGGAGCCGGAACCTGCGCCTGACGGCCACCGCGCACGAGCGCTCCTGCAACGGGGCGCTGGTGGCGGAACAGTCCGTGGAGGCCCAGGTGCCGGAGGTGGGCATCGCCGACGCGCGGTTGGATTTGCGCGCCGAGGACCTGGACAACGACAGCTATGTCTCCGACAAGGGCACGCATCCCGGCACGGACTGTGACGACTCGGATGAGGACATCCACCCGCAGGCGACCGAGCTGTGTGACGGAATCGACAACAACTGCGCGAATGGCGAGCGCGACGCGCCCGAGGCCCAGGAGTACTACGCGGACCTCGACGGAGACGGCTACGGGAACCGGGACGCCCTGGCCATTCCCTCGTGCGTCCAGCCCGCCAACACGGCCACGCGCGGTGGCGACTGCAATGACGGTGACGGCACCATCCACCCCGGCCAGCAGGAGTCCCGCTGCGACGGCGTGGACGAGGACTGCGACGGCAACAGGGACGACGATGCCTTCGCGGTGGGCGCAGCGTGCACCACGGCCCTGGGCTGCCAGGGCCAGAATGCCTGTCAGAGCGTGTCGAGCGCGGCGTGCGTCAGCGCCGAGCAGCCGGTGACCTGGTACCTGGACGACGACCTGGATGGCAGCGCGGGCACGGAGACGGCCGCCCGGTGTTCGTCCCCCGCGCCGGGGGCCAGCACCACGCGCACCGACTGTGACGACGGCACGAGCCGCGCGTCCAGCACCGGCACCGAGGTGTGTGACCGGCTGGACAACGACTGTGATGGCTCGACGGATGAGGACCTCACCGGGTGCAGCGGGACGCCGTGGGCCGCGGACACGGGCGTCGGGGCCGGCGGTGCGAGGTGGAACGCGGTGGCTCCATACGGTGGCGACCGGGGCTGGCTGGCGGGCGATGGGGACCGGGTGCTGCACGTCAACGGCGACACCTTCACAGCCGTGGGCAGTTGCGACGGTGACTGGAAGGCGGCCTGGGTCGCGAGCACCGGGCGCGTGTTCGTCGGCTCGAGCGCGGGGAAGCTGGCCACGGTGTCGCCGGGAGCGCTGGACACCTGCGCGCAGGTGGATGGCGTCGCGGGCAGCAGCATCAACGGCATGGTGGGTTTCGAGCAGGGCACCAACGTGCAGGTCTTCGCGGTGGACAGCCAGGGCCGCGTCATCCGCTGGGAGTACGTCGAGGGCGCTTCGAGCCAGGCCGCACCCACGCTCGTCACCCAGGTGACCGCCAACCTGCGCGCGATTCACGGGCTGGGCCCGGGGACGCTGCTCGCGGTGGGCATGGAGGACGTCAGCGGAACGGAGCGTCCCGTCGCGTGGCGTGCTCCCGCGAGCGGGAGCACGTGGACGAAGGAGGACCTCGGCAACACGGGCACCACGGGGTTCCTGCGCGCGGTGCGGGTGCTGACGCCCGGGCTCGCGTATCTGGCGGGTGACAAGGGTTTGCTCCTGGAGCGCACGGGCACGACGTGGACGAAGAAGCCCGTGCTCACGGTGTCCGGAAACCCGGTGGACCTGCGTGGGATGGTGGCGTTCGGACGCACCGCCGTCTACGCGGTGACGTCTGCCGCCAGGGACATCCAGTTCTTCGACGGCGCGAACTGGACCACCGTCAACGTGCCGCCCAACACGCTGAATGCACTGGAGGCCACCGGCCCGGGTGACATCTGGGGCGTGGGCAACAGCGGCACCCTGGTGCGCTGGCAACCCTGAACATGGACCTGCGCGCGGACGGCCTCACGGTGCGGTACGGAGCGCGCACGGTGCTGGCAGCGGTGGACTGCGCCCTGCCGCCCGGGACACAGGCGCTGGTGCTGGGGCGCTCGGGCGCGGGGAAGACGACGCTGCTGAAGGCGCTGGCGGGGCTGGTGACTCCGGCGGACGGACGCGTGCTGTGGGACGGGCAGGAGGCGGCGCGCCTGTCCTCCGCCGAGCGCCGGACGCGGCAGGCGGCGTTCGGGATGGTGTTCCAGACGGATGCGCTGTTCGACTCGCTCACCGTGCGCGACAACGTGCTGCTGCCCCTCACCCGCCGCCGTGTACCGGAGGCAGAGGCCCGCGCGCGGGCAGACGAGGTGCTGCGCGCGGTGGGCCTGGCGGAGGCGGCGGACACGCTGCCCGAGCGGCTGTCGGGAGGCATGAAGAAGCGCGCGGGGCTGGCGCGGGCGCTGGCGGCGCGGCCTTCGGTGTTGCTGGCGGATGACCCGTTCGCGGGGCTGGACCCGGGCACGGCGCGGCAGGTGGCACGGGTGCTGCTGGAAGTGTCCCAGGGCGGCACGCTGCTCGTCGCGGCCCCGGAGGCCCCGGTGGACCTGCCCCTGCCCCGCTGGCTGTATCTGCGCGGCGGGAAGCTGGTCCATGACGGGCCACCCGCGCCGGAGCTGGAGCACGCACCGGACGAGGTACTGGCATGAAACCGCCAGCTGGGTCGGGGCGCGGGTGCGGCCTGCACGAAGTGAGGCGCCCCCCGGTGGCCGGCAGCCGTGGAAGGAACGTTCATTCCGCGGAGGTTCCGGCCCGGGAGGGGGTGGGAAGGAACGTTCATTCCGCGAAGGCTCCGGCCCGGGGGGTGGAGTGGAGCGCGAGGGTGCTCGCATGAAGCCACTGCTCTGGCTGGGGCGCACCGGCCTGGACGCGGTGCGCGGCGCGGGAGCCCTGGGGCTCGTGGCGGGGCGCACGGTGCTGGGGCTGCCGAGGCTGGAGCGGCGCGAGCTGTCGCGGGCGCTGGTGCAATTCGGTTTCGACTCGCTGCCCCTGGCGCTGGCCACGGCGGCGCTGGCGGGCGTCATCGTGGTGCTGCAATCCGGCCTCTACATCCAGCGCTTCGGAGCGCGGGCGTTCCTCGGTTGGGCGGCGGGGTACGGCGTGCTGTGGGAGTTCGGCCCGCTGCTGCTGGGGCTCATCATGTCGGCGCGCATCGGCGCGAGGAACGCGGCGGAATTGGCCACCATGCAGGTGGGTGGGCAGATTGAGGGGCTGCGCGGAATCGGCCTGGACCCGTTCGCCATCCTCGTGGCGCCGAGGGTGGTGGCGATGGAGCTGAGCATGCTCGCGCTGAGCACCTTCACGTTCCTGGTGGCCATCCTCTTCGAGTCGGTGGCGGCGCTCCTCACGCTGGGGCTGCCGCTGCGCGTGTTCTACGGGACGTTCGCGGACATGCTGAGTCCGCTCGACATCCTCGGAGGCGTGTTGAAGACGGGAAGCTACGGCCTCGCCATCTCGCTGGTGTCCACGGCGGTGGGCCTGTCCGCGCGAGGCGGCGCCAGGGCCGTGGGCCAGGCGGCGGCGAGCGCGGTGGTGCGAGGCTGCGCGGCCATCTTCGTGCTCGACTTCCTGCTCACCTCGCTGCTCGCGGGGTGGATGAAATGAGCGCGGTGCTGTCCTTCTTCGGAGCGCCCGCGGTGATGCTGGCGCGCACCGTGCGGGCCTCGCTGCGGGACGGAGTGCCCTGGCGCGAGTCGCTGGCACAGTTGCACGAGCTGGGAGGGCGCAGCGTGTGGCTCGTCATGTCCGGCATGGCCTTCTTCGGCGCGGTGCTGGTGACGATTGCGAACAGCCAGGCCACGCGCTTCGTGGGCAACGTGGCGGTGCTCGGGCCCGCGTACTTCGAATTGCTCATCCGCGAGCTGGGCCCGGTGATGTCCGCGATGCTGACGGCCTCGCGAGCGGGAGCCAGCCACGCGGCGGAGCTCTCCACCATGAGCGTCAACGAGCAGGTGGAGGCGCTGGAGATGTCCGCGGGAGACCCGTACGCGGACCTGGTGGCGCCGAGGGTGATTGCCGGGGTGCTCGGAGTTCCGATGCTGAGCGCGCTGGGGACGGTGGCGGCGACGCTGTCCGCGGCGACGGTGGCGAGCCTCGCCTTCGGAGTGGATGGGCGGGCCTTCATGGACCCGCGCTACGTGGACGGGTGGGATTTGCTCGCGGCGGGGCTGAAGGCGGGAGGCTGCGGGCTGTACATTCCCCTGGCTGCGGCGGTGGCGGGCCTGAATGCGAAGGGCGGCGCCGAGGCGGTGGGCGAGGCCACCACCTCCGGCGTGGTGGCGGCGAGCCTGGGGTGCCTGTTGATCGACTTCGCCGTGTCCCTCGCCTTCCAGTTGCTGCGCCTGTGAGCCCGAGTGTGAGCAAGAGCCCCTCCCCCGCCGACGACACGCTGCGCTTCACGGAGGTGCGCGTCACGTTCGAAACGGGGCGGCAGGTGCTGCAAGGGCTGACGGCGGAGGTGTCCACGCGGGAGCTGACGTTCATCGCGGGGGCGAGTGGCTCCGGGAAGAGCGTGCTGTGCAGGATGGCGGTGGGGCTGCTGCGGCCGGACGCGGGACAGGTGGAGCTATGGGGGGAGCGGGTGGACACGCAGCCCGAGCGCGAGCTGGTGCGCCTGCGACGGCAAGCCCCGTACCTGGTGCAGGGCCCCGCGCTGCTGGACTGGCGGACGCTGCGGGAGAATGTGCGGCTCGCGGACCCCGAGGCTCCCGCCGAGGCGGTGGAGGCAGCGCTGGCACAGGTGGGCTTGCAGGAGTGGGCGGACCGGCTGCCCCCGGAGCTGGGGCCTGGAGCAAAGAAGCGCGCGGCGATTGCGCGAGCCCTGGTGCTGAAGCCACGCTACCTGCTGCTGGACGAGCCCACCACGGGGCTGGACCGGAGGGCGGCGTCGCAGGTGGAAGAGGTGCTGGCATCGCTGAAGGCGCGGGGGCTGGGTGGGTTGGTGGTGACGCACGACTACCGGCAGTTGAAGGGATTGGCGGACCGGGTGCTGGTGGTGGCGGGAGGACGCTGTGCATACCTGGGCCCGCCGGACGGGTTCCTGGAGTCCGCCGCGCCCGAGCTCCGGGTGCTGACGGCGCCATTCATGGAGGGCGCGACGGATGGATGAGCGACGGTTGGAGCTGAAGGTGGGCGCCCTGGTGCTGGCGACGGTGGTGGGCGTGTTCGTGCTGCTGTGGCTGATGGGCGAGCTGTCCGTGGGCTCGAATGCGGGGCTCGCGGTGGACTTCGGCCACACGGGCAACGTGGTGGAGGGCGCGCCGGTGAAGCTGGGTGGCGTGCAGGTGGGGCGCGTGCAGGCCATCCGCCTGCTGCCCGAGCGGAGGGATGCGCAGGGCAAGCCGATGCCGGTGCAGATGGAGCTGGCGGTGGCGCCGGAGGCCCTGGGGGCGCTGCGCACGGATGCACGGGTGACGGTGGCCACGGTGGGCCTGCTGGGCGAGCCGTACCTGGAGCTGAATCCGGGGGCGGCGGAGAAGGCACTGGGCGCGGGGCAGGCGGTGCGGGGGACGGATGCGCCGAGGCTGGACCTGCTCGCGGAGCAACTCTCGCGCTTCGTGGAGATTCTCTCCGCGATGCTGGAGAAGGACCCGGAGGCGGTGACGGACCTGGCGGCGAACGTGTCGCGGCTGACGAAGACGCTGGACCGGATGCTGACGGAGAACGAGGGCGACGTGAAGGTGCTCGCCTCGGAGCTGGCGGCGACGTCGAAGGACCTGCGCCAGTTGGCGGCCTTCGCGCGCGAGTCGTTCCAACCCGGAGGCAAGGGGGCGCGGCTGCTGGATGACGCGGCGGCCACGGCGGCGGTGATGCGCAGCGAGCTGCCCGGGTTGACGAAGTCGGCGGGGACGACGCTGGACGGACTGGCGGCGGTGACGGGAGCCCTGGGCCCCGAGGACGGTCAGCGCGTGAAGTTGGCCCTGGAGCGCTTCACGAACGCGGCGGGACAACTGGAAGGCATTGCCGCGCGGGCGGACCGGGTGCTGGCGAAGATTGAGGGCGGAGAGGGCACGGCCGGTGCCGTGCTCCAGGACCCGACGCTGTACAACGAGCTGCGCACGCTGGTGACGGACCTGCGCAAGCATCCGTGGAAGATTCTCTGGAAGGATTGAAGACTCACCGCTCCGCCATGTTCCGACGCCTGCTCATCCTCTTCGATGCCAGCGCGAATCCGGAACAGGTGCTGATCGCCGCACGGCGTCTTGCACCCGCGCCGGAGAGCGTGCACCTGTACGGCCTGTCGCCCGAGCGCAGGGACCTCGAAGCGCCCCGGCCTCCCAGCCTCACCTCGCTCGACCGGCTCTGGGAAGGCGTGCGGGAGTGGCACGTCGAGACTGGCGTCGGCCATCAGCTCGAAGACCACCTGTCGACGGATGCCGTCACCCGCACGGCCCGGCAGCACGGCTCCGAGCTCATCGTCGTCGGTCCACTGCTCGCCACGTCACCACGGGCCCGCGTGAGCGCCATCCTGGCGCTCGCCATCCGTGAGCGGCTGCACGTGCTCTCCGTCGGCGCTCATTGTCCCGCAACGCCCTCCCCCACTTCGCGCCTGGCCATCGCGGCGGCGCCAGATGGCAGAGGGCTCGCCTCGGTGGCGGCCTTCCTCGCGAAGCATGCCCCACCCTCCGAACTCATCGCCCTCACCACCCCCGAGGAACCCGAGAAGGCCGGTGAGCTCCAGACCCTCTCCCGGGCGCTCGGCGTCGCGGAGACGCTGCGCATCGAGTCCCTCACGCGTGGCCCCATGGACCGGGCCGAGGCCTTCGAGGAGGCCTCGCGGCGGTGGGGCGCGGACCTGCTCCTCGTCGCCACGGATGCGGTCGATGACATGTACGCGCGCCTGCTTGGCGTCTTTGGAGCCAGGGCGCTGCAGGACGCGCACGTCCCCACGCTGCTGCTGCCGCGCACGCTCCCCGCCGCCCCACTGTTCGAGGAACGCTACGCCGTCTCCGACTCGCTGGTCTTGTCAGGACAGGCGCCCCGTTTCGCGGTCGAACAGGTCGGGCTCCTGTCGAATGTCACGGTGCCTCCACCCGGCGTCCTGACCGCCTTCGAGGGCGGCGCCCCCCTCGGAGGCGCCCAGCACCAGGGCGGCGCGGTCGCCCTGCCCGCCTCCTGGTTCTCGCACATCCAGGCAGGGCACAGCCGGGCCCTCGCCTTCGCCTTCGACTCGGCCGCGAGGCAGCTCGCACCGTGTCACGTGCTCGCGCCCGAGCGTCCGCTGTTGCTCATCGACAGCCACGTCACCTCGTCCGCGCTCCAGGAGACCCTGACGAGCCTCGCGGACACGTGCCATCCCGTCTTCATCCGATTGCGCGACAGCGAGCCGCTCGACGCGCATCGGGAGCGACTCCACAAGCTCATGCCCGGCCTCGGAGCACCGATCCTCATCGATGCCAGTGCCTGGCTCGAAGACGCGCGCGCCGACGATGTCCCGCGCCAGGTGGATGCCCAGCGGCTGCTTCGCGTGGCCATACGCCTCGCCATGGCGGGTGTCTCCATCTCCGCGGTCGTCACCCGTGACGAGCACAAGCCCGTCCACCCCTTCCTTCGCACCCTGACTCCAAGCGAGCTGATGCTCCTCCCGGATGGGCTCGCACCAACTCCCCTGCCGATACCGGACGAGCCAGACACCTTCTCCCGTGAGCTGACGCTCGCCGGAGGCGGCCGCTGCGTCGGAGGCCACACTGTCGACTTCGAGCTCGACAACGCGAGTGCGCGGGAGACGGTGATTGCCGCCATCGAAGGCGCCCGGAGCACCGTCCACTGGCAGTGCTACATCGTCGAGGACGACGCCGTGACGGCCCGCTTCGCGGAGGCACTGAAGCGCGCGGCGGCGCGGGGCGTGCGCGTGCGACTGCTCGCCGATGCGCTCTACAGCGGGCATGACTCCTTCGGCACGATGAACCCCGCGCTCGTCCACCTGTCCGAAACACCCAACGTCGAGGTCCGCGCCATCGCACCGCTGTCGGGGCTGCCGAACCTCCAGGCGCTGAAGCAGCGCAACCATCGGAAGCTCATTCTCATCGACACGGAGCAGGCCTTCATCACGGGGCGCAACATGGGCGCGCCCTATTACACGAGCTTTGACGAGGTCACCCTCCGGAGGACTTCGGACTACCGCGAGGTTCCGTGGCTGGACTGCGGTGCGCGGCTCTCGGGCCCGCTGGTCTCCGATCTGGAACGCGCGTTCCTCGCGGAGTGGACACGCGCGGGCGGAGCTTCCTATCCGGTGCGCGACACGCCCTCCACGGGCACCCTGTCGGCGCGGCTCGTCCTACATGAGGGGCTCAAGGACACGCACACGCTGGACACCCAGCTCGCACTCATCCGGCATGCGCGGTCGAGCCTGGTCCTCGTGAACACGTTCCCGCTGCTCCTCGAGTTGCAGAACGCGCTCGTCGCCGCGCTTCATCGCGGCGTGCGCGTCGAGGTCCTCTTCGGCAGCGTCCGCCCCCACTACGGCCAGCAGGAACACTTCCCGGGCGGCACCTTGCGAGAGGTCGCGGACCGCTATGTCCGCAGTCGCCTGGATGCGGTCATCGACGCGGGCGGAATCGCCTACGAGTTCGCGATGCCCCCGGCCCCGGGGTGGGAGCCCGCGCTGGAGCGGGTCTTCCCCCACGTCCACGCCAAGCTCCTGGTCTGCGACACGACGGCCGTCGCCGTGGGCAGCGCCAACCTGGACGTCACCGCGGCCTACTGGGAGAGCGAGGCCCTGCTCGTCGTGCATGACGCCCCCTTCGCGGACCGCATGCTCACGGCGCTGGCACCGTTGCTCGCCCGCTCACGGAGGATCCACCGCGAGGACGCCCAGTGGCGCACCGAGGCCGAGCAACGCGCATGGGTCGGCCGCAACTGGCCCTCGCTTGTCGGCTGAGGCGCCCGTCCCATCTCTGCCCTGAGAGCACCCACCGGTCAGCCCCGCCTCCACAGCCCCGTCCCTGCGCGGAAAACAGGAACCGCCATGCCCGCTGACATCAACGAGGTCTTCTTCGCCGCCGTGGGGGACGTCCACGGGCACATGAACCGCATGGTGAACGACCTCCGGCACGCGACGGAGGTCTTCCACCGGCAGTTCGACTTCGTCCTCCAGGTCGGCGACTTCGAGCCGCACCGCGACGAGGCGGACCTCGCCACCATGGCCGCGCCCGCGAAGTACCGGCACCTCGGCGACTTCGGCGCCTACCACAAGGTCCGGCGAGGCTTCCCCTGGCCCCTCTACTTCATCGGCGGCAACCACGAGCCCTACGGCTACCTCGACACCCACCCCGAGGGCTTCGAGCTGACCCGCCACTGTCACTACCTCGGCCGTGTCGGCGTCATGGACCTGCACGGCCTGCGCGTCGTGGGCCTGTCCGGCATCCACAGCGAGGAAGCCTTCCGCGACTCGCGCCCGCCCCTCTCCGCACTGGGCTCCGCCTCCAACAAGGACTTCACGTACTTCAACGAGCGGGACGTCGAGCAGGTCCTGGAGCTCGGCCACGCGGACGTGCTCCTGCTCCATGACTGGCCCTCCGGCATCGTCGACCCGAAGGACGCCGCCGACTTCCAGGGACAGCGCCGCAGCTTCAGCCACGACACCGTGGGCAACGAGTACGCGCGGCTGCTCGTGGACGCGCTGCAGCCGAAGCTGGTGCTCTGCGGGCACCTGCACCGGAGCTACGCCACCGAAATCCAGCACCCCTCCGGGAAGAAGACCTCCGTCCGCTGCCTGGCCAGCGTGGAGCAGGGACGGGATGCCTACG
Source organism: Pyxidicoccus sp. MSG2 (assembly GCF_026626705.1). Lineage (NCBI taxonomy): Bacteria > Pseudomonadati > Myxococcota > Myxococcia > Myxococcales > Myxococcaceae > Pyxidicoccus > Pyxidicoccus sp. MSG2. The sequence goes on from NZ_JAPNKC010000001.1 coordinate 12,590,944, forward strand.
GCTACTTCGGCATCAGCGGCGGCTCGCTCCTGACCTGGGGCATCACGGACTGAGCCCCCGGCGGGCCTCAGCCCCGCCAGACTTTCAAGCCATGCACTCCATGACATCCCCGCCCTGGCCCATGGCCCCACGGCACGGGCTGTTTTCAGGTGTGGGACAGAGCCGACAATCTTCGCGGCCATTCGGCGAGTGCAGGTGGTACAAGCCCCGGCCGTGAAAGCCTCGCCTCCTCCCCCCGAAGCCCCCGTCAACCCCACCTTCGACTCCCTGGGCCTCAAGCCCGCGTTGGTCGAGGCGCTCAGCGCGCTCGGCTACGAGGAGCCCACGCCCATCCAGGCCGCCGCCCTCCCGCCGCTGCTCGCCGGCAAGGACCTGCTCGGCATCGCCGCCACGGGCACCGGCAAGACGGCCGCCTTTGCCCTGCCCCTCCTCCAGCACCTGACAGCGGGCAAGAGCCGCCCCAACACCACCGCCGCGCTGGTGCTCGTCCCCACGCGCGAGCTGGCCATGCAGGTGTCCGAGGCCATCCACCGCTACGGGCAGAAGCTCGGCGTTACCGTGCTCCCCCTCTACGGCGGGCAGGTCATCGGCCAGCAGCTGCGCGTGCTCAAGAGGGGCGTGGACGTCGTCGTCGCCACCCCGGGCCGCGCGCTGGACCACCTGCGCCGCGGAACGCTCCAACTCGACGACGTGCGCACCGTCGTGCTGGATGAGGCCGACGAGATGCTCGACATGGGCTTCGCCGATGACCTGGAGGCCATCCTCTCCGGGACGCCCGAGGACCGGCAGACCGCCCTGTTCTCCGCCACCCTCCCCCCGCGCATCGCCGCCATCGCCGAGCGTCACCTGCACGAGCCCGTGCGCGTGAAGATTGCCCGCGAGAAGGTGGAGCAGGGCGAGATGCCCCGCGTCCGTCAGACGGCCTATGTCGTCCCGCGCGCCTTCAAGATCGCCACGCTGGGCCGGCTGCTCGACGTGGAGTCGCCCACCGCGGCCATCATCTTCTGCCGCACCCGCACCGAGGTGGACGACCTCACCGTGTCCCTCAATGGCCGCGGCTGGCGCGCCCACGCCCTGCATGGCGGCATGACGCAGGAGCAGCGGGACAGGGTCATCAAGCAGCTCAAGTCGCAGGGCACGGACCTGCTGGTGGCCACGGACGTCGCGGCGCGCGGCCTGGACATCCCCCGGCTGTCGCACGTGGTGAACTTCGACGTGCCCAACGCCCCGGAGGCCTACGTGCACCGCATCGGCCGCACGGGCCGCGCCGGCCGCGAGGGCGTGGCGATTACCCTCGTGGAGCCCCGCGAGCACCGGCTGCTGCGCAACATCGAGCGCGTCACCGGCCAGCGCATCGAGGTGTCCACCGTCCCCACCGTGGCGGACCTGCGCGAGAAGCGGAAGGAGATGCTCCGCTCGTCCCTGCGCGAGACGCTGGTGGCCGGAGAGCTGGACCCGCTGCGCAGCGTGGTGGAGGACCTGGCCTCCGAGTTCGACGCCATGGACATCGCCGCCGCGGCACTGAAGCTCCTCCAGGACTCGCAGGACGAAGGCCGCGAGGCCAAGGAGGAGGAAATCCCCACCGTCGCCCCGCCGAAGGACCGGCCCGAGCGCGGCAAGTTCGGCCCTCCCGGCGCGCCGGGTGGCCGGCCCGGCGGACGTCCGGACCGGGGCCCCAAGTCCCGAGGCGGCCCGCCGTCGTGGGACATCACCCGGCTGTGGATTGGCGCGGGGCGGCGCGCGGGCATGCGGCCGGCGGACCTGGTGGGCGCCATCGCCGGTGAGGCGGGGCTCGACTCGTCGCGCATCGGCGCCATCCAGATTGGCGACAGCTTCTCCCTGGTGGAGGTGCCGGAGCCGGACGCCAACCGCATCATCGCCGCGCTGAAGGAGACCACGCTCCGCGGCAAGAAGGTCATCGTCCGCAAGGACAAGGGCTGAGCGACGAACGGCGGGCGGTGCCTACGGCTCCGCCCACTGCCTCAGCAGGTTGTGGTACGCGCCCGTCAGCATCACCATGGCGGGGCTCTTGGGCACCTCCTGGTTGAGCTGCGTAATCGCGGTGTCCATGTCGAAGAGCAGCGCGCGCTTCGACACGTCCCGCACCAGGCTCTGCACCCAGAAGAACGACGCCAGCCGCACGCCGCGCGTCACCGGCGTCACGTGGTGCAGGCTCGTCGCCGGGTAGATGATGAGGTCCCCCGCCGGCAGCTTCACCGCGTGGTTGCCGTAGGTGTCCTCCACCACCAGGTCCCCGCCGTCGTAGCTGTCCGGCTCGGAGAGGAACAGGGTGGCGGACACATCCGTGCGGATGCGTCCCCCCATGCCCGGCAGCCCGCGGATGGCGTTGTCCACGTGCGAGCCGAAGGTCATCCCCGGCTCGTAGCGGTTGAACAGCGGGGGGAACACGCGCTGCGGCAGCACCGCCGAGACGAACAGCGCGCTGCGCTCCAGCCCCGCCAGCACCAACGCTCCCAGCTCGCGAGCCTCCGGCCCGCCCTCGGGGAGCTGCAGGTTCTTCTTCACCTGTCCGGACTGGTGCCCGGCGGTGACGCGGCCATCCGTCCAGGCAGCCCTCTCCATGACGGCGCGGCAGTGAGCCACCTGCTCGGCGCCGAGGACATTGGGGATGTGGACCATCATGGAGAGGACTCCGGAGGACGGGGCCGCTAGAAGCGGTAGCGGGCGGTCAGCAGCGCGGAGACGCCCTCCGCGGGAACGGCCTGACCAGCGTAGTACTGGTCGTAGTAGAGCGCGTCCGTGAGGTTGTACAGGTTGAGCTGCAGCTGCGCCTTGCCCCACTGGTAGTTGGCGAACGCGTCGAAGCGCCAGAAGTTCGGCACCTTGTTCGTCACCGCCGTGGCCGCGGTCGGGTTGTTGACGCTCGTCACGTCCTGGTAGACGGCGCCGCCGCCCACGGACAGGTTCTCCAGCACCTGGTACGTGGACCACAGCGAGATGCTGTGGCGCGGCGTGTTCGGCAGCCGCTGGCCGACGAGGAACGCGTTGGTGTGCTCGGTGATGGCGGAGTCCATCAGCGTGTAGTTCGCCAGCAGCTTCAGGCCGCTCGTAATCGTACCCGCCACGCCCATGTTGAAGCCCTGCACGCGCTGCTCACCGGCGAGGATCTGCGGCGGCCCGTCCGGGTCCGTGTTGGGCACGCGCGCGTCCGTCTTCGTGATGCGGAACACCGCGCCGCTCAGGCCCAGCCGGTCGCCGAGGAACGAGCCCTTGGCGCCCGCCTCGACGATGATGTTCTTCTCCGGGTCCAGGCTCACCGTGTCCACCGACAGCGTGCCCACCTCGGCGGAGGGGTTGGCGGACGTGCCGTACATGCCGTACACGCTCGTCTTCTCGGTGGGCTTCAGGACGACGCCCGCGCGCCAGTTGAGCAGGTGGTCGCTGTTCTGGAACCGCGTCTTCACGCCCGTGGCCGCCGTGGTGACGTAGTCCGTGTTGAACACGTCGTAGCGGAGCGAGCCGAGCACCTCCACGTACTTGCCGACCTCCACCTGGTCCGCGACGTAGAGGCCCATCGTCCGCTGCACGCTGGTGTTGGCGGTGGAGAAGACGCGCTCCACGGAGGACAGGTCCGGCTGCGGATCCGGGTCGAACAGGTCCGCGGGGAGGTTGGTGCCGGTGGGCAGGCCCACCGCGTTCAGGTTGAAGCGGCCCTGGCCGCGCTTCTCCCACGTCAGCTCGAGGCCGGCGTTGGTGGTGTGCTTCAGGAAGCCCGTCTCGAAGTTGCCGCGCACGTCCGCGAGGTTGGCGAGGTAGCTGTTGTCCGTCTCCGTCTCGAAGCGCTGACGGCCGATGGTGGTGGGGTCCGTGACGGGCGTCAGGCCACGCGGCGCCGTGGGCCGCGAGAAGCGGTCCACCCGGCCGTAGCGCAGCGTGTTGGTGAAGAGCACGGCCTCGCCGAAGCGCTGGAGCAGCCGGCCGCTGGCGACGTGCGCGTCCACGCGCGTCTTGTCCGAGCCCTCCACGCCGTAGAACGACTCACGCGGCACGTCGAGCGTCGTGGAGACGGGGTAGCTGTTGAAGTACGGCTGGCCGTAGTCGGGGACGCCGGACTCGCGCTGGAAGAGGTAGTCGGCCTCGAAGGCGGTGTCGTCGCTCAACTGGTAGCGCAGCGAGGGCGCGACACCGGCGCGGTTGTCGGTGACGACGTTGCGGGCCGCGGCGCTGCCCAGCTCGCCCATGGCGTTGAGGCGGATCTGGAACTTCTCGTTGACGGCCTCGTTGAGGTCCACCTCGAGGCGGCCGGAAGGCGCCGTGCCGCCGCTCAGCGCGACGTCCTGGAAGGAGACCTTCTTCGGCTTCTTGGTGACGAGGTTGACGGCGCCACCGGTGGAGCCGCGGCCGAAGAGGACGGCGGACGGGCCGAAGTAGGCCTCCACGCCCTCCAGGTTGAACGTGTCGCGCGAGTACCAGCCGAGGTCGCGGGCCCCGTCGCGGGAGATGTCGTTCTGCGCGGAGAAGCCGCGAACGATGAAGGCGTCACCCTGGCGGCCGCCCTCGCCCGCGCTCATGGTGATGCCGGACACGTTGCGCAGCGCCTCGCGCACCGTCGTCACCTGCTGCTCCTCGAGCACCGCCTCGGGGACGACGGTGACGGACTGCGGCGTGGTGACCAGCGGCTTCGGCAGGCGCGTGAGGCTGCTGGCGGGGGCCACGTAGCCCTTCTCCGCCTCGCCCTCCACCTTCACCGTGGGCAGCACGAAGGTGTTCTCCGTGCCCTGCTCCGACGGCTGCGCGGCCGTGTCCGTGCCGGACTGGGGCGCGGCCGGAGTGGCCTCGGTGGCGCCGCTCTTCTCCGTCCCCTCCACCACCGCAGGCGGGCTGGCCGGCGTCACGGGCGCGGCAGCGGGCTCCTGGGCCATGGCGCCGCTGGCGGCGAGCGCCGACGCGAGGCCGACCGCGGCCTGCCCCCAGGGACGCAGCGCGGCGCGCACGCCTCCGGAGTGACCGACTGCCGAACGAATGCCTGGGGTGCGGGGGTTCTTGGGGGACATGGCTGCTCTCGTGCTCCTGGCCGGGGAGGCCTGTTCAACGTTTTCGTCTGATACCGATTTTGATACGCAAACTCAACTTGAGGACACAAGGGAGGCCGGAGCGGATGCTCGCGCCCGGCAGGCCCTCGTGATGGATGCTGGGGTTACGCGGTGGTCTCCGGCTCCGCCTGTACGGAGGCGGCTTCGGAGGCAGAGACGGTGCGGGTGCTGCGGCGCGGGAAGAAGCGGCGCCACGCGAGGGCGAAGCCCGTGTACACGAGGACCGAGCCCCCGAGCGAGGCGATGGCGGCGACGAGCTGCCCCAGCCACCCGAGCGCCTCGCCCGTGTGGAGGAAGCGCAGCCACGTGCGCAGCTTGCGGCCGCTGTTGTAGTCCGCGTAGCCCTCCTGTTTCGCCACCTGGCCGGTGAACGGATCCAACGACACCTGCGTCGACGCAAAGAGCGGCCACGCCCCCTGCTCGCGCACGGTGAAGGTGAGGGCCTCCACGCCGCCGCCACGCGACTCACCACCGCCACGCGACTCACCACCGCCACGCGACTCACCGCCGCCACGCGACTCACCGCCACGACCGCCACCCGCCGGCGGCTGACCACGGGGGCCGTCCTGCCCCGGAGCTCGCTCAGCGGCCTGCGCCTGCGGACCCTGGCCACCCTCGGCGGTGCGGGCCTGCGCGCCCTGCGGACCCGCGGGGCGCGGCGCGCCACCCAGTCGCAGCGAGACGGACTTCCACTCGGGAGTGCCCTTGCGCGCCTCGGCGAAGAGCGCGTCCAGCTTGAGCTTCTCCGCACCCGGGGGCGGCGTGGGCAGCTTCACCCCTGCCTGTGCTCCCGGCGGGCCCTGGTTCGCGGGCGGCGGATTGCCCGTCATCTTGAACACCAGGTCCGACGCCCACCGGTACGAGATGACCATGCCAGACGTGGTGAGGACGATGATGACCGGCAGCGACCAGAAGCCGATGACGTTGTGCCAGTTCCAGTCGCGCGCCTTGCCCTTGAGCCCGCGCCGGAACCACAGCGACGGCCGCATGGCGCGCAGCGTCCACTTTCGCGGCCACCACAGATACAGGCCGGACACGGCGAGGAAGAGGAACACGATGTTGCTCGCGCCCGTGAGGGCCTTGCCCACCGCGCGGTTGTCACCCGACGCCGCGAGCCACCGGTGCAGCTCCTCATTCACGTGGAAGAAGTTGCGCCACCCTTCCGCGCCGCCGTCCTTCACCTCGCCCGTGTACGGATTCACGTAGACGAGGCTCTCGCGGCCCAGGTTCACCAGCACCGCCGCGTCGGGCTCCGGGTACACCGTCACGCCCGAGGGCTGCGCGTCCGGACGGGCGGCGCGCACGCACGTCAGCAGCTCGTCCACGGAGAGCCGGGCCGCGTCCGGCGCGGGCACCTGCACCTGGCGCGCATCGCGCTCGGCCCACTCCAGGATCTGCGACTCGAAGGCAATCGCCGCCCCGGTCAGCGACATGGTCGCGATGACGAGTCCGGCGACGATGCCCACCACCAGGTGAATCCAGAAGAGGATGTTGCGAAAGATGCTGTTCATGGGCGGGGACGGGCCCGGGCGCGAGGCCCGTGGCTTCACTTCAGGGAGAACTCGACGGGAATCTCGATGATGACGCGCACCGGCCGGCCCTCGCGCCCGAGCGCCGGGGAGAAGCGCCAGCGGCTGACCGCGTCGATGGCCGCCTGGTCCAGCGCGGGCACGGAGCGGATCACCCGGGTGTTCTCGGGCTCCACCTTCCCGTCCGTCCCGATGATGATGCGCACCACCACCAGCCCTTGGATGCCATCCGAGCGCGCGCGGCGCGGGTAGTCCGGAGCCACTTGCTTGAGCACGGCCGGGGGACGCGACACCTGCTTCAGCCCGAGGGCCTCGCCCGTCCCGCCCGAAGCGCCCACCACCCCGCCTTGCTGTCCACCAATGACACCCCCCACCACGCCACCCACCACCTCACCCACGTTGGCCGCCGGAGCCTCTTCCGTGGGCTCGGACGGCGCGACGTCGACGGGAGGCTCGGGCTCCACGGGCTCGGGGATGGGCTTCGGCACGGGCGCGACGAACTGGCGCTCCACGGGGCGCGGGGTGCGCGCCTTCGTCGGGCGCGGCGCCTTCTCCACCTTGGCGGCTCCCGCGCTGGCGGGCGCGGGCGGCGGCGGCGCGAAGGTGAGGAACACCAGCTCTGGCTCCGGCTTCGTGGGGGCCTTCTCCGGCCGCGCGGACGCGAACATCACCCCGGCTGCGAGCGCCGCGACGTGCACGGCCACGGCGACCACCACGGCCTGGCCCCAGCGCTTCGACGGAGCCTCGCCCGGGGCCGCTTCGCCCATGCGGAACAGCCCCACCGCGGGCCGCGCGCGCTCCACCGGCGCGGTCCGCGCGTCCTCCATTGCCGGGTAGTCGAAACTGAGAATCGTTCTCATTTTCACCGTGGCAGCTGGATACTCCCTGGGCAGGCCAGCCGTCAACGGGTGAGTTCAGTGAGGCCGTACTGTGCGTGTGGGGCTGTAGTGCGCAGCTGGTGTTGCTGTCGCTTGGGAGACCCCGACTCGCGGGCGGTGCTTATAGCCGCGTGAAGGACCAGCTCACCGCGCGGCCGCCCTCGTACGGCATGACGCCATGGAAGGGCCGCGAGTCCCCGTCGAACACGAGCGGCAGGAAGTGCCTGTCTCCGTCCCACAGGTTCAGCTTCGGCAGGTCCACCACGGGGACCCAGGACAGCGAGCCCTCCGGGTTGCGCTCCAGGGGCGTGCCCTCGAAGCGGTCGATGCGGAAGACGAAGCCGAGCCAGTCCTCCCCCTTCTTCCCGAAGCCGGGCCAGGAGAGGGTGCCGCGCAGCACCATCTCCACGCACTCGATGCCGGCCTCCTCGCGAATCTCGCGGCGCATGCACGCGGCCACGTCCTCGTCGCGATCCATCTTCCCGCCCAGGCCGTTGTACTTGCCGTAGTGCGCATCATCCGGCCGCGCGTTGCGGTGGATGAGCAGCACCCGCTGCCGGTCCGGCGACATCACGTAGCCGAGCGTTCCGATGATGGGCGTGTAGGGCATGACGGGCTCCGGCGGCGAGGGGTGGGGACTGGCGCGCCTGCGTAGAGCAAAGAAGCGCATCGCACCAGCGCCGTCCCCGTGAAGCAGGGCGCGCGCGTCCAGCGACATGGCGGCTGCCAGCGCGCCTGCCTGAAACAAAGGGCCGCGCCCCACCCGTTCCATTCCCCATGCGGCGCGTCACGCCCAGAGTCCCGGGCGCCGCCTCGCGTCACGGAAAAGCCCGCCCCCGGCGGCCCTGCGTCCGCCGGAAAGGCGACGCCTCCCTGCCCCGCGGTGTCGGCCAGCCCCTCTGGCGTCCCCTTCAGGGCTCGCGGAGGACTGCCATTTGCCGACGCGACGCGTTAGCATGCTGCGTTACCCACATAACCTCCCGCGTCAGCGGGGAAGGGGGAAGTTGATGTCCGCAATCCTCCCCGGCCGGTACGGCCTCTACGAGCCCGACACCGAGCACGACGCCTGCGGCGTGGGCTTCGTGGCCCACCTGAGAGGTGAGCGCTCCCGAGGCATCGTCGAGGACGCCCTGGAGTTGCTCAACCGACTGAGCCACCGGGCGGCCGCCGGGAGGGACCCTCGGACGGGAGATGGAGCGGGCATCCTGGTGCAGCTCCCCCACCGCTACTTCGAGCGCGTGGTGCCGGGGCTCGGCTTCGAGCTCCCCCCGCGCAGGCACTACGGCGTGGGCCAGGTCTTCCTCCCGCCCGAGCCGGAAGCGCGCGCGGCGTGCGAGGCGGCCTTCGCGGAGGTGGTGGCCGAGGAAGGTCAGCGCGTGCTCGGCTGGCGGGACGTCCCCGTGGACCCCGAGCACCTGGGGCCTGTGGCCCGCGAGGCCGCCCCCGTCATCCGCCAGCTCTTCATCGCCCGGCGCCGCGTGGTGCCCAGCGCCTTCGAGCGCAAGCTCTACCGCATCCGCAAGCTGACGGAGAACCGAGTGCAGGCGCGCGGCGTGGACCCGGGGAGCCACTTCCACGTCGCGTCGCTGTCGTCGGAGACGCTCATCTACAAGGGGCTGATGCTGCCGGTGGACCTGCCCCGCTTCTACACGGACCTGCAGCAGCCGGACTTCGTGAGCGCGCTGGCGCTGGTGCACTCGCGCTTCTCCACCAACACCTTCCCCCGGTGGGAGCTGGCGCAGCCGTTCCGCTTCATCGCGCACAACGGTGAAATCAATACGCTGCGCGGCAACCGGAACTGGATGACGGCGCGGCGCGGGCTGCTCCAGACGGCGCGGCTGGGCGGCAGCCTGGAGCCGCTCCAGCCCATCATCGTCCCCGGCAAGAGCGACTCGGCGCAGTTCGACAACATGGTGGAGCTGCTCTACCTGGGCGGCCGCACGCTGCCGCACGCGCTGATGATGATGATTCCGGAGGCGTGGGAGGGCGACGCGCTGATGGCCGACGAGCGGCGCGCCTTCTACGAGTACTCCTCCGCCCTGCTGGAGCCGTGGGACGGGCCGGCCGCCATCGCCTTCACGGACGGGCAGCTCATTGGCGCCACGTTGGATCGCAACGGCCTGCGGCCCGCGCGCTACCTCGTCACGGAGGATGACCGCATCATCCTCGCGTCGGAAGTTGGCGTCATCGACGTGCCGGCCGCGCAGGTACGCCGCAAGGGGCGCCTGACGCCGGGGCGCATGCTCCTGGTGGACACCACCGAGGGGCGCATCCTCGAGGACGCGGACGTCAAGCGCGACATCACCACGCGCTGGCCCTACCGCAAGTGGCTGGAGCGCAACGTCTACACCTTCGATGACTTGCCCTCCATCACCGCCCCGGAGCGGCTGCGGGGCGAGGAGCTCTGGCGGCTCCAGCGCGCCTTCGGCTTCACCGCCGAGGACGTGCGCACGGTGCTCACGCCCATGGCGGAGACGGGCAAGGAGCCGGTGGGCTCCATGGGCACGGACACGCCCCTGGCCGTCCTGAGCGACCAGGCCCCGAGCCTCTTCTCGTACTTCCACCAGCTCTTCGCGCAGGTGACGAACCCGCCCATCGACCCGCTGCGCGAGTCGCTGGTGATGACGCTGGCCACCGCGCTGGGGCCGGAGAGCAACACCTTCGAGGAGACGCCGGAGCAGTGCCACCGGCTGTCGCTGCCGGGCCCCGTCCTCACCAACGGGCAGCTCGCGAGGATGAGCGCCATCCACGGCGAGGGGCTCTTCGAGACGAAGCGCCTGTCCCTCCTCTACCCGGCGGACGGCGGTGAAGGTGCGCTGGACGTCGCGGTGGAGCGGTTGTGTACGGCGGCCGTGGACGCGGTGGACTCCGGTGCCAGCATCCTGCTGCTGAGTGACAGAGGCGTGGACGCGGCGCACTCGGCGATTCCGGCGCTGCTCGCCATGTCCGCGGTGCACCAGCGCCTGGTCCGCGACGGCATCCGCATGTACACGGGCCTGCTGCTGGAGACGGCCGAGGCGCGCGAGGTGCACCACTTCGCCTGCCTCTTCGCCTACGGCGCGGCGGCGGTGAACCCGTACCTCGCGCTGGACACGCTGCGCGCCATGGCGGACTCGGGCGAGCTGGCGGTGGACGCGGAGAAGGCCCAGGAGCGCTTCATCCACGCGGTGGAGGAAGGGCTGCTCAAGATCATGTCGAAGATGGGCATCTCCACGCTCCAGTCCTACCGGGGCGCGCAGCTCTTCGAAGCAGTGGGGCTTCAACGCTCGCTGGTGGAGCGGCACTTCACCGGCACGTCCTCGCGCGTGGAAGGCGTGGGGCTGCCGGAGCTGGGACGCGAGGTCCGCGAGCGCCACACGCGCGGCTTCGGCACGGAGGCGGACGCGGAGGTGGGCCTGCTGCCCGTGGGCGGCCAGTTCCGGTGGCGCCGCCTGGGCGAGCGGCACAAGTGGAACCCGGCCACCATCGCGAAGCTGCAGGCGGCGGTGCGCGGCAATGACCCCGCGCTCTTCACGGAGTACTCACGGCTGGCGGATGACGAGACGCGCGAGCACAGCAACCTGCGCGGACTCCTGGACGTGGTGACGGACGGCTGCACCGCGGTGCCGCTGGAGGAGGTGGAGCCGGCGCTCTCGATTGCGCGCCGCTTCGTCACCGGGGCCATGTCCTTCGGCTCCATCAGCGCCGAGGCGCACGAGACGCTGGCCATCGCCATGAACCGGCTGGGCGGACGCTCCAACAGCGGCGAGGGTGGCGAGGAGTCGCGCCGCTACACGCCGGACGAGAACGGCGACTCGCGCCGCAGCGCCATCAAGCAGGTGGCGAGCGCGCGGTTCGGCGTCACCACCGAGTACCTGGTCAACGCGGATGAACTGCAGATCAAGGTCGCCCAGGGGGCCAAGCCCGGCGAGGGCGGCCAGCTCCCCGGGCACAAGGTGGACGAGCGGATTGCGAAGGTGCGCTGGTCCACACCGGGCGTGACGCTCATCTCCCCTCCCCCGCACCACGACATCTACTCCATCGAGGACCTGGCGCAGCTCATCTACGATTTGCAGTCGGTGAACTCGCGCTCGCGCGTCAGCGTGAAGCTGGTGAGCGAGGTGGGCGTGGGCACCATCGCCGCGGGCGTGGCGAAGGCGGGCGCCGGGGCGGTGGTCATCTCCGGGTATGAAGGCGGCACGGGCGCCTCGCCCCTGTCGAGCCTCCAGCACGCGGGCCTGCCGTGGGAGCTGGGGTTGGCGGAGACGCAGCAGGTGCTGGTGCACAACGGGCTGCGCTCGCGCATCCGGGTGCAGGTGGACGGCGGCCTTCGCACCGCGCGCGACGTGCTGGTGGCCACACTGCTGGGCGCCGAGGAGTTCGGCATGGCCACCGCGAGCCTCGTGGCCGTGGGCTGCATCATGCTGCGCAAGTGCCACCTCAACACCTGCTCGGCCGGCATCGCCACGCAGGACCCGGCGCTGCGCGAGCGCTTCCAGGGGACGCCCGAGGACGTGGTGAACTTCTTCCTCCTCGTCGCGGAGGACCTGCGCGGGAAGATGGCCGCGCTGGGTGCGCGCACGATTGAGGAGCTGGTGGGCCGGGTGGACCTGCTGCGGCAGCGTCCGGCGGTGGACCACTGGAAGGCGAAGCGCGTGGACCTGTCCGCGCTGCTGGCGGCCCCCGCGGCTCCGGCCAGCGAGCCCCGCCACTGCAAGGTGCCGCGCGTGAAGGACGTGTCGGACCACCTGGACCACACGCTGCTCAAGGCCGCGAGCCACGTGCTGGATGGCGGGCCGCCGCTCCTTTTGACACAGCCGGTGAGCAACACGCACCGCGCGGTGGGGGCCATGTTGTCGGGCGAGATTGCGCGGCGGCACGGAGGCCGGGGCCTGCCGGACGGACGCATCCACGTGAAGCTGAAGGGCTCGGCGGGACAGAGCTTCGGCGCGTTCCTGGTGGCCGGGGTGACGCTGGAGCTGGAGGGCGATGCCAACGACTACGTCGGCAAGGGCCTGTCCGGAGGGCGCGTCATCGTCTACCCGCCGCAGGCCAGCCGCTTCGTGGCGGAGGAGAACGTGCTGGTGGGCAACACCGCGCTGTACGGAGCCACCGGCGGCGAGGTGTACCTGCGAGGGCTCGCGGGTGAGCGCTTCGCGGTGCGCAACAGCGGCGCTCAGGCGGTGGTGGAGGGCGTGGGCGACCACGGCTGCGAGTACATGACGGGCGGCGTGGTGGTGGTGCTCGGCTCCACCGGGCGCAACTTCGCGGCGGGCATGAGCGGCGGCACGGCGTACGTGCTGGACCGGGAGTTGTCCTTCCGCGAGCGGTGCAACCTGGAGATGGTGGAGCTGGAGTCGCTGGTGGACGAGTCCGAAATCTGGCTCGTGCACGGCATGGTGGAGCGGCACCTGCGCCACACGGGCAGCGCGCTGGCGAAGCGGGTGCTGGACAACTGGGAGTTGATGGTGCCGCGGTTCGTGAAGGTGATGCCCACGGACTACAAGCGCGTGCTCCAGGCGCGGCGCGCGGCGAAGCGGCCACCGGAGCCCATCGCGGAGCATCTTCAGCAGACGGCCGGCGCAGGCGGGAGGTCCTGACCATGGGAAAGCCAACGGGATTCATGGAGTGGCCCCGCGTCCATGCGCACAAGCGGGAGAAGCAGGAGCGGCTCGGGGACTGGAAGGAGTTCGCGCTGCCGCTGGCGCCCGAGGAGGCGAAGCGTCAGGCGGGCCGGTGCATGGACTGTGGCGTACCCTTCTGCCACCAGGGCTGTCCGCTGGGGAACCTCATCCCCGACTTCAACGAGGCCGTGTACCGGGGACGCTGGCGCGAGGCGTACGAGCTGCTCAGCCGCACCAACGGCTTCCCGGAGCTGACGGGCCGGCTGTGCCCCGCGCCGTGCGAGGCGGCGTGCGTCCTGGCGATTGACCGGGACGCGGTGACGATTGAGCAGATGGAGAAGGAGATCTCCGAGCGGGCCTTCGCGGAGGGCTGGGTGAAGCCGAGGCCCCCCGCGCGGCGCACGGGACGCACCGTGGGCGTGGTGGGCTCGGGGCCCGCGGGCCTGGCGGCGGCGGCGCAACTCAACGCGGCGGGACACACCGTCACCGTGTACGAGCGGGACTCGAAGCCCGGTGGACTGCTGCGCTACGGCATCCCCGACTTCAAGCTGGAGAAGTGGGTGTTGGACCGGCGGCTGGCGGTGATGGAGGCGGAGGGCATCAGCTTCGTCAACGGCGTCGATGTCGGTGGGGCGCTGGGCTTCCGCGAGCTGCGCTCGAAGCATGACGCGCTGGTGCTGGCGATGGGCGCGAGGCGGCCGAGGGAACTGGAGGTGCCGGGGCGGGAGCTGTCCGGCGTGGTGCAGGCGATGGACTTCCTGGAGCACCAGAACCGGCTCGTGGCGGGACACGGCGAGAAGGACGCGCGGCTGGACGCGGCGGGCCGGCGGGTGGTGATTCTGGGCGGTGGAGACACGGGCTCGGACTGCCTGGGCACGGCGCTGCGGCAGGGTGCGAAGAACGTGGTGCAGGTGGAGCTGCTGCCGGCGCCGCCCTCGGTGCGCGCGGCGGGCAATCCGTGGCCGAAGTGGCCGGTGGTGTTCCGCACCTCGTCGAGCCAGGAGGAAGGTGGAGACCGGGCCTTCGCACTGCTGACGAAGCGGCTGAGCGGGAGCGACGGACGTGTGCGGGCACTGCACGCGGTGCAGGTGGAGCTGCACCGGGAGCCCGGGGCACTGCCGCGCATGGTGGAGGTGCCCGGCTCGGAGACGACGCTCGACGTGGACCTGCTGGTGCTGGCCATGGGCTTCACGGGGCCGGAGCCGGGGCGGCTGTCGGAGGAGCTGGGCGTGAAGCTCACGCCGCGAGGCACGGTGCAGGTGGACGCGCGCTTCGCGACGACGGCCGACGGCGTGTTCTGCGCGGGCGACGCGAGCCGGGGCGCGAGCCTCATCGTCTGGGCGCTTTCCGATGGTCGCGAGGCGGCGAAGTCGGTGGACGCGTACCTCGCGGGTGGGCGGTCGGCATTGCCTGGCAAGGGCGCGGACTGCGCGTTCTAGATGCCTTTGAACACTCCCTTCATGGCAGTCCTTGGTTCACGGCTTTCTGTTTTTTCCTGAACGTCTATAATTCTCCCTGGTAGTCGATGTCTATCCAGGGAGTCACCGTGAATCAGATAAAACTGAAGGTGTCGTTGTCCGGACTTGCACTGCTGATGGGGCTCTTCACGGGCATGACCCTGGCAATCGCCCCCGACTCCGCACCGGGGTTTTCTCCCTCGACGGCCGTCGCGACTGGGAAAGCGGATCCCGTGTCCTTGTCGGAGGACGGCGACAACTACTCCACTCCGCGGCCCATGATCTGCTCTCTTTCCTGCAGGAGCTGCAACGCCACCCTCTCATGTCCCCCGGGTGAGGGCACCTGCACCGCAGACCCCTGCGTATTCTGAGGCCTGGGAAGCACTCTTCCCAATGCCAGACGCAAACGCACCTGACCCATCATCCTGCGAACCCGCACCATCGGCCGGTCGGAGGCCTCTGCGCCGTGGAGGCCAGGGTTCCCGTCAGAACCGCTGACGGTTGCTGGATGGCACGCGCTGCGCCAGCACCCGGGCAGCGCGGCATCTGTCCGCGTCAGAGCATCTTCGCTACCCTCGGGGGAGACTGTCCGTCCAGCGCGATGACCCCAGCTTTGGCGCCCCACCCGCGTGCGTTCCCCGACGCGAAGGACGGTGCCCCCAATGGCTTCGCAGCCTGTCCGGCCGACTCTCCTCCTGCTGTGTCTGGCGGGAGCCATTGCCTGTGATGGTTCCCTCCCCGCGCCCCTCTCGGACAGTGATGACCTGGCGCACAGTGTCTCCGCCCTCCTCTCGGGATCTCCGTCCGCCGTGGACGACATCGCCGGAGGCCGCCTCAGCGGCGCGCCCTACGCGCTGACGGACGTCGCCGGCACGCTCCTCTTCGGCGCCACGGACCTGTCTCGGGGGACGGAGCTCTGGAAGAGCAATGGCACGGACTCCGGCACCTTCCTGGTCAAGGACATCCGCCCCGGTCCCCTGGGCTCGGACCCTCACGACCTGACCGCCGTCGGCGGCACCCTCTTCTTCATCGCCAATGACGGCGAGCACGGCGACGAGCTGTGGCGCAGCAATGGCAAGCCAACCGGGACGTCGCTCGTCACCGACCTGCGCCCGGGCTCCGCCAGCGCCGGCCTGCGGGACCTCACCGTCCTGGGACACTTCCTCTACTTCGTCGCCAATGACGGCGTCTCAGGCGTCGAGCTGTGGCGCACCGACGGCACTTCCGCGGGCACCCGGCTCGTGAAGGACCTCTCGCCCGGGGGCTCGGGTTCCTACCCGTCCCAGCTCACTGTTTCGGCTGGGCGAATCTACTTCTTCGTCGACCGCACCCTCTGGAAGAGCGACGGCACTCCGGAGGGCACCCTCCCCGTCCGCCAGTTGGAGGCCGCTCCCGGTGTCATCGTCCGCACTCAGGGACTCACGAGTGTTGCGGGACAGCTCTTCTTCTTCGTCCAGCTCGACGGCAATGACGACGATGGTACCCCGCTCACCGCGCCGCCCCTGTCGCTGTGGAAGAGCAACGGAACCGCGAGCGGAACCGTCCGGCTCGCGGACATCGGGAGCCCCAGGCTCGACGGCGATCCGCGCCCCACCTCCGCCCGGGGGCTCCTCTTCTTCGTCACCAGCACTCCGGAGGACGGTGACGAGCTGTGGCGCAGTGACGGCACCCCCGGCGGCACCTACCGCGTCTCCGACCTTGCCCCCGGCCCGGCCAGCTCCAACCCGAGAGAGCTGACCGCGCTGGGAAACCTCCTCTACTTCTCCGCCTGGTCTCCCCAGTACGGCGACGAGCTGTGGCGCAGCGACGGCACCCCCGGCGGCACCGTGCTCGTGAAGGACATCACCCCCGGGCCGGAGGGCTCCGCGCTCGCATCCCTCCGCGCCCAGCAGGGCCGGCTCTACTTCTCCGCCCGCGAGCCCGGGAAGGGGCACGAGCCGTGGACGAGCCTCGGCAACCTTGCCAGCACCTCGCGCATCCGGGACATCGCGGGCGGGGCCCTCTCCTCGTCGGCGCGCGACTTCACGGCCAGTGGCTCGCGGCTGTTCTTCACGGCGAACCACCGCGACTCCGGCGCCGAGCTGTGGGCCATCGGCCTCTCGGATGACATCAGCCAGCTCCCCACGGACCTGCGCTTCGTCGGCGGCTCCGGCACGGACCGCGAGAGTGACGACACGTCGGCGGCACCGCAGTGGGACCCGGACGCTGCCCGCATGGTGCAGGACCTCCGCCCGGGCTCCCTACCGCCGTCCACCTCGTCGTGGACCTCCATGGGCGGAACCCTCTTCTTCGACTCGGACGACGGAAGCCTCGGCGCCGAGCCGTGGCGCACCGACGGCACCCCGGAAGGAACGTTCCTTCTCATGGACCTCCGCCCGGGTCCCGAGGGCTCGGCACCCTCGCAGTTCTTCGTGCTCGGCGCGCAGTCCTTCTTCTTCGCCGACGACGGCGTCGTGGGCCGCGAGCTGTGGCGCACCGATGGGACTCGCGCGGGCACCGTCCTCGTGAAGGACATCCACCCGGGCCCGGCGGGCAGCGCGGCCTTCGGCCTTCCCGTGGTGCTGGGTGGCCTCGCGTACTTCACCGCCACCGACGGCCTCCACGGCGAGGAGCTCTGGCGCACCGACGGTACCGCCGGGGGCACGGTCCTCGTGAAGGACCTCCGCCCGGGCCCGGCGAATGGCTCGAGCGGCAACCTGCTGGCCGTGGGAGACCGCCTGTTCTTCACCGGCTGCTTCGAGGACGAAGGCTGGGAGCCAGGCGTCAGCGACGGCACCGCCGAGGGCACCCGGCTCGTGAAGGACCTGGTACCGGGGCCAGACGGATCCTTCCCCCGGAGCCTCACCGCCCTGGGGACGCGCGTCGTCTTCGCGGCCGGGGACCTGGAGCACGGCAACGAGCCCTGGGTCAGCGATGGCACCGAGGCCGGCACCGTGCTGCTGCGCGACATCCACGCCGGCCAGGGCAGCTCCGTCCCGGACGGCTTCACCGTCGTGGGCAGCCGCGTCTTCTTCGCGGCCTCGGACCCGGTGAGTGGCCGCGAGCCGTGGCTCAGTGACGGTACCTGCGACGGCACGGTGCTCGTGGCGGACGTCTGGCCCGGGCCAGAAGGCTCGTACCCCGGCTGGTTCGGAGCCCTGGGGAACACCGTCCTCTTCAGCGCTGACGACGGGGTGCATGGCCAGGAGCCGTGGCGCTCGGATGGGACGGAGGACGGCACGGCCCTGGTGCGGGACATCTACCCGGGCCCGGGACACTCGGAGCCCCGGTGGATGACGGACTCCGGTGGCTCGGCCCTGCTGCACGCAGACGACGGTGAGCACGGCGCGGAGCTGTGGCGGACCGACGGCACGTGGGCCGGGACGCAATTGCGGCAGGAGCTGGCACCGGGACGGCTCGGCTCGCTGCCCTACTTCTTCACGCGCGCCGGCCCCCACGTCTTCTTCCTCGCTGATGACGGCGCGCACGGCATCGAGTGGTGGGTCCTCGACGAGCCCGAAGGCGGCGGATGACGATGAATCCTCGGGAATAGACCCGAGCCCCAACCGTTATGCGGGGTTCAACCCCAGTTTCAGCCAACGGAGCCTGGAGCCATGAACCCCGAGCAGTCCCTCATCGTGACCGAGACCGACCTGGAGCGCCTGCGCCACATCATCGACCACCATGGAGGCGGCCGGACGGCCGAGCTCGCGGAGCTGCTCGACCTGGAGCTGTCCCGGGCCCGCGTGGTGGCCTCGGAGGCAGTGCCGGCCGACGTGGTGACGATGAACAGCACCGTCGTCTTCGAGGACGAGCAGACGGGCGAGCGACGGCAGGTGACGCTCGTCTACCCGCGCGACGCGCGCAGTGACGACGGCCGCATCTCCGTCCTCGCGCCCGTCGGCAGCGCGCTCATCGGCCTCTCGGTGGGTCAGTCCATCTCGTGGCCCATGCCGGGCGGCCGCACGAAGCGCCTGCGCGTCGTCGCGGTGCCCTACCAGCCCGAGGCCGCGGGGCACTACCACCTCTGACGGGCCGCGGAGCATGGCCCTCTCCCCCACGGACCAGAAGCTGTTCGAGGAGCAGCGGAGCATCCGCAGGCGCAATCGCGTCCGGACGCGCACGCTCGTCTCCCTCGTCGACGCCGCGGGCGTCCTGACGCGAGTCGAGCCCAACACGAGTTGAGCTCGAGCCCGGTCAGGGCTCGTCGAAGATGAGCAGTCCGCGCGACGTGTCCACGACGTACACGTACCCGTCCCCGGGCACGCGGATGCCGATGGCGCCCTCGGCCCCGCTGTCCGTGCGCTCGGGGTCCGTCTCGCGGTAGGTGTTGAAGTGCGCCACCTCGCGCGGCTTCGTGGGGTTGGACACGTCCAGCACGCGCACGCCCTCGTGATACCAGGCGACGTACAGCCGCGTGCCCACCAGCAGCATGTTGTGGATGGAGGTGACGTCCCGCAGCTTGTACTGGCCAATCTTCACGATGTGGGCGGGGTCGGTGACGTCCAGCACGCGAAGAGAGGCGCCGGAGCCCTCTCCGCCCTCGAAGGCGATGGTGCGGCCCGCGAAGGTGCCCACGGCATTGTGATGGCTGTAGCTGTTGGCATACGGGTAGGTCCCCAGCAGCTTCACGTCCTCGAGGTTGCTGACGTCGACGACGTGGTAGCCGGCCGCGGTGTGGTTGACGTAGAGCCGGCCTCCGTACGCGAAGGCATCATGCGGCCCGTCGTACGAGTCGATGAGCGGGAGCTGGATGCGCTGCCGCAGCACGGGCGCGAGCGGCTGGGAGACGTCGAAGACGAACGTGGAGCTCTCGGGCGGGGGCGCCATGCCATAGAGCCGGTCTCCGTCCACGAGCACGGTGTGGATGTCGAGCGGCGCGGCGCCAGCAGGCACCGTCCGCACGAAGGCGGGATTGGCCGGGTCGGTGATGTCGAACACGACCACTCCGGTGGCATTGCTGGCCACATAGAGCGCGTCTCCCTTCGCCCAGACGCCGTTCCAGTAATTCTCCTCCGGCAGGCTGATGACCTTCTTCAGCACCGGGTGCCTCCGGTCCTTCACGTCGAAGACGGTGAGGCCGCCCGCCTTGCCGGAACGCGCGGAGGTGCTGACGGAGACGACGTAGGCATGCTCCTTCGTGACGTAGACGTCCACGGGCATGCCCTGCGCCACGGAGGACTCGGAGACGCGCTGGAGCCCACCCGAGGACTCGGCCTCTCCTTCCCGCCACGACATCCGGACCGCCTCGAACGTGGCGCTCGAGCGGACGACACCGTTGACGCAGCGGGCCTGGCAGCCGGTGAACCGCCCCGGCGTCCGGGCCTCGCACCCTGCGAAGAGCACGCGAGTCGAGCCACCATCGGCTCGCAGGGTGTGCTGTGCCAGGAAGAGGCTCTGCCCATCCTTCTGCTTCGACGTGAGGGGCGTGCCCAGCCCGGTATCGGGACCGCCGTCCGAGCGGAACTGGAAGGAGAAGCTGGTGACGGGCCCCTCCTCGTAGCGCATCCTCACCTGGTAGATGCCATCCTCTGGCACAGTGCCCAGGGTTGCGCGGTCGCACGCGGACAGGTCGAACTGGGAGGGCTCGGGGCATGCCGGGGAGGTACTACCGGGCTCGGGCAGGAAGGCGCACGGGGCCAGCGCGCCCGGGTCCTCCATGGAGTCGCCCCACTCCTCCAGCACGGTGTAGCCGCCATCCCACGGTGTGCCCGCATCCTCGCCAGGTAGGGTCCCGGCATCGGGAGCGGGACGCGGTGGGTCATCGCACCCGGAGAGCACTGCCAGCACGTGCAGTGCGCTGAGGAACACGGCCAGGGGAAAGCGCGGCAAGGGTGACATCGGGGGGCCCCTCGAACACGTCATCACGTGCGACTGCGGGATGCGCTGCATCATGAGAGTGCGCGCGCTCACCCCTCCGGAATGGTTGCGAAATGAAGGTGACCTCTCGCTGTGCAGGCGAAAACCGCGGGCGGCCGCCCCCTCCTGGTACTGCCATTGCTTGTCCGCGCCCACACACCGGAACGAATGCGACGTACGATGGCCCTCGCCCGGGGGGCCTCATGACGACCGCTGTCGCAGTCACCTCGCAGGACTTCACGCACCGCCACGTCCCCGTCTTCGGCAAGCCCGTGCATCGGCTGGGTCTGGCCGCCAACTACGGCATCGACGAGGCCGGGATGCGCGCCGCCTTCGAGCGCGGCCTCAACTACGTCTACTGGACGCCCACCGCGCGCAAGATGACGCGTGTGCTCCGCGAGTCCCTCAAGCCGCACCGCGAGCGCTTCGTCGTCGCCGCCTGCACCACCCTCGGCTGGTTCCCGGGCCAGGTGCGTCGGAGCTGCGAGCGCGCCCTCAAGGTGCTCGGCACGGACTACCTGGACCTCTTCCAGCTCTCCTGGCTCGGCACCACCAGCGCGTGGACTCCGGGCACGGTGGATGTGCTGATGAAGCTCAAGGAGGAAGGCAAGGTCCGCGCCCTCGGCGTCTCCATCCATGACCGGGAGCGCGCCGGACGGCTCGCGGAGGACTCGCCGCTCGACTTGCTGATGATTCGCTACAACGCCGCCCACCCCGGCGCCGAGCGCGACATCTTCCCGCACCTGGCCCGCCGCAAGCCCGCCGTCATCGCGTACACCGCCACGAGCTGGCGCCGCCTCCTCAAGCGCCCGCGCGGCTGGGACGGCCCCGTCCCCACCGCCGGAGACTGCTACCGCTTCTGCCTCTCCAACGCGCACGTGGACGTGGTCCTCACCGGCCCCGCCAACACCGCCCAGCTCGACGACAACCTCGCCGCCCTGGAGCGCGGCCCCATGTCCGCGCAGGAGCTCCAGTGGATGCGCGACTTCGGCCGCGTCGTCCACGGCTGATACGCAACCCGGACGACACGTCCCGCCGGACTCAACTTTCGTGGCCTCCCGGGCGACAATGTCCGGGAGTCCAGGCCACTGCAGCAGTGCACAGGGGGAGTCGCCACATGTCTTCGAAGATCTCCAGGAACCCATCGCCCCAGTCGATTTCCACTCCGAGCGAGCCGAAGCCCTCGGCCGCCCCGGAGAAGAACACCGCGACGGTGGCCGCCAGCACGCCGAAGCCCCTCCGCGCCACCGACGGGTTCGACGCTCCGAAGTCCGCCTCGCGGCAGACGGTGTCGCTGGACACGCCCACGCGGCAGCAGTTGGGGGGCACCGGTGGGACGCCTGGCGTCGCCACGGTGACCGGCCCGGGTGAGGACGGGAAGATGACCGTGCGCGTGGAGACGAACATGCACACCGTCTACCCCCTGGGGCTGCCGGCGCGCGGCTACATCGAGATTCGCGTGACGCCGCTGAACCTCAACATCGCGCCGGAGAACCTGCAGGCGGAGATGGACCGCGCCATGGCCGAGAAGCAGGCCGACGACGCGAGTACCTACGGCGCGGAGCTCGCGGCCCATGGCTATTCGTCGCTCGAGGAGTGGTCCCGCGACACGGGCTACTACGGCTCCCCTTCACACATCGCGTGGGCCGAGGCCGCCAGCGCCCGCTCCGGCGGCCAGATTCCCGCCGAGTACTGGATGCGCTTCGACCCGTTCGGCGGCACCGCCGGCAACGGCCCGAACATCCTTCCGACGGGCGAGTACCCCGGCGCCCTGAGCCGCATCGCCATGGCGCACGACACCGACTGGGACCTGGGCCGCTACTTCGGCGCGGGCCCGCTGGCGTCGCTGCGAGGCCAGCCCCACCCGGAGAACCTGGGCACCGTCGGCCTGATACCGGGCCAGGGCGTCGACAACTACTCGACCGGCCATGCGGACTGGCAGGTGACGTATGGCAGCGAGGTCATCCTCCCCGGCAGCCCGCCTCCACCGCAGATTGCCTGAGCGGCGCGTAGTAGAAGCGCGGCCATGCACCCGCGCCGACGTGACATCGACGAAGCCCTCCTCGACCTGCGCACCCGCGTCCCCGGTGGGAAGATTGTAGACCACTGGGGAGGCGAGCCGAACTGGCCCACGCCCGAGCAGAAGCGCCTGCGCGAGAAGTGGTTCGACAGCATGGCCGAAGCGCTGGACGCGGCCCTCCAGCGCACCACCTTCGAGCCCATCACGATTCCCGGCGCCCGAAGCCCTCCGGACTGGGAGTTCATCGTTGCCCATGCCCTGAAGCGGCTGGGCGGCCCCGTCGCCTCCTTCCCGGGCTTCTCAGAGACGAAGCAGCGAGGCGGGGAGACGTTCATCACGCTCGGCACGACGTCGGATGAGCTCGTCGTCTACCAGGGGCCGCTGGAGCTGCACGGCCACGTCCACCTGTCCGGGACGGTGGTGGTCCTGGGAGACCTCATCGTCCATGGCGCGCTGATGGATGGCGACCCGGCCGACTCGGGAATCGTGGTCATCGGCAACGAGCGGGTGCGCGCGCTCTACAGGGGAGCGGACCACCTCGTCGTCGGAGACCTCGAAGCGGACCTGATGATGCAGACGGGCTCGGATGGCTCATGGGACGTGGGCGGAGAGGTTCGCGCGCGGTTGCGGCTCGAAGACTCCGACCTGCTGTCGCAGGAAGACGCATTGCGGCGGTCGCTCGAGCCCGCACCGACTAAGGAGCTGCTCTCCCATGGATGGAAGCTGTGCCTCGACGTCGGCCGGGGCCGGACGAAGGTCCGTGCGCAGCCGCTGACGGAGTCCCCCTCCGGGGACTGAAGCACACCGCGAGACCGCGCCCCGGGCCCCATTGCCCTGACACGTGCCAACGCAGGGAGTAGGCTGGCGGAGATCTCACCCTCCCTCCTCGCGGGGCATTCCATGGAGCCTGGCTACCTCAATCCGGCATGCCTGCCCCCGGGCACGAGGGTGGGACCGTGGCGTGTGATGGAGCGGCGTGGCTGGGGAGCCTACGGTGCTGTCTACCGCGCCTTCCGGGTGGAGGGCGTCCCCGGGCCCGTGGCGCTCAAGCTGGCCCTGCACCCCGGAGATGAGCGCTTCGCGCGAGAGGGAGAGTTGCTCTCGCGAATCCGGCACCCGAGCGTCCCGCGCCTCGTGGCCCGGGGGAGCTGGCGGCAGCCGGGGGACATCCTCTCCACCCCCTACATCGCGATGGAGTGGATTGAGGGCGTGTCCCTGTACGAATGGGCGCGCGTGCAATGCCCCAGCTCCCGACAGGTGCTCCACGCCCTCGCCAGCCTCGCTCGGGCCCTGGAGGCCACGCATGCCGCAGGCGGCGTCCACAGAGATGTGAAGGGTGACAACGTGCTCGTGAGCGCCGCGGACGGCCAGGTCTTCCTGACCGACTTCGGCTCCGGGCACTACCTGGGTGCCGCCACGCTGACGTCACCGCCGTTCCCGCCCGGGACACCGCACTATCGTTCGCCGGAGGCCTGGCGCTCCGTGCGGCTCCCCTTCCAGGCGTCGGCCCCGCCCTACGCGCCCGGACCGGCGGATGATGTCTTCGCACTGGGGATGACGGCCTACCGGTTGGTGACCGACGACTACCCTCCCACGCCCGCCCCGATGGACGAGGAATCCCATATCTGGAGACCGGAGGGCCCTGGCCCGCGACCTCTACACGCCGTCAACGTCCGCTGCTGTGAGGAATTGAGCGGGCTCGTGTGCCGGATGATCTCCGTACACCCCGAAGCGCGTGGCAGCGCCCGCGAGCTGGCCGAGGCGCTGGAGCAGGCCGCGCGGAGAGCGGGGCCCAAGGCAGACGTGCCGCTCTTCGCGCGGGAGGAACCCCAGCCCGTGGATGCAAGGGGCGCCCCCCGACACGTCGTGCCTCGGGCGGCGGGGCACACCGCGCGGTCCTGGCTCACGGCAGCCAGCCTGGGAGGAGCCGTGGTGCTTGGAGCCGCATGGCTGCTGAGCGCGCATCCTGGAGAGGAGGCAGCGCAAGGACACGCGTCAGCGCCTGAGGACGAGAAGGATGGCGGCACCGTGGCCGTCGGAGATACCGCGCTGACGGCCCCGGTGTCTCCTCGGGCACCGTCCGCGTGGTCGGCCATCAGTGTGGATGTTCCCCCCAGGCCCCTTCCGGGACAGCAACGGGTGGATACCTCCGGCCGATGTCCCAGCAGGACGCAGGTTCCCATCAACGGTGGGTGCTGGACGAAGCTGGCCGTGAGCATGAAGGACTGTGACGCGAGCTTTAACTATTACGAGTACAAAGGCGCGTGTTACGGGCCCGCCCTCCCGCCGGCTCGGCCTTCCACCTCAGGGCCCGCGGAGCACTCCGAGTACGACACCCCATAGGCCCGTGTCTCAACAATCCGGTGCGGTACAGAGGCAACAACACCATGACTGGAAGATCCTTCTCCCTCCCGCAACGACTTGGGCTCGTCGCAGCGCTCTGTGCCTCTGCCCTCGTGGCCTGTTCAGACAAGCCCTCCACCGAGAGCGATGCCGGCACTTCCGATGCTGGGACTTCTCTCAAGAACAGCTGCCTGGGGCCTTCGAGCGCCAACGTGGCCAATGCGAGGTTGCCAGCGGGGTACTGTGCATGGACCTGGGCGACCGCTGCTGATCCGCGAGGGTTGATCGTCGCTCCGAACGGAGACGTTCTGGTGGTCGAGCGCACCGCGGGTCGAATCGCCGCGCTCTACGATTCGAACGGTGACGGCGTTTCGGATTCGTCCGAACGGGCGACGCTGGTCGAGGTCAGCGGGCTCAACCATGGCATCACACTGCACGACGGATATCTCTATGCCTCTTCCGCGACGCGCGTCCTGCGTTGGCCGTTCGCAACCGGCACGAGAGCAGCGCTTAGCGGCCAGGAAGCAGTGGTGACCGGCATCCCTTCGGGCGGCCATGCCACCCGGACGATCATCTTCGACGCCGAAGGCCGCCTCTACGTGAGCGTCGGTTCAGCCGCGAACGTGGACAACGATTCGACGCGCGCTCGCATTCGTCGCTTCACCGCGGCCCAGGTTCAGGCGGGCAACGTGGCTTTCACGGACGGCGAGGTGTTTGCCGATGGCCTTCGAAACGAAGTGGGCCTGCGTTTCGACGGCCAGGGCCGGCTGTGGGGTGTGGAAAACGGGCGAGACAATCTCAACCGTGCCGACCTCGGGGGCGACATCCACACCGACAATCCCGCTGAAGAGCTGAACCTCTTCGCCGAAGCCGGGCGGTTCTATGGCTACCCCTATTGCTTCAGTGAGTTTCTGCTTCCGTCGGGTGTGGGAATGGGCCCGAAGACGCAGTGGGCGGATCCGGGCTTCATGAATGATGGCACCCACTCCGATGCGTGGTGCCGCGACGTCAACAATGTGGTGCCTCCGATGCTGGCGATGCCCGCTCACGTTGCGCCGCTCGACATCGTCTTCTACGACGGCGCGTCCTTCCCGCCCGAGGTGGTCGACGACGCCTTCGTCAGCTTCCACGGTTCCTGGAATCGACAGCCCGCCCAGGGCTACGAGGTGGTGCGGGTGGTGTTCGAGAACGGGTCGCCGGTTCGCTACGAGCCGTTCTTCGAGTTCAACAGCGCCAGCGACACCGCAGCCAGCTGGCCGCATCGGCCGGTGGGGTTGGGTGTGGGCCCCAATGGCGAGTTGTTTGTGAGCAGCGACGCGTCAGGCCGAATCATCGCAATCGGCTACCAGCGATAACCGGACGGAGACTCGTTTCAGTCCAACACTCCATCGCTATAGTGGTAGTGCTCTTGACTGGCCGAAGAGAATCCCTGCACGAAAGTGGCAGAGGAGTGTTCTGCTCGCTTGGGCTCGAAAAAGCCTCCGCGCACGGCCCAGTCGTACACGCCCTCGTCAAGAGGGTATTTCGTCAAGGTACCTGACAGGCGATAACGGCCAATCCAATCCTCCGCGGAGCTACGAGCACGAAAGACCCCCGAAGGGAAACGTGCTCCAGCACCACAGAATACCCATACGTCAGCGAGTTCATGGAGCATTCAGGTCTCAATCCAGTTTGGGTGTTTTCAGGTTCATGCTTGAGAGACTGGCCATTCTGCGCTGCACGGCCCCGGACGTGAAGTCCCGGGCCCCGCCCCGGAGGCAACACGGCGCCGAGGCGGGGCGGGCCTCCAGGTCCTTCGCCCGCCCAGGGCCAGCCAGAAGGACCTGGGACCGCAACAGGCGAGCCGGCCCGCACGCCGGCTCATCGACGCGCGAGCGCCTTGACTCTCCCCCAGGGGGAGACCGCCACCATCCGCGCATGTCATCCAGACAGCGGTCGCGGAGGAACATCATGGTGTTGGCATTCGGAGCACTCGTCCTGCTGGTGGGTGCGGCGGCGGGCGCGTGGTGGTGGATGGGACGCGGGCTCTTCCAGCCGGGCACGGTGGAAGAGACGCTGGCCGCTCGGGGCGAGACGCTGGAGGTGCCCCCCGGACAGCGGACCGACGCCTCCCGCTGGGAGGTGGCGCCAGGCGTGCAACTGCACCACGTGGCCGTGGGCCAGGGGCGGGACGTCGTCGTCGTGCACGGAGGCCCGGGACTTCCCCCAGCAGCACCGTGGCGCGCAGCCGGCCTCACCGGCGAGGCACTGCGCTGGCACTTCTACGACCAGCGCGGCTGCGGTGCGTCCTCCCGTCCCATCACCCGCGCTCCGCCGGACGGGACATGGAAGGCCATGCAGGAGGTGGAGGCGCGGTTGGGGCTCGCCGCGCAACTGGCGGACCTGGAGCGCATCCGGCGCCTGCTCGGGCAGGAGCGTCTCACACTGGTGGGGCACTCCTTCGGTGCGCTGGTGGCCACGCTCTACGCGGCGGAGTGGCCGGAGCGGGTGGAGGCGCTGGTGCTGGTGGCGCCCGCACCGCTGGTGACGATGCCCGCGGGCGACGGGAACCTCTTCACCCAGGTCGGCGCCCGGTTGGACACGGAGCAACGGCAGGTGCTGGAGGCGTGGATGGCGCACACCTTCGACTTCCCCGCGCGCCTGAAGGAGGACGACGCCACGCTGGCGGAGCACTTCGCTCGCTTCGGTCCCCTCTACGCCCAGGCCGTGCGGAAGGAGCGCCCCGGAGCACAACTGCCCGACTCCGGCACTCCGGGAGGGCTGCTGTCCCTGGGGCTCTACCTCAGCCTGGGGCGCCACCACGATTGGAAGACCTGGCTCGGCCGGGTGCGTGCGCCCACGCTCGTCATCCACGGCGCCGAGGACCTGCAGCCGCGTGCCGCCACCGCCCGCGTGGTAGAAGCCCTGCCCCACGCGCGGCTGGTGGAGCTCGCGGGCAGCGGGCACTTTCCCTTCGAGGAGCAACCCGAGGCCTTCGCGGCCACCCTGCGCGCGTTTTTCGCGGAGGCAAAGCGGTGAGTGGACTGCTGTATGCCATCGGTGAGGTGTCGCGAATCACCGGCCTGAGCGTGAAGGCGCTGCGCCTCTACCAGGAGAAGGGACTGCTGCTGCCCTCGCGCGTGGACCCCTCCTCCGGCTACCGCTACTACTCCGAGCGCGACATCGCCCAGGCCCACACCTTGCGAGCGCTGCGCGACCTGCGACTGTCGCTGGAGGAGATTCGCGGGGTACTCGATGAGCTGGACCAGGGCGCGTCCCTGTCCGAGCACCTCACGAGGGTGCGCGCCCGGCTTGCCGACGAAGCGGCCAGCGCCCAGCGGTCGGTGCTGGCCCTGGACACGCTGCTTCGGCACCAGGAGCAGGCGGAGGCGTACCTGCGCGCGCCTCCTCCCCTGCTGGAGCGATGGCTGCCCGGAATGCGTGTCGCCGTGCACCGCGCTCGGGGGCGCTATTCGGACGCGTCGCAGGTCTTCCCGCGTCTGATTGCCGCGTGCGGTCCGGATGTCGGAGGTGCTCCCTTCTGCCTCTACCACGAGGCGGAGTACCGCGAGGACGATGCGGACATCTCCTGGTGCGTGCCCCTGGCCCCCGGTGCCCGGCCCGAGGGTGTGCACGTGGAGGAACTGCCCGAGGTGCAGGCGGCCACGCTCGTTCACACCGGGCCTCCCGACTCGGTGGGCCCGTCCTGGGCGCGGCTCTTCGCCCACCTCCATGCGCACGAGCGCATCCCGGCCGTCCCCCTACGCGAAACGTTCCTGCGCGTGGGCGCGAACGAAGCAGTGCCCTCCTCCTCCTGGCTCACCGAGCTCGCGCTGTCCTGGGAGGCGAAGCACGGGGTGTGAGCGCCAGGCCCCAGCGGCTATTTGCATACGCCATTGCAAATGTTTCCAGCACCACCAATATTCAGGCAATTCAAGCTTAACCTGTCATAGGCTGCCTCCGGGCCTCGGCATGGGTGTACGTCCGTCTCGACAGCAGAGGGCCCTTCCTCGAGAGGAGTGCTCCATGAGGCGGTCACTGTTCCTTCTGTTGTCATCCCTGGTGGTTGTCATTTCCTGTGGCGAGCCCACGCGCGAGGGGGACCCGGGTCCCGAGCTCGGGGAGAGCACCGCGCCGCTATCGGCCGTCTTCTCGGGGACGGTCCTGAGCTCGACGGGCACTCCCGTGGTGGGCGCCCGGGTCACCATCAACGGCGCCGTGCGGACGACGAGCAGCACGGGGACCTATACCCTGTCGGTGGCGGACTCGCCGTCAGGCTATCGCATCGACGTTCGCCATCCTCAATTCGGAATCATCAACGAATTCCGCACGGCCGGTGCCCTCGGTCAGGTGTACCGGATGAACCGTACGTCCCTCAGTACGGCTGTCTTCAATCCGGCGGGAGGCCCTCAAACCCAATTCGTCACGGACCCCTCCACGGGGATCAGGGTGTACCTTCCCTTCTTCGGGGGACTGCGCACGATGAGTGGGGCGACGGCGCAGAGTCCCATCCGCGTCTTCATCACGCCGCTCGACGCCACCAACATGCCGGGTGACTTCACGGCCCGGAGTCTGACGGGAGAGCGGGTCCGACTGGAGACGCTCGGAGCCGTGACGGTGATGGCAATGGATTCGGCCAACCAACCGCTCTTCGTTGCGCCGGGCCTGTCCTTCCATCTGGAGATTCCGATTCCCTCT
Source organism: Pyxidicoccus sp. MSG2 (assembly GCF_026626705.1). Lineage (NCBI taxonomy): Bacteria > Pseudomonadati > Myxococcota > Myxococcia > Myxococcales > Myxococcaceae > Pyxidicoccus > Pyxidicoccus sp. MSG2. Next base: position 12,620,343 of record NZ_JAPNKC010000001.1, read on the forward strand.
TCGCTGGGGGACAGAACCCTGCCCTGTGCAAGGACGCCCCCCTCCACGTGCCCGATCACCGCGTGGAAGTTCAACCGGACGACGGGCGAGTGGATCGAACGTCAGGCCCAGGTAGGTCTCAGTGGCAACACGACAGTCATCAGCGTGACGGTGCCCCTGGGTGATACGCCGGACCCGATGGAAGGCATCGGCACGTGGAACGCGGACGTGGAGATTCGCGGCCCCGCGGCCTGCACCATCATCGAATACTCGAGTGACACCCCGCCGAGCTGCTTCCCCATCCAGACGAAGTTCTCGCAGGTCACCAGCCTGGGCACGACCCAGTCGGCCACCAAGGCCATTGGCGCCACGGATCCATTCGTCATCCTCTACAACCTGCGCCCGAACGCGGACGTGGACCTGTCCTTCTCCCTCAAGACGGGGAGCTGCGCCGACAACCTGGAGATCACCTCGGTCCCCGCCCCCGCGACGGGCTATCCGCAATACACAGCCACCGGTGGAACGACACGGGTCACCTCAGGGGCCGGGGCACTCGTTCCAGGCTATCCATTGGACCCGGACGGAAATCCCGTCGACCTCCTGGACATCGTGAACGGCGACCACCCCTGTGGCGCGGTCGTCACCGTCCGAAGCCCCCCCACCCCATGAGCTTCGAGCAGGGCTGAAGCAACCCCTCCATGGGACGGCTCGGTGCCGCCGCCATGGAGGGAAGTCACAGCGCGCGTCCCGACGAAGGAACCGGGCGGTTGACATGGGCAGCAGTTCTGGAAAGCTTCATCCGGGCCGGAAGCAGCAGGGGGATTCCATGCGCGGGATTGGAAGAGCGGCCTGTGTCTCGGTGCTTCTCGTGCTCGTCGCGGCCGGTTGCCAGTCGGAGCCTGCCGCCACCGCGGGCTCGGTCCAGGTGGCCATGTCGCTGGACCAGGCGCTGAGCTCCACTCAGTTCGTCAACCTGGTCACCCTCACGTACTCCGCCCCGGACGTGCCCCCCGTCACGGTGACCCTTCCCAAGACGAACGGCACCTGGGGAGGTGTCATCGACGGCATCCCCTCGGGCTCGGGCCGCACCTTCGTCGGACGGGCCTACGACGCAAGAAGCATGCTGCTCTACGAGGGGCAGGTGTCCGACGTCACCGTCACCGCCGGGCAGACGACGCTGGTCGCGATGACGCTGCATGGGGCCCACCCGCCGCCACCGTTCTCCAACCAGGCGCCCCTCATCGACGCCGTGGTGGCCTCGCCCACCACCGTGCGGACAGGAGGCACCGTCACCCTCCGGGCCGACGCGCATGACGTGGACCCGGGCGACACGATTTCCCACGCATGGACGGCCACCGGAGGCACCTTCCTGGGCAGTGCGAGCAGCGACTCCATCACCTGGCAGGCACCGACAACCCCCGGCATCGTCACCTTCACCTACTCCGTGAGTGACTCGCGGGGCGCGACGACGACCTTCTCATTCCTCCTCGACGTGGTCGCGGCGGAGACCCCGCCGGGGAATGGCAGCGCGACCGTGACGGTGCGCTTCAACAGCCATCCCGCGGTGTCTCGCATCACCAACGCCGCGGCGCAGGTCGTCGTGGGGCAGACCGCCACCGCCACGGCGGAGGCCACGGACCTCGATGGGGACACGCTCACCTACCAATGGACGGCGAGCTGCGCCGGCGTCTGGCTGGAGGCAGCGTCCAGCACCGCCCGCTTCATGCCCACCTCACTGCCCGAGGGGGCCTGCAACAACTGCCGACTCACCGTCACCGTCTCGGACCCGCATGGGGCCCAGGGGATGGGAAGCCTCGCGCTTTGCGTGGTCGCCTCCGGCACCGCGCGATTCCCGCCGACCGTCCTCCGCGCCAACCAGTCCGCGCTGACCGCCAGCGCCGGCGAGCAGGTTGTCTTCGAAGTGGAGGCAGGCGACCCGCAGGGCAGCGCACTGAGCTTCGTCTGGAGCACCACCGCCGGCACGCTGGCCGCCGCGCAGGATACGGCCACCACCAGCCGGGTTGTCTGGACGGCGCCCGCCTGTTTCCGCCCGGGCGAGAACACCGCCGCCACCGCCATCCTCACCAACACCCATGGCCTGTCCACCACGAAGCGCTTTTCCGTGACGGGGCTGCCGGTCTGCTCGTCGTTCGGCTGGTCCGTGACGGGCAGCATGCTCTCGGCCCACAACTCACACACGGCGACGTTGCTCTCCTCCGGCCAGGTGCTCGTCGCGGGGGGCAACCGCGGCCCCTTCGCTGGAACGGAGCTGTACGACCCGGCCACGGGCACCTGGGCCGCCTCCAGCCCCATGCTCATGGCGCGCAGCGGCCACACGGCGACGCTGCTGCCGTCCGGCCAGGTGCTCGCCGTGGGGGGCCAGTTCGGGATGCCGGAGCACGTCATCACGGCAGAGCTGTATGACCCGGCCACGGGCCACTGGACCTCGACTGGCGCCATGGCTTCGCATCGCATGAGCCACACGGCGACGCTGCTGCCCTCCGGCAAGGTGCTCGTTGCAGGGGGCGTCACGTCCGAGGGCGTCGCCGCCGTGCCGGAGCTCTACGACCCGACCACGGGCACCTGGGCCCCCACCGGCGCGATGCTCACACCTCGATGGATCCACACGGCGACGCTGCTGCCTTCCGGGAAGGTCCTCATCACCGGGGGGAAGAACGCGTTGGCCCGCGTCCTCGAGACGGCGGAGCTTTATGACCCGGCCACGGGCACGTGGACCTCCACCGGCGCCATGGCCTCACCTCGCATCAGCCACACGGCGACGCTGCTGCCCTCCGGCAAGGTGCTCGTCGCGGGGGGCCACCTCGACATCGAGGGTCTCCCCATGATGGCGGAGCTGTATGACCCGGCCACGGGCACCTGGACCCATGCCGGCTCCATGGACCTGCCTCGCTCCAACCACAGGGCGACGCTGCTGCCTTCCGGCAAGGTGCTCGTCGCGGGGGGCCACAGCGGCGGCCCCACCGCCGCGACGGAGCTGTATGACCCGGCCACGAGAACCTGGAGCTCCGCCGGCTTCATGGCCGGGGCTCGTTATGACCACGCGGCGACGCTGCTGCCCTCCGGTCAGGTGCTCATCACGGGGGGATACAATGGCTCCGGCTTCACCTCGGTGGCGGAGCTGTACACCCCCTGATGAGGGCCCTGTTGCGGCCGGGCCCCTTACCCGCGCGTCCAGAGGAAGGGCCCGTTGTCGGCTCCCAGGTCCGGGTCCAGCGTGTCGGGCACCCAGTCCGCGTCCACGTTCCCCGGGCCCGCGTGGATCTCCGGATCGACGCAGTCCTGGATGCCGTCTTCATCGACGTCATGCCAGCCATTGAGCACCAGGGAGAGCAGCGCGAAGTCCTCCCTTTCCAGCACCCGGCCGGTCCTCGGGTTGAAGACCTGCGTCCGGTCGTACACGATGCCACCCACCTCCTCGAAGGTCTCGGGCCCCTTGGTGTACTCGGCGAGCAGCACCGGGACGTTGCGCCGGAAGAGCTCGTTGTAGAAGAGGCCCGGGCTCACATGGAGTGGATCGATTCGCAGGGCGGCCGGCCCATCTGTCCTGAAGATGGGATGATTCATCGGCCATCGTCCGACGCCGTAGCCCGCGAATTGTCCGGGGAGGTCCTCGAGGAACACGACGGCGTCGTAGGCCGCGAAGCCAGCCGTCTGCTCGCTGCTCAGCGCGTCCGGGTGCTCCGCGGGAAACACCTTCACGTCGAAGGTGAAGGAGACCTGGGGCCGGACAGCAAGGCCGCTGAAGACGGTCGCCGGGACATACGCCACGAACAGCGAGGTCAAAGCCGCGTGGACATCCGCATCCAGCAGCATCCTGGGCACCTCGGACACCTCGGGGTTCATGCGCAGGGCGTCCCGGTTGGCCGCGGTGTCGAAGAACACGACCAGGACGCGGAAGGCACCACAGGTCTTCTCGAGCCGGGGCACCGCCTGGCCCGTGGAGGCCAGGAAGTAACCCTCGTACTTGTAGAAGTACGGAGGGAAGCAGACCGGCTCATAGTGGGTCAGCGGCTCCTCGCTGTTCTCGGTCTCGAACAAGACCCCCATGTCGTCGCAGGCGGGCGCCACCACATGCGTCACGATGGCCCGGCTCGACGGGCCCGGGCTCCCGCCCCCGCAACCGGGCGCGAACAGACAGACGGCGGAGAGGAGTGCCGCTCGCGGGAAGGATCCGGGGCGCTGTCCTGTCATGGGCCCCAGGGATATCACGCGACGTAGGAGTCCGCCTCGCTCCGGGAGCTCCCCTCCTGCTCCGTGAAGCCAACCCTCGACGACATTTTTGCAGCACATGGAAGGGGTGGGCCCGCCCCGGTTGCCAGTGCATGGCGACGTTGGCACAGTGGGAAGATGCGAGCAGCTCGCAAAGAACCGGTGGGGGAAGACGTCATCACCCGGGCGGTGGAAGCGTTCCGGGTCACCCTGCGGGCCAGGTCCCAGAACATGAGCTCGGTGCGGGAGGCCATCGTCCGGGCGGCCCTCACCTACGACGGGCACTTCTCGGTGGAAGACCTCGTGCAGGTGCTCCACGGCCGGGGCGTGGCCGGCGCGCACATGGCCACCGTCTACCGGGCCGTGCCCCTCCTGCTCGAAGCGAAAATCATCCAGCCCGCGCTCGTCTCCAGGGGAGACCGCCAGCTCTACGAGGCGGCGTTCGAGCAGGAGCACCACGACCACCTCGTGTGCTCCATGTGCGGCAAGGTTGTCGAGTTCCAGTCCGAGGCACTCGAAGCGCTCCAGCGGGAAATCGCGGAGCGCTACGGCTTCGAGCTCGATGAGCACGTCATGGAGCTGTCGGGACGGTGCTCATCGTGCAGCGCGAAGCGCCGGAAGCACGGCGCTCACTGAGCGGACTCCTGGGCGCCTGCCCCCGCCTCGAGGGCGCGCGCCACCGAGGCACTGGCGGGCAGGCCTTCCGCCCGCGCGGGGCTCCGAGCGGCGGAGGCGGACCGTACGCGTCCCGTGCGCTTCTTCCACCAGATGATGACACCCGTGACGCTGAGCATGGCCACCACCAGGCCCATCAGCGAGATGAGGATGCGCCCGGGCAGTCCCAGGATGCGACCGGAGTGCAGCGGGAACTGCGCCTGGACGAAGACGTCCGCCGCCGTGCCCTTCCAGGGCTGGCGGTCGCCGAGGAGGCTCGCATCCTGCGTGTCGAGGTAGAGCTGGCGATGGCCCACGCCACCCGCGCCGTGGTCGTCCTCGGGATGGAAGAAGGCAATGGCGTAGATGCCCTGGTACTCTGAGTGGAACAGGTACCCGACCGGCTCCGTCCAGCCGCGGCGCCGGGCCTCGCGCTCGGCAATCGCAATCGCATCCGCGTAACCGGTGCGAGGCTCCACCGGCAGCGCCGACAGCGCACGCGTGTCGAACGGCGAGGGCGTCAGCTTCGAGACGACCGACATCACCGGGATGAAGACCTCGCGGTAGAGGTTCATCGAGAACGCGGTGAACGCCAGGATGAAGAGCAGCACCCACGTCCAGAGCCCGAAGGCCCGGTGCAGGTCGAAGTTCAGCCGGTAGCGTCCGGCGTTCCAGTTCACCTTCCACGCGGGCTTCCAGAGCTGCCAGAAGGTACGCCCCGAGGCCCGCGGCCCGTCCCCCTCCAAGACAGGCTCGGCGGCAATCTCTCGCTTTCGCTTGCGAAGCGGCAACGTGAGGTAGAAGCCGACGAAGCAGTCCAGGGTCCAGATGAGCGCGATGACCCCGAGCAGCCACGGCCCCCAGCGGTCCGTGCCGAACATCACCGGCAGGTGCAGGGTGTAGTGCATCTTGTAGAGGAAGGAGACCGCCGTCTCCCGGGTGACGGGCCACACCGCGCCCCACTCGCGACGACCAAGCTCCTCACCCGAGACAGGGTCGACGAACACCTGATTGAAGCCTGGCTCGAAGAGCGTCCCGGTCGCCGGGTTGACGCGGGGAGAGACGCTGAACGCGAGCGCCTTTCCCGCTTCCGCGGCCAGCGGCATGTACGTGACGCGCACCTCGGGATGGCGAGCCTCGACCTGACGGGCCAGCTCCAGCGCGGGGATGGGCGTCCCCTGCGCATGCGCCCGGGTCAGGTGGGGGTTGAGCCACTCATCCAGCTCGTGGTCCCAGGAGATGACCACGCCGGTGAGGCCCGTGATGAACAGGAAGGCGGCGGTGATGAGCCCCATCCAGCGGTGAGCCACGGTCCAGAATGCACGCATCACGGCCTCCTCGAAGCACGCTCCGCGGCCAGGGCAGGAGCAATCATCGATCGAATCTCACGTTCACGAGCGCGACCGCGCGCGTGGGCTGACCGGCCCGGTCGAGCCCGGGGGCCCACCGCTTGGACAGCGCGCAGCGCCGCGCCTCACGCCCGAAGCCATGCCCCGGGTCCGCCGTCACGGCGGCCGAGAGCACGCTGCCCGCGGAATCCACCTCGACGCGCAGGGTGACGACGCCATGGTCGATGCCCGCGTCATCCGCCTCGTCTGGGAATGGACAGTCCCAGCGTGCACCACCCGCGAGCGCCGGCCTCCGGGAGCGGTCCCCGGCGAGGTCCGTCCCGGTGCCACCTTCGACGCCTCCCGCGCGTGCGTTGGAGTCCCGCACGGCGTGCGTCGCGGTGCCGCCGGACTCAGTGGTTCCCCCGGCGTAGGACGTGCCCTTCCCCACGACGAACGTGTCACCGAAGTCGACGACCTCGGGAGCCGCTGTCGCGACCTGCGCGGCTTGCGCGGCGGCCGGAGGCGGCGCATTCGCGGTGCGCGGAGCGGGCGCCCGCGCTGCTGGCGCGGCCTTCACGCGAGCAGGCTCCGCCCGTGGCGCCTCGGCGGGTGGCGGCGGGGCCACCGGCTGGACGGGCCGAGGCGGGAGCTCGACCTCCACCCACTGGGACACGGGCGCGCTCTTCACGACACCGCCCTCCTCCGGCAACGGCCCCATGAGGGTTGCCCCCAGGGCGAGCGCGCCATGGAGGAGCGCCGCGCCGACGCCCGCCAGGATGAGCGGCCTGGGCGAGCCGCGCGGTGAGCCGTCCAGCATCGACGCACGCGTGTCCACGCGGGCTCGAGGTGCCCTCGTGGGCGACGCGCCCTGCCCGCTCAAGGCCCGACCTCCACCGGCGGCCCCGGCTCCACCGCGAAGGCGATGCGGGACAGGCCCGCCTGCCGGAGGACGTCGAGCGCATGCATGACGCGGCTGTGTGGGACGGCTCCCTCCGCCTGCACGACGGCGCGCAGGTCCGGGTGGGTCGCAAGCGCGGTGCGCGCGAGCTGCAGCACCTGCTCGTCACGGGGAACCGCCTGGCCGTCCACGTACGTGGTGCCATCCGCGCGCAACGAGACGCTGAAGACCTGCTGCACCTCGCCGCCCGTCGCGGCCCTGGGCAGGTCCATGGGCATCGCCCGCGACACGACGAGCTTCGCCGTCACCATGAAGATGATGAGGAGCACGAGCGTGATGTCGACGAGCGGCGTCACGTTGATGCCCGTGATGGGCGCGTTCGGCTTGTTCGAAGAGAAGCCGGCCATGCGTCACTCCACGGCCGTCGCCAGGGAGGCCGACCCGTTGCCCTGGTGGCTCGCGGCCTCGCGCTGGATTCCCTGTCGCGAAACGCCTCGGGGCGCATGCTCCTCGCGAAGGTGGGCCAGCAGCACGTGCCCGAGCGTCTCGGCATCCGCGAGCGCCGCCGTGACGCGGCCCTGGAAGTAGTTGAACGCCGCCACGGCCGGAATCGCCACGACGAGCCCGACCGCCGTCGCGACCAGCGCCTCGGAGATGGCGCCCATGATGCGCTCGGGCGCCAGGGCGCTCGCCGCGGCCATCGCGCCATTCACCGGCTGGGTGTGTCCGAGCGCCTCGAACGCGCCGACCACGCCAATGACAGTGCCGAGCAGCCCGACGAAGGGGGCGTTGTTGCCGACGGTGCCGAGAAACAGCAGCCGCTGTTCGAGCCGCTTGCGCTCGAGCCCCATGGCCGCCGCCATGGCCTCCTCGGCGGACGCGGCGCCCTGCTCCAGCTCGGCGAGCCCCGCGGCCACGACGCGCGACTCGACGCTGTTCGCGCCCTCGAGGAGCTTCCGCGCGCGCTCGTACTCCTCGCCGCGCAGGAGCTTGCGAAGCTCGGGAACGAGCGGGTCCATCCTGCCGTTCATCCGGCGGAAGACCCACGCGCGCTCGAGCGCAACCGCGACCGAGGCGAGGCTCAGCGCGATGAGCAGCCAGAGCACCCAACCGGCGCCCGACCCGACCATCAAGTAGGTGAGTTTCTCAATCATGTGTCGTTCCCCGTCACCGGGATGGGTGTCTCACTCGATGGGCATGAGCCCGGAGAAGTAGCCATCCATCGTGAACTTCTGGACGGCGGTGTTGGTGGCCGGGTCGAGCTCGAAGACCGTCGACTTCGAGCCGTCGTCGCTCTCGCTGGTGTAGAACCTGCCGTCCACGCCACTGCCGCTGAAGCCGACGACCGAGTAGTGCGCGCCCTGGACCTCTTCCGCCTTCGGCGTGTCACCGAGCGTGAGGCGCCACATCTTGTAGGCGGGCACGGTCCAGTGCTCGAAGTTCACCCGGTTGAGGTTGGTGGGAATCCGGTCCTCGTACTTCATCATCGTGAAGCCGACCCCACCATTGACGGACGGGGCCTCCAGCTCCGTCATCGAGTCGAGCCCACCCGTGAGCGACGGGATTTCGAAGAACCAGTCGTCCTGGAAGTCGGTGGCGCCCGGGGCGATGCGCAGCAGGCAGTTGGGCACCGAGGGCTTGCCGCTCGCCGCGGCGAACACCTGCATCGACTGGTTCCGGCCGTCGCCCATCACATAGGCATAGCCCCGCGAGTCGAACGTCACGCGCCCGCCGGCGCCGCAGCGATTGTCCTCGGCGAAGCTCACGACGGCCATCGCCTTGGGGTCGAGCGTAATCATGCTCACCGTCTGCTGGATTTGCGCCGTGGTCCAGTTCACCCACTTGCCGGGGATGTAGACGAGCCCGTTGTGCGTCACCGTCGTGAAGGCCTCGAGCGAGTAGCCATCCCTCTTCAGGAACGACAGGTCGACGTCCCCCTTGATGGTCATCGTCTTCGGATTCCAGACGACGGCGACGTAGGCCTCGGTGAGCACGGAGACCGCGGTCTCGTCGTCCACGATGACGTTCGAGAAGTCCATGTAGGTGATGCCGTAGTTCAGGAAGCTGAGCCGACCCGTCTCCTTGAACCCGTTCTCGGTGGAGTAGCGCACCCACACCGGAGACTCCGCGAGGCCGTAGAAGAAGTCGCTTCCGTGCGCGAGGAAGACGGCGTTGCCGTTCACCTCGATGCCATTCGCATTGGTGAAGTGGCCCTCCAGCTTGCTGACAATCTGGGCGTAGCTGACGCGGTTGCCGTCCGCGTCGATGCTCACCGACCCGAGCACGTAGCGCGGGCCCTCCGGCGCGGGCGTGTCGTTGCCGTCCTCATCGGACTTGTCACTGCACCCCGCGAGCGCGAGCGCCAGCGCGCCCACGGCCCACATCTTCCTGCTCGGCATCACGGTATTCCTCCTGCGCCGTACGAGAGGCGCTCACTGGCTGTTCCTCAGAGCTCTCCCGTCACCTTCAGGAAGAGGGACCGGCCGGGCCGCTGCACCCCGAAGAAGTCGTAGACCGCCGCGTCGGTGACGTTCTGCATCTCCAGGGTGCTCGTCACCCGCGCGTCGTGGTTCATGCTCCACGAGAGGCCCAGGTTGTGCGTGAGCTGCGCGTCCACGACCTGCTTGAACTCGCGCAGGCCCTGGCTCTCCCAGCCCCGGTAGAACGAGTGGACGTAGCGGCCCGCGTAGAAGGGCTCCAGCGTGTCGTCACCACCGGGCAGGCCCGGAAGGCGGACGCGCGCGCCCCAGCTCGCGAAGAGCCAGGGGCGGTTCGGGATGCGGTCTCCCTCGAAGTCGCCGAAGGTGCCTTCGCTCGACGCGTTGCGGACGTCCTGGAAGGTCACCATTCCATCGAGGCTCAGCAGGCGTCCCGGGGAGCTCCACGAGACGGCGTTCTCGACGCCCACCGAGCGGGCGCGGTAGACGTTCTGGTAGGTGAAGTAGCGGTCGTTGCCGAGCAACACGATGAGGCGACTGCTGTCGCGCCAGAAGGCGTTGACGTCGACGGTGAAGTCACCCAGCGAGGCGCGGCGCAGCTCCAGCCGTGGACCGAGGTTGGCGTTGTGACTCACCTCGGGCTCGAGCTCCAGGCTCGGCGAGACGAGCACTCCGTTGCCGAAGACCTCGTCGGGCCGCGGCAGGCGCGTGGCGTACTCGTACGACGCCTTGGCGTAGAGCCACTCGGTGAGCCGGACGCGGATGCCATCGCCGACGCCGAAGGAGTGGGAGTCCTGCGAGAGCGGACGGAAGAGGCCGCCCGGGAGCGCCTCCTCGCTGGACGCGCGGTAGACGTAGGCCTTCACGAAGAGGCTGTTCTGGAGACGGTAGTCGGTGCCACGCCGCCGCCCCTCCAGCACGTCGGAGGCCCCGGAGACCGGGAGCGCGTTGAGCTCGTACTCGAGCCCGCCCACGAACGTGGAGAGCTTGCGCCGCGCGGTGAGCGGGTCGCGAGCGGAGGGGTCGGCCTGGAGGTGGTCGGCACCGGTCCGGGACACGTGCGTCGGCGACAGCGCGAGCCGCAGCACGTGCTCGGCGTGGGGTGCCCACTCGAGCGACACGCGGCCCAGCGCGCTGTCCTCCCAGAGCGTCTGGTCGGCCGGTCTGCCCTGGGTCTCCCCGTCCACGGCCCGCTCACGGATGCGGTTGCCGAACCAGTCGTACACCCACTCGCCACGGTCCACGAAGTCGATGGTGCGCCGCGCGACGTTGCCGAGCACCGCCAGCTCGAGGTTGGGAGCCAGGGGCTGCTCGTACCGCGCCGTGGCTCCGATGACGCCCTCCCCGTAGGTGGCCTCGCCGTACGGGACGGTCATCACGATGTTGTGCTGGATGTCCTTGTCGAAGGTCGACGCGAAGGCGCGGAGCAGGAGCTTGCGCGCCCAGGGCCGCTCGACGAGCCCCAGTTCCACCGCGCCGCCGAACGCACCGTACCCATCATGGAAGCGAGGGATGGTGACGGACCGGGGTTGCCCCTGCTCGTCCGGTGCCTCGACGCCGATGCGGTAGTCGTTGCGGGCGGAGTCGAAGAAGGCCTCGCCGCCGGCCACGAAGCCGGTGGGCTCATGGCGGTAGTGCCCGTTGAGCGACACCCGATGCGTGCCGAACGAGCCGAACTGGTAGCTCGCGCCCAGCCGCGTCTGGTGGCTCTGGTCCGTGACGAGGTTGACGGCCCCGCCGAGCGCATCCGCGCCGAAGCGGATGGGCACGACGCCGCGGAAGATTTCCACGCGGTCGACGAGGTTCACCGGCACGTTGGAGAAGCCGAACGTGTACCCCGCCATCTCCAGCGGCACGCCATCGAGGAAGAAGCGGATCTGGTCGTCGTAGAGGCCGTTGAGCGAGAACCGCGCTCCGCTGCCGAGACCGCCCGAGCGACGCACGGACACGCCCTGTGAGCGCGCGACGACCTCACCCAGGTCGGCGCTCTGCTCGCGCGCCCGTCGCAGGTCGACCACATTCACGGCCTCGGCGGATTCCTGCCGCTGGCGTGCTTCGGAAGGCGTGCCGCGCACCGTCACCTCGACGGGCGTGGGGGCGGCGGGCACGGGCTCGGCGGGAAGTCGAAGCTCGACGCGGGCCTCGCTCCCCGCGTCCACGTCGCCCTGCACCGGGGTCGGCTCGGGCGGAAGGCGGAACGCCATGCGGTAGAGGATGCGGGCGGCGATGGGCTGCCCGTCCCGGCGCGCCGGGTTGAAACGCAGCCGGAGGGCGGCTTCGCGCGCCGCTTCGTCCAGTGAATTTCCGAGCGCCTCGGTGACTTCCGCCGTGGTGACGCGCCCCTCCGCGTCGAGGTTCAGCCGCAGCACGACCTCGCCTTCCAGGCGCTGCGCGCGGGCATCCTCCGGGTAGTCGGGCTCGACCGGCTCGACGAGCGTGGGCGGCTCGAGCCCCGTGCCGGGTGCGGCCCCCGTGGACTGCTGCGCGTGGGCGCCGAAGCCCAGGCCCACCACGGCGACGAGGACCTGGAACATGCGAGGGACTCGCCACTTCGAAAGCCGACCCGCGCGGACCACGCCCGCGCCGGTCCGCTGGCGGTCGCGCGCACTGGAGGGCACCGAGAAATCTGGAGCGCGCGACGGGGGTGACATGGCTCCCTGCATTGGGTTGAAAGCGCGAGTAGTTCGCATTCTCGTCGCACGCGAAGTTCTCACTGTCAAGAGAGGAACGTCCACACAGTTGCGCTGTAACGCGCCGTAACGGAGCCGATGGCGGCAGCTCTCGTTCGCAGAGCGAAATCGCGACGAGGTGGCAAAACGGAAAGAGGCTGGGGCTATCCTCCCGGCATGTCCCACGTCGACTACGTGATCATTCGTGGCTGCGAGGCCCCGGAAGAGGTGCGGCCCACGCTCCAGAGGCACGGCATCACCGCGGGCCCGGAGCTGCACGAGAAGGAGAAGGTGGAGCAGGTGCTGCTAGACGCCCTGGAAGCCTTTCCGGAGGCGCCCATCTGCGTGGTGTTCCAGGACACGTTCTGGGAATTCAAGCACGGCGTGTTCCTGGCCTCCGACAGCGGGCTCGACGAGGCGCAGGTCTCCTGGTCCTTGAAGGAGGATGAGCTGGCCGGGTTCGAGGTGCCGGAAGCGGAGGAGGCCCGGGTCCCGCTCTCCGTCGACGCGGACAGCCTGCTCGACCTCTTCGACGGCACGGCGGAGGATGCTTCCGCCGAGGAGCACCTGCTGAGCCTGCCCGAGCGCTTCTTCGAGCTCCCGAAGGCACGGCAGGTGTTGGCGCAGGTCGCCGCGGTGCTCGAGCCCAAGCAGTTCCAGGTCCTCGTGGACATCGCCGGGCACTACTTCGTGGCCACGCTGGAGCGGAAGAAGGGGGTCGCCCTGGCGCCCCTCTACCCCTGGGTGGAGGACGGCGAGGTGCGGAAGCTCATGCGCTCGGCGGTGGGCACTCCGACGCCGGGGACCTTCGAGCCCTGTCCGAAGAAGGAGCGGGCCCGGGGCGGCTCGAAGCGGGACACCCAGCGGCCCTTCACCACGGGCTCGCTGAAGGCGCGCATGGACAGCGTCCGGGACGCCACCGTCATGAACCGCGCCGAGTATGGCCACAGGACCTTCGTGGGTACTCCCGAGGCCTTCGAGCAGCTCGAGGCCGCGCTGCGGGCCCCGGAGAACGCGGGGCCCGGGTTCGCCCCGGTGCGGAGCGCGCTGTACCAGGTGCTGTTCAAGTGCTGGCCGGAGAAGACCCGGCCCCTGCTCTTCTCAGGGCTGGAAGCGGAGCAGGACGACGCGGTGCGAGGGCAGCTCTACGCCTGCCTGTCGAAGGTGGAGGACCCGGCCGCGTACCACGCCCTGGCGCGGGGCATGAAGGTGGAGCCGCCCGGTGTCATCGAGCGCCTGTCCCAGGTCATCTGGCGGCAGAAGGCCACGGTGGAGCTGCTGGTCCGCGAGTACCTCGTTCCCTCATGGCCGGAGGACCGCGCGCTGGCGGATCGCGTCGTGAAGGTGCTGCGCGACGAATATGTGGAGATCCCGCCCGCCTGGGTTTCCGAGGCGCCCGAGGAGCTGCGGAAGGTGCTCGGCCCCGTCCTCGAGAAGGCCTAGCTTCGAACCCAGGACAGACCGCAATCAGCCGGTCGATGGCTTGCCGGTGTTGGCCGCCAGTTGAGCGTCGAAGGCTCGCTTGTAGGCGGGCCGCGCTTCGCCGCGGGCGACATAAGCGGCCAGGTTTGGGTATTCGTCCAGAATGCCCGATGACTTCAACCTGAGCAGCACCGACACCATCAAAAGGTCGCCCGCGCTAAACGCACCATCGAGCCAGTCGGCATCACCCAGGCGAACGGAAAGTGGGTTCAGCCTGCCGCGAACGCGATCTTCCACCAGAGGAAGGCGCTCCGAATACCAGGGCTTGTCGCCCTCGAACAGCCTCGCGGTTGCAAATTCAAGGATGGGCGGTTCCACCGTGTTGAGCGCGGCAAACATCCAGGTGATCGCGCGAGCCCGGGCATTGGCATCGTCCGGCAGCAAGCCTGCATGTCGCTCGGCGATGTGAAACACGATCGCCCCTGTCTCGAACAGCGCGAGATCGCCTTCCTCAAAGGTCGGAATCTGGCCGAAAGGATGAAGCGCCAGATGCGCGGGTTCCTTCATCGCACGAAACGAAACATAGCGAACCTGGTAGGGTTGGCCCACTTCCTCGAGCGCCCAGCGAATGCGCGTATCACGCGCCAGTCCCTTGCCGCCATCGGGTGAGCGTTCAAAGGCGGTAATGGTGATGGTCATCGAGAGGCCCCTCCTTGGCGAACATCATCGGCTGCGGAGACAGACCTTTGCAACCATGCACATGCCTTGGAATGGATATATCAAAACCGTGAAGGGCCTGGACTCAGCCTCACGTGGGTTCAGGTACAATGAGACATGCCGATGAAGCGAAAGCAGCCCGGTCGCAAGGCGCCCTCCGCGCATCTGGAGGGGCTCGGGTCCTCGTTGATGCATACCGTTCGTGTCTGGCAGGTCGCCCCGGTCCGCACCGAATGGACCGCTGTGCTGCCCGTCCGGGCTGGACGCGAGGAGTCGGCGCGGCGGCTGGTGACCGAAGCGCTGGCCCGGAATCCGGACATGGGAGGGGGACCGCCGCGCAACGCGGTCGGGCTGCTCGAGCCGGGGGCCGGACGTCGTGGGATGCGCTTCAACCCGAGCGAGCGCGCCTTGTGGCCGCCCGCGGCGCTCTACCTCGAGTTCATGCCGGCCGGCTCCGACATGGTCTACGCGCAGTATGAGCTGGCGCATCACATCCTCGAGCGTGCCGCGCCGCTGCTCGTGGATGCGAGCTGGTACACCATCCTGACGCAGTGCGAGGACATCCTCGACCGTTGGGAGATTGCGGCGGGCCGGCTGCACTACGAGCGGCACCTGACCGAGGAAGAGCAGGCCCGAGCGATGCTGCAACAGCTCGAGCCGTCGCTCCGGGGGCATCTGGGCTGAGCCAGACCGGCCGCGCCCGCTTACGAACTCGAGCTCAACGGGTCCTGGCCAACTCCACGGCGTCCGCGCCGGCGGGCTGGCGGATCGGGCTCGACGGCTCGTTCACCGCGCGCCAAATCACCTCTGCCACGTCAAGCGACCGGGTGGATGGCCCCGAGTTCTGCCCCATGGTTCTCTCGAAGACGCTCCGCGCGAAGTCGGAGTACGCCTCGGGGACGGCGACGCCCTGCTTCCGCATCTCAGCCTGTGCGTTTTGAGCAAAGGACGTCTCCCGGGCCTGCCCCGGAAGCACGAGGCCTACCCGTACATTGAAGGGCTGGAGCTCCAGCGCGAGCGACTCGGTGAACGCGTTGAGCGCCGCTTTGCTCGCGGTGTATACGGCAAGCATCGGAAGCGGCTTCAGCGTCGTGCTCGACGAGACGTTCACGATGACCCCCGCCTTCCGTTGCCTGAACTGAGGCAGGAACGCCTGGGTCACTGCCATCGCACCGAACGTGTTCGTTTCGAAGGTGGAGCGGACCGTTTCCATCGAGGTGCCCTCGAAGACACTCAGCAGGCCGACACCCGCGTTGTTGACCAGCACGTCTATCGGTCCGGCGGCCTCCACCGTCTTGCGAATGCTCCGCGGGTCGGTGACGTCGAGCGCGAGCACCTGCAGATGCTCGGACCGGGGCAACA
The DNA here is from genome assembly GCF_026626705.1 of Pyxidicoccus sp. MSG2. Classification (NCBI taxonomy): domain Bacteria; kingdom Pseudomonadati; phylum Myxococcota; class Myxococcia; order Myxococcales; family Myxococcaceae; genus Pyxidicoccus; species Pyxidicoccus sp. MSG2. Next base: position 12,636,043 of record NZ_JAPNKC010000001.1, read on the forward strand.
CGTCCTCGCGCGGCGCGCGCATCGTGGCAATGACCTTCCAGCCGCGCTCGAGGAAGTAGCTGGCGGTTTCGAGGCCGAATCCAGACGAGCATCCGGTGATCAAGATCGTTTTCATGGCATCTCCTGTCGGTAGTGGTTTCAGTCCCAAGACGATAGGGAGCGAGGACCGGACGTGCTACAACAGGAAGTCCGCATCTCATTGGCAAGAGTCCGGTCATGATCGATCCGCTCGCAGAAGTGGTCACCCTGCTCCAACCAGGCGCTCCGTTCTCGAAGCGGGTGAGCGGTGCAGGCCGGTGGAGCGTTCGGCGCGCGGAAGCCGGGAGGCCTTTCTATTGCGCCGTCCTCGAGGGTTTGAGCCGCCTTGCCGTCGATGGACGAGCGCCGATGATCCTCGAGAAGGGGGACTTCGTTTTGATCCCGTCGGCGTTCGACTTCACGGCGTCGAGCCTCGAACCGCCGCCGGGTCGACGCGACACCCCGCACGTCGTGTTGCCAGATGGCGAAATCAGACATGGCGATCCACGTGCCCCGCCGGATGTTCGAATGCTGGTGGGTTACTGCGTCTTCGCTTCCCCGGACGCGAGCCTGCTCGTCCCGCTCCTCCCGCAGCTCGTGCACATTCGCGGTGAGCGGAGGCTCGCGACCCTCGTGGAGCTCGTGAGCGAGGAGTCCCGCGAACGGCGGCCCGCGCGCGAGGTCATCCTCGCCCGCCTCCTCGAGGTTCTTCTCATCGAAGCCCTCCGCTCCACGGCGGGCACCTCGGCGTCGCCGGGTCTCCTGCGCGGGCTCGCCGACGAGCGCCTTGCCGTCGCGATACGACGGATGCACGAGAGCCCGACCCAGGCGTGGACTGTCGCGCAGTTGGCGAAAGAGGCCGCGCTGTCCCGCTCGACGTTCTTCGAGCGATTCAGCCGCGCAGTGGGCGTTGCCCCGATGGAGTACCTGCTCGGCTGGCGCATGGCCCTGGCGAAGAACCTGTTACGGCGCAAGGAAGTCACCGTCGCCGAGGTCGCGGAGCAGGTCGGCTACAGCTCCGCGAGCACCTTCAGCGTCGCCTTCACCCGCCACGTCGGACTTCCGCCAACGCACTACGCGCGGGAGCAGGCGAAACCGGCTTCATCAGGGCGGCCTCGTGGCTTGAGACGCTCTACACCCGCCTGAAGCCTGGGCGGGCCTCGCTCACGGCGGGGGACCCCGGCATCATCCATTCGAGGGGGCACGGGCAGGTAACAACGGGGCCTCGGTGTCGGGTGTGGACGCACAGCTCGGCGGCACCTGTCAGCGGCCCTCCTCTGCCCCTCCCGCTCCAGCCCTCACCCTCAACGGGCTTTCCATTTGCCCCATGCCTCTTTATCAGGGCTGGGGGCGCGTGCCCCGGTCACCGAGCCGAGGTATACCCACCCACCCGCGGGGACCGGGCCCACCCGGGCTCCGCGGAGACGACCCATTACAGAGGAAGACGCTCGTGGCCGGAAGTAGCCTCTTTGCCCTGATTGATGACATCGCCAGCCTGCTGGATGACGTCGCGGCCATGACCAAGGTCGCGACCCAGAAGACCGCTGGCGTCCTGGGTGACGACCTCGCGCTGAACGCGCAGCAGGTGACCGGCGTCACGGCTGACCGCGAGCTGCCCGTGGTCTGGGCGGTCGCCAAGGGCTCCCTGGTCAACAAGGCCATCCTGGTCCCCGCCGCACTGGCCATCAGCGCGCTGATTCCCTGGGCCATCGTCCCCATGCTGATGCTGGGCGGCGCCTTCCTCTGTTACGAGGGCGTCGAGAAGCTGGCCCACAAGCTCCTGCACAGCAAGGGCGAGGACGAGGCCCACCATGGTGAGCTCGTCAAGGCTGTCGCCGACCCCGCGGTGGACATCGTCTCCTTCGAGAAGGAGAAGATCAAAGGCGCGGTCCGGACCGACTTCGTGCTGTCCGCGGAGATCATCGTCATCTCGCTGGGCACCGTCGCCGCCGCGACCTTCGGGCAGCGGGTCGCCGTCCTGGTCGGCATCTCCATCATCATGACGGTCGGCGTCTACGGCCTGGTCGGCGGCATCGTCAAACTCGACGACGCGGGGCTCCACCTCAGCGCGAAGACGGGCACGGGGGGTTTTCGCGGCTTCCAGCGCGCGCTGGGCCGGGGGCTCCTGACCGGCGCTCCGTATCTGATGAAGACGCTCTCGGTGGCCGGCACGGTCGCCATGTTCATGGTCGGCGGCGGCATCCTCACCCACGGCATCCCCCCCGTGCACCACTTCAGCGAGGACCTCGCGCACGGCGCGGGCACCGTGTCGGGCATCGGCGGCGTGCTGGCGGCGCTCGTCCCCACGCTGATCAACACGGTGTTCGGCATCCTCGCCGGCATCGTCGTCCTGCTGGTCGTGACAGGCGTGACGCGCGCCGTCCGCGCGGCGCGCCCGAAGCCCCGGTAGGCCCTCCGCGACGGCTCGGGCCCTCGTCACCGCGAGGGAGCCGATGGCTCGAGCCGGCGGAGTCCCGGGTGCCGCCGTGCGGGCCTCACACCTCCGTCTCGCCCAGGCCGAGCTTTTTTCGCAGAGGGCCCATCCGCTCGCCCAGAGCGGCCTGGACCTCGGGCGTCAATACCGCGCGGCCGTCGCCCACCACGCCCTTGCGGATGAAGCCTGGCCTGGAGGCGCTCCGGTCGAAGAGCGGCAGCCGCACGTCAAAACGCTCATCGTGCTGCTTCATGAAAGCGAAGCCGCACTTCTCCAGGATGGCACCCATGCGGTCCTCTTCGAGGGTGACGTCCAGAAAGCGCGCCACCTTCCGGATGGCGCCCTCCAGGTCCGCGACCAGCTCCTCGTAGCGCAGGTGGAGGACGTTCGGGTCCGCGCGGTGCGGCCACCAGGACTCCAGGTGCCAGAACCACCGCTTCAGCAGGAAGTCCCGGCGGAGGAAGGGGACGTCGAGCTTGGGCCGGTAGCCCGTCTCCAGACAGACGTGGTTGTGGACCGAGACCAGCGAGTCCGCCGCGTTGCGGGTGACGTAGATGACGCGGCTGTCCATGGGCGGAGCCACCAGCCAGTAGGGCATGTGCGTCTTCAGGATGCGGGGGGACGGGAGCGCATCCAGCACTGCCTCCGTGAAGTCCCGAAGCATCAGTTGCTCCAGGTAGGGGGACACCTGGGACATGTGCTCGAACTCGCCCCGGCCTCCCGTGAGGACCTGGTAGACGATCTGCTGCATCCACGTCGTGCCCGATTTCGGCGCAGTGGCCACGTAGATGTCTCCGGGCCGCGGCTTGAGCATCGCGTAGCGCAACCGGAACCACCGCAGCGCAACGGTTGCCAGGATCGTGGGGATGCTGAGGAGATTCACGAGGCCGAGCAGGATGCTCAGCGCCCCGTGGAGGGTACGCGGCCGACGGGACGCGTCAGTCCCCATGTCGTGCATGGTACGGCCTTCCCACCGGCGGGCCCTTCCACCTCAGGGCCCGCGGAGCACTCCGGAGACTGAGCCCGGGTTGACAGTCATTCCGACGAATCACTAGCGTCAATTCGCTTCACCCGAATTCAACGTCAGTGAGGATGACCATGCAACTGCGGATCATGCTGGGCGGGCTGCTTGCAGCGGGACTGTTGTCGACGGGCTGTGGCGGAACCATGCCGGAGGAGATGGCGCCGGAGCAGAACCTCAGTGAAGCGGAGCAGGCGGTCTTCACCTGCCCCACCGGCTACACGCACGGCTCCTACTGGGACTGTGCCCAGGTCTGCGGTCTGGGGTGGGGCAACTTCCAGGTGCACTACTGCTACAACGCGACGGACTACTACGAGATTGGCAATGGCCCGACGCGCTGTGGAGCGTGTTACTGAAGTCACCCGCTCTTGATTGAGCGGAGCTGTTGACCAGGGCAGCTCTCCGTCCATGGAGAGCTGCCCCGCGTCCGGCTCCCCGGCAGCGGATGGAGGACCGAGGGATACCTCAGGAGGACGCGGGCTTCGTGTTCTCTCCATTCCGGTGGAGGCGGTCAGGACCCACTTAGACCGTAATCAGGTAATTCGCGACATATTGAGATTAGTCTGTATAGCGCGTATAAGGGCCGCGTTTCTCCCCCCGCCGTCTTGGAGTGCCGCCCTATGAAGCGAATCCTGCCGACCGCCGTCGCAACGCTTGCGCTGTGGGGATGTGGTGATGCGAACGACACGCCCGTGAATACGTCGCGTGAGCTGACGGATTCCGCCGAGCAGTCGGCCGTCGTCTCGCGCGCGATGGGCCTGGTGGCCAGGCAGGACGCCTCCGAGAAGCTGACGGCGCGCACGGTCATCGTGGACGACAACGGCTCCGAGCACGTGCGCTTCGACCGCTCGTTCGCGGGCCTGCGCGTGCTGGGCGGTGACCTGGTGGTGCACAACCCCGTGGGCCGCGCCTCCGAGGTGGAGTTCGCGACGCCGTCCACGCTGCGCGGGCTCTCCACGCTGCCCTTCTTCGACGCCGCGGCGGCGACGGTGCTGGCCGAGGCGGCCTTCGTCGGCCAGCGCAGCGGCCCGTCCAGCGCGGAGCTCATCGTCGACGCGCGGCCGGAGCGCGCTCCGGGGCTCGCGTACGAGGTGGTGCTCGAGGGCATCAAGCCGGACCAGACGCCCAGCGAGCTGCACGTGCTGGTGGACGCGCGCACCGGTGCGCTGCGCGGCTCGTGGGATGGCGTGCACACCGCCGCGGCCACCGGCTCCGGCCGGAGCCTCTACCTGGGGACGGTGAGCATTGGCACCAACTCCATCAGCAGCGGCTATGAGATGCGCGATGTGACGCGGGGCACCGGCTTCTATACGGTCGATGCGGGCCGCAGCAACGCCATCTTCACCGACGCCGACAACGTCTGGGGCAACGGCACCAACAGCGACCGCGCGAGCGCCGCGGTGGATGCGCACTTCGGCCAGAAGACGACGTACGACTACTACAAGAACGTGCACGGCCGGAACGGCATCGACGGCGCGGGCCGCACCGGCTACAGCAAGGTGCACTACGGCACGGCCTACAACAACGCGTTCTGGACCGACTCCTGCTTCTGCATGACGTACGGCGACGGTGACGGCTCCACCTTCACCCCGCTCGTGGCGCTGGACGTGGCAGGCCATGAGATGACCCACGGCGTGACGAGCCGCACCGCGGGCCTCGTCTACTCGGGCGAGTCCGGCGGCCTCAACGAGGCCACCAGCGACATCTTCGGCTCGCTGGTGGAGTACTACGCCGCCAGCGCGGGCGACCCGGGCGACTTCCTCATCGGCGAGCGCATCTACACGCCCGGCACGGCTGGGGACGCGCTGCGCTACATGTACAAGCCCTCGCTCGATGGCAAGTCGAAGGACTGCTGGTACAGCGGCATCGGCTCCATCGACGTGCACTACTCCAGCGGCGTGGCCAACCACTTCTTCTACCTGCTGGCGCAGGGTTCCGCCGCCAGCCCGGCGAGCCCCACCTGCAACGGCACGGCCGTCACCGGCATCGGCCGCGACGCGGCGGGGAAGATCTGGTACCGCGCCCTCACCGTGTACTTCACGTCCTCCACCAACTACGCGGCGGCCCGCACGGGCACGCTGAAGGCGGCGACGGACCTCTACGGCGCCACCAGCACCCAGTACAAGGCCGTGGCCGCCGCCTGGTCCGCGGTCAGCGTGAACTGAGCGCCGCGACGTAGCGCGAATGGGATGTATTCCAGGCCGGTCCGTCCCGAGGTGGGCGGGCCGGCCTTCGCGTTTCGAGGCGGAGCCCGCTCAGCCGCCGCGTGCTTCGAGCGTGGTCATGCCAGCACCAGCCACCCGCCCATCAGCAACATCCAGCCGAACACCGCCGCCTCGATGGCGCGTTGGACGAGTCCGCGCACGGGCGACTCGAACGACAGCACGAAGATGCCGAGGAGGACCCCCTTCCCCAGCGCGGCCGTGACGGCGGAAAGACCGGACAGCGACGACATGTCCTCGAAGGCGCGCCCGAGCTCAATCAAGCCGGCGCCCGCGCCGAAGTAGCCGATGGCGGCGACGAGGTTGTGAAGATGGTTGCGCCAGGTCCCCCAGAACGGCGCTCCGGCGTCACACGGAAACACCGCGGCGCCGACGTAGCTCACGCCGAACAGGGAGAGCAGCACGAGGCCCGTCCCGGTGTCGGCCGGAAGCCGCGCGCCGAGCAACGCCACGAACATCCAGACCGAGAGGCCAAGAGGCGCGAAGGCGAGCCAGGCCACCCGGCTCGCATCGGGAGCACCCGTCTCCCCCAACTCGCTGATGGTGTGCCGCAGGTGGCTGTAGCCGGGGCGGCGGCGCGCGAACCACCACGGTGGCACGGCGGCCAGCAGTGCGGCGAGGATCGCCGCGAGCAGGACCCAGAGGCTCATCCTCCAGCGCATAAGCGCGTGGCCCCCACGGCGAAAGCCGGCCCCCGCGCGGCTCGGGGGCCGTCAGGCGTCGTCATGGATGATGCGGCCCAGCGTGGCTTCTTCGGCCACGCTGGGCCATCACTTCGCGGACCTGCCTGAAGGGGATTAGTTCGTGTCCTGCGTCCCCATGCAGTTGTGGCCCAGGAGCGTCTGGCGGGTCTCGTCGAGGTTCGCCCACCAGGACTGGCTGTTGATGTGGTAGTCCCACAGGTTCACGCCATCCGGGTCGCTTTCCCCGTCCTGGCGGTTGGCCGTGCCGTCCGGGAAGACGGCCCACCGCAGCGCGATGTCGAGGGTGGTCGAGTTCTTCTGGTCGTCCTGTCCCGCGGGCGCCTCAGCCAGCTCGTTGTCCGAGTCGTCCAGGTCCCAGAAGGCCTTCACCACCTGGGCCTCGAGGCCCTTGTTGTCGGTGCACACCGGAGCGATGGGCTCCGCCTCCACGAAGTCGCTTCCGAAGCGGCTGGGAGCGGAGCCAGGGTTCTCCGGGTCCCAGAGCGAGGCGATGGCCACGTACCCCGCCCAGCCCTCGGCGGTTGCACACGACTCGTGCTCCGTGAGCTCCAGGGAATGGCCGGAGCCATTGAAGGAGCAGTCGCTCGCCAGGTCATCCTCGTCGAACTGCTGCATCTGCAGCACGTGCCCGAGCTCATGCGCCGCCGACTGGGCCTGGTCGCCGCGCGTCCCCGACACCTGGTACTTGTTCTGGTTGAAGGCCGCGCTGCCCGACTCCGGCCAGACCATGTCGATGTCCTCGGCCTCGAGGATGCTGGAGTAGACCTGGAGCATGTGCTGGGAGCTGTCGAGCGACATCGCCCGCCCGCCCCGCTCCGTGGTGCTGTCCGTCGTCACCAGGAGATACCCCGGCTGGTTGCACGCCGCGCCACTCTGGCAGTTGGCGACTGCGTTCGGACGCCAGGTCACTCCGCCGTAGCGGTTGTTCGCCAGGTCCCGCGCCACGACGTGGGGACCGCCGGCCGTGCCACGGACCTCCGACTTCCAGACGACGTACGGGTCCGGATGCGTTTCTCCCTTGAAGTAGCTCGCGCCCTCCCACTCGAAGGTGGCGCAGCCGCCCGTCGGGTTCACGAGAATCCACGTGCCGATGTACTCGTCGTCGCTCGTGTCGTCCTTGTCCCAGATTTCCACCAGCGCGCCCACGGGATGGGTGTAGTCGCCGTCCGGCTGCGTCGTGAAGTTGTGGAACTCCTGGTGGCAGGCGCGCTTCGCGCCCGGGTCGGACGGCGTCGGGCAATCGATACGCTCGTCCTTGAGAAGCAGCTCGAAGCAATAGGTCCGCGTCGCGGCGGATGCGGCAGGGGCCAGCAGGCTCACTGCCAGTGCAGCGGTCAGGCACAGGGGTGTCTTCATGATGGGATTCTCCGGGGCCTACTGGCCCTGCTCGCTGTTGTCGGGGGTGCTGTAGGCCGTGCCGCTCTCGATGAGGGGCAGCAGATTCGTCTGGAGGGCGGACTGCCTCGCCGCGAGGACGCCGGGATGGGCAGGCTCGAGACTCCCCTGCTTGTTCTTCCGTTGCGACGCGGGGTCGACCTGCGCGGAATACGCAGCGAGAGTGAGGCGCTGGGCCACGCCATTGACGACGCGGAAGTAGAGGGTGCGCCGCTCGCGGAACGGCGCCCGGCTTCGCGCCCCGGGCCCCGGGACATGACTCACTTCGAGCCAGCGGCTGTACACCCCGTCCGGCAACGGCGGCTGCCCTTCCGGACGCGGAGGAGCGTCGACCCAGACGTTTCCCTGCGCGTCCGTCTGGACCGCGAGCTGCGCCACCACCGGGACGCCCTGCACCGTCGAAGCGCCGGCATCGACGAGGGCTCCCGCGATGCGGTTGTAGACCGTGGTGACTGTCACGGTGTTCGGTGCCACGCGGAGCGCGAGCCCGAAGCGAAAGGTGCTCCCGTCGTCGATGATTTCAGCGAGCGAGGTGGGGTCCGTGGCAAGCGCCAGCTTCGGAACGAGGAACGCGAGTGTGACAGCCCACAGCAACGCGCCGGGCATGCGCTTTCGATTCAATGACATGTGAAGGCTCCGTGGTCGCCTCACCGGGACGGTGAGCGCGAACACATCGCTATTCGCGACGTCGGAATTGAATCTGACAGCGCGGTGCAAGCCATTGCGAGAAACGGAATTCTTCCGCCCCCGGCACGGCGGGTGGACACCCGCGCGGCGCCACCTCTAGAGTCCTCCGACTTCATGACTCGCGGCATAACGGAGGGGACCTCGGAGCTGGTGGAGCGAGCGCTCGCCCGGGATGGCGAGGCGCTGCGCGCATTGGTGGATGCGCTCACCCCGGTCATCCAGGCCCGCGTGGCGCGAGCCCTGCTGCGCCGGGCCGCGTCCGCGAGCGGCCGGAACATCCGTCAGGAGGTGGCGGACCTGACGCAGGACGTGTTCGCCGCCCTCTTCGCCGAGCAGGGCAAGGCGCTGCGGGCGTGGAAGCCCGAGCGAGGCCTGTCGCTGGCCAACTTCGTCGGCTTCGTCGCCGAGCGGCAGGTGGCCTCCATCCTCCGGACGACGCGCCGCAGTCCCTGGACGGAGGATCCCACGCTGATGGAGGAGCTCGACGCCCCCGAGGACTCCCCGAGCGTGGAGCTGCGGCTGGAGTCCCAGCAGATGCTGGAGGCCCTCCTGGACCGCCTGCGCGAGGAGCTCAGCCCGCTGGGCCTATCCCTCTTCGAGCTCATCTTCATCCAGCAGCGCACGGTGCCCGAGGTCTGCGAGCAGACGGGGATGAGCCGGGAGGCCGTCTACGCCTGGCAGAGCCGGCTGGGACGGCTGAGCCGCAAGCTCGGCGCGGAGCTCTTGTCAGATCCGCAAGCCCCGCCGCGAATACGCAAAGTGAGTGACACTCCATGAGCGACAAACTTCTCCTCGAGCTGGGCCGCGTGGCGCGGGAGCGCCAGCGCGCCGAGTCGCGCGACGAGCGCTGGGAGTCACTCACGGAAGGGACGCTCTCGGAGGACGAGCGGCGGGAACTGGAGCGACTTGCCGCGGAGGACCCCTCCGCCGCGGAGGCCTACGAGGCCTTCCGTCCGCTGGATGCGGCCGCGCGGGAGCACATCGCCGCGCGCCTGGAGCGGGAGCTCGCGGAGGTGCCCGCCCTGGAAGCATTGCCTCCTGCCCCGGAAGCGCCGCCTTCCGTCCGGGAAGCACCTCCCACCCGCCTCGCCCCACCCGCCCGCGGACACCGCTGGCGGAGACTCGCGCCGGTGCTGGGCGCCGTGGCCGCCGCCGCCGCGGTCCTGCTGCTCGCCCTCCCCAGGGAGGCGCCACCGCTGCCGGGCTACACCCTGTCCGTCTCCAGCGAGCAGGCGGTGCGCGCGGGAGCGCCGGAGCCGGAGGTGCCACGCCTGGGTCCCGGCTCGCGGCTCGACGTACTCCTGCGCCCGGAGCAGGCGGTGGACGGGCCCGTGGAGGTGCGCGCCTTCCTCCTGCGGCCGGGCGAGGCGCGGGCCTGGACACCGCCCCTGGAGCGCTCTCCGGACGGCGCGGTGCGCATCCAGGGTCCGGTGGACGCGCTGCTCTCCCTCGCGCCGGGCGAGTGGACCCTGGCCATCGCCGTGGGGCGCCCCGGGACGCTCCCGGAAGCACCGGACGAAGTGCTCGCCCGGGTCGAGGAGGGTCGCGCACCGGAGGCGGGCACCTGGAGGCTGCTCACCCGGAAGTTCCTGCTCGTGGACCGCCCGTGAGACGTGCCGCGCTGCTGCTGGCCCTGGCGCTCGTGCTCACCAGCGGGGCCTGCCAGTGCCAGCGCCAGGCGCCCGCCGTGACTCCCCCACCCTCGCCGTCCCTGCGCGTCGGGTTCGCCGGCTGCGCCGCCGTCCTGGGCGGACCGGTGTGTGAGCTTCCCGGAGACCGCCGCCTGCGACTCTGGGTGGAGCTTCCCGCGCGGATGCCGCTGACTGTCTCGGCGGGTGGTGCCCGACTTCCCGTGGAGGAGCAGGAGGCAGCAGGCGGGCGCGCCTGCACCTTCGTGGTGCCAACCGGAGCCACGGAGGTGGTGCTGGAGGTGACGCTGCCCGGCGGCCCGGCGGTGTGGCGACTGCCGGTGCGGGAGACGGAGCCGGTGCCCCTGCTCCAGCGCGCGACGGCGCTGCGCGCGGAGGGGAAGCCCGATGAGGCGGCGCGCCTGCTGCGCGAGGAGGCCCCGGCGCTCCCGGACGCCGCTCGCGTGCGGGCGAAGAGCCTCCTGGCTCGCGTCGAGCTGTCACTGGGCCATTCCGATGAGGCGGTCGCGCTGCTGAGGGAGACGCTGACGCTCCACCGCCACGCGCAGCGACGCTCGGACGAGGCCAGCGACGCGATGGTCCTCGTCTATACGCTCATCCACCACGGGCGCCGCTTCACCGAGGCGCGCGAGGTGCTCGGAGCGCTGGGCCCCCTGGAGGAAAGCCATCCCGAGGGGAGCGCCCAGTTTGCCTATCACGAGGGGCTGCTGGCCCTCGAGTCGGGGGACCCCGGCACCGCGCTCCGGCATTTCACCGAGGCTGCGCTGCTCGCGGAGCGGCTGGGCATCGGGCGCCTGCAACGGGCGGTGCGGCAGGTGATGGCGACGACGCTCCAGTCCCTGGGCCGCGACGCCGAGTCCCTCGCACTGCTGGACGTGCTGCGTGCGGAGACAGGGGCCTCCGACTGTGAAAGGGCGGATCTGCTCACCAACATCGGCTGGGGGCTGCTGCTCGCACGGGAGGCCGGTGGCGCACCCCGGGGGGAGCCGGTGCCTCCGCTGGAGGAGGCGCTCGCGCTCTACCGCGGGGTGTGTGCCAGTCCCGATGACGAGGCCAATGTCCTGGTGAACCTGGCGCTGGCGGAGCTGCATGCGGGGCGCGCCGGGGCCGCGGCGGCCCGGCTGCGGGAGGCCCGTCGCGCACGCCCCGAGCCGGGAGCACGCCTCGCCCTGTGGTGGCTGGACCTCGAGGGGCGCATCCTCCTGGAGGCGGGGCACGCGCGCCAGGCGCGGCACCACTTCGCGCGACTGGCCGAGCTGGCCGAGGCGTCGGCCTCCCCCGAGGCCCGCTGGCGCGCGGCGTTCGGCCGGGCCCGGGCCGCGGAGCAGCTCGGCGACGTGCGTGCGGCGCTTGCGACGTATGCCCAGGCCGAGGACCTGCTGGACGGCGAGGCCCTGCGAGTGCCGCTCATGGAGGGCCGGCATGTCTTCCTGCGCGAGCGCGAGCGCGGCAGCCGCGCGTACGTGGCGCTCGCGGTGAAGGCGGGACAGACGGCGGAGGCCCTGGAGGTGGCCCGGCGCGCGCGGGCACGGGTGCTCGAGGCCGTGCGGCTGGCAGACCGGGTGACGCACCTGCCGGCGACAGCGCGCGCCCGATGGGACAATGCCCTCTCGGCCTACCGTCAGGAGCGCGAGGCGCTGGATGAAGAGGCCGCGCGGGACTGGCGGCTGGCCGCGGCCCGGCTCGCGGAGGTGCGCCAGGCCCGGCGGCTGCGCGAGGAGCGACTGCGAGCCCTTCTGGAGGAAGCGTTCTCCCTCCTGGCGCCGGCCTCCGCGGGGAGCCCCGCCCGGGGCGTACGCGCCCGCCCCGGCCCCGGTGAGCTCTGGCTCGTCTACTACCCGGCACCGCGAGGCTGGGTCGGCTTCGCGGCCGATGAACACCACGTGACGGCCCGCTTCCTCGAGCCCCTCGCTCCCGGCGCTCCACCCGCGACGCTGGCCGCCACCCTGCTGGAGCCCTTTCACGAGGCGCTTGCCGCGGCCAGGCGCGTCACCCTGGTTCCCTACGGAGTGCTTCGCGCCGTGGACTTCCACGCCCTGCCCTTCGAGGGGGACGCACTGGTCGCGGGGCGTCCGGTGGCCTATGCGCTGGACCTGGCGAGCCCGGAGCCAGCGCCGGACGGAGCCGAAGCTCCAGAGCGCACCGCGCTCATCGTCGCGGACCCCGAGGGCAACCTCCCCCAGGCGCGGGAGGAGGCGCGGCGCGTCCACGAGGCGCTGCGCGAGGACTGGCGGGTCCAGGTGCTGTCGGGCCCCGCTGCGACGGGCTCCGGAGTTCGCGCCGCACTCGAGGGCGCGGAGCTCTTCCACTACGCGGGGCATGGGCGCTTCGCGGGGCTCGGCGGGTGGGAGAGCACGCTGCCCCTCCACGAGGGGCGACTGATGGTGGGGGACGTGCTGGCCCTGCGCCGCGTGCCCGCGTGGGTGGTGCTCTCCGGCTGTGAGACGGTTCGCGCGGCCCAGGACTCCCCGGTGGAAGGCCTGGGGCTGGCGCAGGCCTTCCTCGCCGCTGGCGCTCGGGGGGCCGTGGCCGCATGGCGCGAGGTGGACGACACGCACGCCATGGAGCTGATGCGGGCGCTCTACCGCCATGGCGGCCCCCGCACCTCCACCGAGCTGCCGGACGCGCTCCGCCGCGCCCAGCTCGAGCTTCGCGCCAGCCGGCCGGAGGCGGACTGGGCCGCCTTCCGTGCACTCGTTCCGTAGACACACCCCACCGGGAGACCCTCACATGAAGCCCGTCCGCTTTCTGATTGCCAGCACCCTGGCCTGCGGAGTCATGGCCTGTACGCCCTCGGGAGCAGGTCCCGAAGAAGGAGGGAGCCCGCCCCTGGCGCGGCGGGAGCTCGGTCTGGATGCCGGCGCGCCGCCCTGCCCCACGAATGGGGGCACCTGCGTCCCCGTGTCGCCTCCCATCACCGAGGAGGCAGCCTGCCCGGGCAACCGATGGATTGCCGTCCTGGCGGAGGGCGTCGACAACTGTCCGCAGGGCTCTTCCGGCCTGGAAGGCCAGTGGGTCGGGGCGCGGCTGTTCGAGGCCTCGCGAGGCACGTGGTCCCTGCCCCCCGGGCTCGCGCCCTTCTGTTCGTACGACTGGGTGACGCCAGGGGGTGGCCTCCCCTCGCAGCAGGCGGTGGCGCAGCTGAAGTCGGGCCTGGGCGCGCGGGTCCTCCGGGTCGACCGCGACTGTCAGGTGGTGGCCCCCCTGGGCACGAGTGCCACCGCCAAGGCCGCGTGGCAGACGCTGCACAAGGACTTCCATGCGCAGACGGGACAGGTCGCGAGCCTCCCCCCGGGCGGGGTGCTTCCGCCCGCGGAGGTGCGCGTCGCGGTGGTGGACTCCGCGCCTCACGGCTACAGCGACGGCGAGGCGGTGGAGGACCGGCTCGGCCATGGTCATGCGATGGGCCGCGTGGTGCGTGAGCTGGGTTGTCCGGATGGAAGCCCGGTCTGCATTGCCCAGGTGGCCAACCACCTGGCGCTCCCACAGGTGACGCCGAACGTGAGGGACCTGGCGCATGGGGGCTACTTCGGTGAGCAGACGCAGCTGGCGCGGTCCATCCACGCCGCGGTGACGGAGTGGCGCGGCCACAACGCGGGGCAGGTCCCCCCGGGAGAGACGGCGACGCCCCAGCCGCGCCTGGTCGTCAACCTCAGCCTCGCGTGGGACGGGCGCTACGGGGGCGCGTACAACGGCAACCTGGTGGAGCAACTGCCGGCGCCGGTGCGCGCGGTCCATGCCGCCATCACCCATGCCGTCTGCCGCGGGGCCCTGGTCATCGCCGCGGCGGGGAATGACCCTGGCGGACCGGATGCCGTCCAAGGCGCCATGTTCCCCGCGTACTGGGAACAGAAGCCGGCACCCGCGCTCGCGCAATGCGAGCTCCTCGAGGACCCGGGCTATTCGGGGGCGGGCGCGTACCCTCCCCTTCCGCCCGCCGGGGCGACTGTCTATCGGCCCCTGGTCTACGCGGTGGGCGGAGTGCGGGGGGACGACGCGCCGCTGGCGAGCACCCGCCCCGGGGGGCGCCCTCGCCTGGCGGCACCCGGCGCGCACGCGCTGGCGACCGACGTCGACGCGTCCGGCAAGCTCGTGCCGACGGACATCCTCACGGGAACGTCCGTGTCCACGGCGGTGGTGTCCGGACTCGTCGCCACCGTCTGGGGCTACCGGCCCGAGCTGTCCGGGCCCGAGCTGATGGAGCGGGTACGCCAGGCCTCGGTCGACCTGGGCACTCCCGCGGACTTCTGCCTGGGCGGAGCCCCCTGCCCATGGGCCGCCACGGACGTGCGCCGTGGCATCCGCCGCGTCTCGCTCTGCCAGGCACTGGTGCAGGCCTGTGCGGGAGGGCTGGGGCGCTGTCCGCCTTCCTCGAAGCTCCCCGCGTGCACCTCGCGTCCGGCATATGGCTCGCCGCTGCCGTCGCTGGACACGGTCGCCTGGAGCTCCATCGAGTCGAAGCTCACCCGCACCATTGACGGCTCGACGCTGAACGTCGCGCTGCCGCCGCTGCCCGTATGCCGTCAGAGCGCGCTGCGCTCCAGCCGCTGGAGCTACGACGAAACTGTCTGTCCATTCCGCCAGTACTACGGAATCCCGCTCCGGCCCTGGACGAACCCGCAGCCGAGCAAGAATCCCTGCACCTGCTGCCTGATGGAGGTCGACCCCGAGGAGGCCATCACCCCCACCGCGACGCTCTACATCAGCATCGATAGCGAGTATTCACCCCGCAGCCTGGACTCGCCCACCCTGCTGGTGAACGGCAGGTATGAGATAGACCTCTCCGGCCTGCTGGAGCTCGAGGGGGAGACCCAGCTCACCGCGGGTGACGAGGTCAAGGTGACAGCAATCCCTATCGACCCGGCCTGGCTCCCCATCGAAAGCGCGGTGCTCACGCTGCGCGGCGAGGAGCTGGGCGTCTCGTACTCCACGTCCAGCGAGCTGCTTCTGCAATAGCGCGCGGAGGGCCTGGCGGAGACCTGGAGGTTCTCCAGACGGGCCCCCCCGCGGGCGTGTCGCTACTCGAAGAGGGAGAGCTGCCCCAACGAGCGCAGCTCTCCCGTCGTATCCTTCGGGGTGGCCCGCACACGGACCCGCGAAACCGGTGTCGTGCCCGTGAGGTCCACTTCCATGAAGGGCTGCACGCCGGCGCCGCCGAGCAGGTTGGCCAGGGACATCCACTGGGTGCCGTCGGCGCTCCCCTCCAGCACCAGCTCGTTCAGGGTGCCCGACACCTCGAAGTTGCGCAGCACGGCCTTGCGCGGCACCACGGACCGCGAGAGCTGCACGGCGACCTCCCGGACTCCCGACTGGAAGAGCACGAGCCCGCCAAGGTCTCCGCTGGTGATGCGGCAGGGCGTCTCGGCGTTCAGGTAGGTGCACGCCGCGCCACGGCTTGCCGGGACGAGGGCACGGCGAGGCACGGCAACATCATCGCTGGAGTACGAGAGGCCGACCGTCACGTCCCCCACCTTCACGTTGCGCTCGGCGCTGACGGAGGCCTTGAGTCCCTCCGCGTCCTCGAGGACGTAGTCGCTCAGGTGGACCGGCGAGGAGGCCTTGAGCACCTGCCAGGACACCTTGACGCTCGACGGGCGGATGGACAGCACGTGCTCATCATTCCCGGCACCGTGGGTGGCGGACAGGGGCCGGAAGCCCACGCTCACCCCCTGCGCCTCCGCGGCGGCCGTCGGCGTGCCGGTCCACTCCTGGAAGGCGGGCAGCGCCACCTCCGACTCCTGGATGAGGAAGTAGGCCGAGAGGCTCCTTCCCTGGGACTGCGCGGGCGAGCGGGCCACGAAGCAGCGCGCGATGCTCCCGTTGCGGGTATCCGCCCCCAGCAGGTCGAGCTCGAAGGTGCCATCGGCGCGGGTCTTCACCGACTTCCAGCTCGACGTGAAACCCGCGAACGCGCACGAGGAGTTTTCGCTGCGGTAGAGCTTCAGCAGCGCATCCGGGAGCGGCGCTCCAGCCTCGTCAACGAGTCGCCCACTCAGGACGATGTCCTGGTCCTCATCCACCTTGCTCTCGGTACAGCCGCCCAGCATCGCCAACACACCCAGAGTCAACGTGCGCATCCATCGCATGGGAACCTCCGCCATCCGTGAGCCGCGCGGCCAGTGCAAGACTGGTGCACAGCCCCGCTCCCTCTGAGGACGGGAGCCCGGGCTCGGCCGTTCCTGACAGGGTCGTCATGGCGCGTCCCCTACACGGGTGCCACCGCCACTTCGCAGCTCCCTCGAGCGTAGGAGAAGGTGGGGCCGCGGGCGTGGTCGCACGGACAGGAGCCCATGCCCCACTCCCGGGATGCCTCCACGAGCACGGCTCACGGAGCCCGGGCTCCATGAGCCGCGACTCAGGCCGCGACTAGCAGCCGCAGATGCGGAGGCGCTGGGTGGTGCAGGCGCCCGCGTCGGTGCAACACGTCTTCGTGTAGGTCTGGAACGTGCCGTTCGTGCCCGGCTCGCACTGGCCCACGCGACACTGACCCCAGGCCTCCGTGCACGTGGTGGCGGCCTGTGACACCTGGCCCTCCGGCGTCTCCGCCGCCGGGCTCTCCGTGGAGGTCTCCTCCTCCATCTCCATGGGAGCGCCGCAGCCAACGACAGACAGCGCCACCGCGCACAACAGCCATCGCAGGTTCTTCATCGTATCTCCCTTGTCACCCGCGCCATCACGGGTTCGGGGGACATTACGGACCTGCCATGTAACCATTGCAACTCGCGCTGCATCAGCCACAGCGCATCAACCCTGCCTCCGCATCCACTCCGGAAGCGCCGATGATGATCACCCGCTGCCTGGGGCGCACCCATCGGAGGCACAGGGACGAGAGCACTGGATGGCTCTACGTCCCGCTTGGGGCTTCCATTTCCGGCTGGAGCGCCACCTCCTGCGGGGCCTCGCGGAGCTCGGGGAGGCTCACGGTGAAGGTGGTGCCCTTGTCGACCTCGCTCCGCACCTCGATGCGCCCTCCGTGCTGTTCCACCAGATTGCGGCAGATGTAGAGCCCGAGCCCCAGTCCTCCAAAGCGCTTCGCCGCGGCGGTGCGGGCGCGGAAGAAACGCTCGAAGAGTTGGGGGAGTTGCTCGGCGGGAATGCCCACCCCCTCGTCCGAGATGGACACGCGAGCTTCTCCACCGCTGCACGTGAGCTTCACCCTCACCGCCCCGCCCTCGGGGCTGTATTTGACGGCGTTGTCCAGGAGGTTGTTGAAGACCTGTGTCAGCCGAGCCACGTCCCCCTTCACGTGCACCTCCTCCCGCGGAAGCTCCAGGGTGAAGTGGTGACGTGGAGAGAGGGAGAGGAAGTCCCCCATGGCTTCGGCAAGGAGCGAACCCAGGGAGACGGGGGCCTGCTGGAGCGCCAGGTTGTCGCGCTGGATTCGGGCAACATCCAACAGGTCGTCCACCAGGCCGGCGAGGTTGGCGACCTGGCGTCGGGCGCGCTGGAGATACTCTTTCGACACCTCCTGGTCCGATTGGAACCTCCGCTCCAACGCTTCCAAGGTCAGGGAGAGAGACGTCAGAGGGGTCTTCAGCTCGTGGGAAGCCACCGTGAGGAATTCTTCCCGGAGCCGCAGGGCATCCGCGGCCTGATGGTAGAGCCTGTCCAGCTCCACCAGCTGTTCATCGCGGGTCCTGGCACTCGCGTTGAGCTGGTCCACCATGGAGTTGATGCCCTCGGCAAGGTGGCCGAGCGTGTCGGGCTGTTGCACCGGGATGTACTCCACATCCCGGGTGGTCGAGCGCTCGACAATCCCGTCCACGGCTTTCCGGATGGCGTTGATCTGTCCGGACACGGCCTTGGTGACGAGGAACGCGCTCAGCGGGGCCCATGCCAGCGCGGTGAAGGCGAAGAGGAACATCGTGCCGGGCGTTGGCGAGGGAGCGAGGAACGCGCAGCTCATCCAGCTCGTCGGTGCCAGCGCGAGGCAGAAGGTGAAGACCATCAGCCTCTTCCGGAATGAGACGAGGTGAGGCAGGGTGAGCAGGTTGCGCTGACGGGCACCGAGGGAGAGTTCCCGGGTGATGGGCGCGAGTCGCCAGATGAGGAGCGGCGTCGCCACGGCGATCTTGGCCGAAACCGTCGCCAGGACCATGAGTCCGGTGAGCAGCAGCTCTCTTTTGCCCAGGGTCACCCGCTCTGGCAGAAGCAGCGCCAGCACGACTGGCAGGCTCGACAGCAGGACGGCCCAGGTGCTCGACCACGCCACGGTGAACCATCTGGGGGTGCGGTAGGCGCGGGTCAGGGCCTGGAGGATGACCTGGTCCGTCTCCTCGCGAGTCCCCCGAGCACTCCGCCAGCGCTCCAGCGGCTGCAGCATCCATCGGAGCAGCAAGGCCAGAACGAATTCCTTGCCAACGAAGACCCCCAGGGTGACTGCCAGGAAGGCTTCGGAGGCTTGCCAGGCCGAGAGGGGAAGGAGCTTGGAGTAGCAGACAGGGCACAGGATGTCGAAAGGGACTCCGACGACAAGGCAGGCAATGAACGTGCGAGTCCATAGCTTCTGCATCCCAGCCATGAATGAAGACTGAGGCTGGAAGTGAGCCTCGGGGAGCACGGACCCTCCATGTCCCCCGAATCGTCGCCGGCCCGCTTCCCGACCAGCGGCATCGACCAGGCGCTCCCCGCGTTCCAGAGCCGCAACCCCCGCCAGCCCGGATGTTCCAGAATGGCGCGCACGCACCATCCGGTGGCGATCCACAATGGTGCACCGCTCGACATCGGACACCGCGAACCAAGTAATTCCAGCCACTTGGAGTTGGCACTCCCCGTGCTCATGCCTCTGAGCGTCAGGGCGTCCGAGGAGGATGTCCCCCACTTTAGGAGGTTCATCATGGAAGTCCGATTTTACGGGGTTCGGGGGAGCATCGCGGTGTCGGGCTCGCGCATCGGCGGCAACACGGCGTGCGTGGAGGTGACGAGCCAGGGCCACCGGCTGATCCTGGACGCGGGCACGGGCATCCGGGCGCTGGGCGAAGTCATGATGCGCGAGGGCGCCCCCCAGAAGGCCACCATGTTCTTCTCGCACCTGCACTGGGACCACGTGCAGGGCTTCCCCTTCTTCACGCCGGCGTACCTGCCCACGTCGGAGTTCGTGATGTACGGCCCCGGCGCGAATGGCGCGCAGGCGCTGCTGTCGGAGCTGGCCGCGCAGATGCAGCCGCCGCACTTCCCGGTGCCGCTGTCCACGATGCGCTCGCACATGGACTTCCGCTCCGCGCTGCACGCGCAGCCCATTGAAGTGGGCCCGTTCAAGGTGACGCCCATCGACGTGCCGCACCCGCAGGGGTGCCTCGCGTACCGGGTGGAGGCGGACGGCCACTCGTTCATCTACGCCACGGACGTGGAGGTGCGGATGCAGGACCTGGCGCCCGAAGTCGGTCGCCTCTTCGAGGGCACGGACGTGCTGTGCCTGGACGCGCAGTACACGCCCGACGAGTACGAGGGCCGCAAGGGCATGTCCAAGAAGGGCTGGGGCCACTCGACGATGATGGACGCGGCGGGCGTGGCGAAGCTCGTCAACGCGCGCCGGCTGTGCCTGTTCCACCACGACCCGGCGCATGCGGACGACGTGCTGGAGGACATGGCCGAGCAGGCCCGCTCGCTCTTCCCGGTGGTCGAGCCGGCGCGTGAGGGCCAGCGGCTCGTGCTGGGCCACGCAGCCTGAGAGGAGGCGGCCCGATGCCCTCCGGATGCTATGGTGAGGCCGCGGCCTTCGTCCTTCCGCCGCTGCCCCCCATGCCCCACCCGCCCACGGACGTCACCCAGGTCCTCCTCCCCTTCGGGGGTCTCGTCGGGAGGGAGGTGGACCTCGACGCGTTCCTCCAGACGCTGATGGACCGCATCGCCACCACGATGCAGGCGGACCGGGGCACGCTGTGGCTGTTGGACCCGGCGCGCCGCGAGCTGTTCAGCCGCGCGGCGCACCTGCCGGAGGTGTCTCAGATTCGCGTGAAGCTGGGCCAGGGCGTCGCCGGCACCGTGGCGGAGGCCGGCCAGGCCATCAACGTCCCGGACCCGCGCGGCGAGCGCCGCTTCTTCGCGGACATCGACCGGATGACGGGCTACCGCACCACCAGCCTGCTGGCGGTGCCCCTGCGCGACGTGGACGGCGCGCTGTACGGCGTGCTCCAGGTGTTGAACCGCCGCGGCGGCGACACCTTCACCGCGGACGACACGGAGCGGCTCACCGCGATTGCCTCGCAGGTGAGCACCGCGCTGCAGAGCACCAGCCTCTACCAGGAACTGCAGCGCGCCAAGGACCAGCCCCAGGCCCCCGTCGGCTACTTCTTCAACCGCATCATCGGCGAGTCCCCGCAGCTGCAGTCCATTTACCGTCTTGTGCGCAAGGCCGCGCCCACGGATGCGACGGTGCTGCTGCGCGGCGAGAGCGGCAGCGGCAAGGAATTGTTCGCCCGCGCCGTGCACGTCAACGGGCCACGGAGGGATCAGCCCTTCATCAAGGTGGACTGCGCCGCGCTGCCGGCGACGCTGATCGAGAACGAGCTGTTCGGCCACGAGCGGGGCGCCTTCACCGGCGCGGACCACCGCGTGCCCGGCAAGTTCGAGGCGGCCAACGGCGGCACGGTGTTCATCGACGAGATTGGCGAGCTGCCGCTGCCGGTGCAGGGCAAGCTGTTGCGCGTGCTGCAGGACCGCGAGTTCGAGCGCGTGGGCGGCACCCAGGCGGTGAAGGTGGACGTGCGCATCGTCGCCGCCACGCACAGGGACCTCGCGCGCATGGTGGCCGAGGGCCGCTTCCGCGAGGACCTCTACTACCGCATCAAGGTGGTGGAGGTGGTGCTCCCGCCCCTGCGCGAGCGCGGCGCGGAGGACATCGAGCGGCTCGCGCGGCACTTCATCGCCGCCGTGGCGAAGCGCCACCGGTTGCAGCCGCCGCGCCTCGGCGCCGCCGCGCTGGAGCGCCTCAAGCGCTACCGCTGGCCCGGCAACGTGCGCGAGCTGGAGAACTGCATCGAGAGCGCGGTGGTGCTGTGCGAGGGGGAAATCCTCGAGGAGCACCTGCCGCTGCCCAACCTGGACCGTGCAGCGTCCGCGCCTGCCCCCGTCTCCACCGAGAGCCGGACCCCGAGCGAGCTTGCGCCCGCCAGCGGCGGTGAAGCGGGCCTGCTCCCACTGGCGGAGGTGGAGCGGCGCCACATCCTGCGCGTGCTGGACTCGGTGAAGGGCAACCGCACCGCTGCGGCGAAGGTGCTGGAGATTGGCCGCAACACGCTGGCGCGGAAGCTCAAGGAGTACGGCCTGGGTGACGAGGGCTGACGCACCGCGCCCGGGTGTAGAGACACCTGTCCTCCAGGGCAGGGCATCCGGTGACTGCCGGGCGTTTCGGGTGGGTGGCTTGTTCCGCGAGCGCGGCCGGCGTACGACCAGAGGGCTCCGAACTCCATGGCCGACGGGCCATACCCCAGGGGGACCCGAATGAAGGTGGTCAACAAGCTGCTGGCGAAGCTCCCGGACGAGATTGCCCGGCAGGTTCCCGACGTGAAGCTCCTGGACCAGGACATCAAGGTGTCCCTCGCCCAGGGCACCTTCACGCAGGAGAACCTCCTCCCGCCCAAGCTGAACCTCACCGACTTCACCCTCTCGTTCGAGGCCGGCGGCGAGGCGTCCATCCGCAACTTCAACTCGCCCGGCGACGTGGATGAGAACCGCGTGGTAGGCGAGGCCACCGAGGAGGAGCCGGCCCCCGGCGCGCCCCGTCCGCAGCTGCTGCTCGGTGGAGACATGGGATGGATGCGCTACCAGGTCACCGCGCGCGTGAAGTCCGCGGCGGGCGTGAATCTGTCGTTCCTCTCGTCCGGTGCGCAGGGCGAGCTGTCCGTCACCCTCAGCGACTACCGCGCCCACCCGCTCTCGCAGAACATGCGCGAGGCGGCGAAGCTGGACCTGGCCGAGCTGCGCCTGATGCAGGCCACGGACATCGCGAAGCTCAGCACCGGCGACGCACTGTCGTGGCAGGCGCGTGGCAATCTGCAGACGCGCCTGGAGCTGAACTGGGCGGACCTCTTCACCACCAACCTGGGACGCCTGGCCTTCGTGCGCGGCAGCGAGCTGCTGGCGCTGAAGACGGACCTGAAGGCGGGCGTATCCGCGAAGGTGGGGCTCACGGACGACTACCAGCTCACCTTCTCGCGGCCGCGCGCCGGGCGCATCCAGATTGCCGTGCGCAAGGCGAAGTCGCACGAGGCGACGCTCGGCGCGGGGCTCGGCGTCACCGTGGAGTTCGTCGACGCGGGCGCGGTGAAGGCGCAGCTGGGCCGGGTGCTCGATGCGCTCCTCGGCCCGGCGCTGCGTGAATTGTCCGGCAAGCTGGGGACACCCACGGACGCCACCGCGCTGCAGGTGATGGACGCGCTGGTGGACAAGGCGAGCAAGCTGAAGCTGGACGACACGCAGAAGAAGGTGCTGCGCCTGGCGCTGGAGCGCATGGGCCTGGACCCGAACCTGGCGGACGTGGCCAACGTGAAGGCGGCGTGGGACGACTTCAAGAAGAAGGTGGAGGTCAAGCTGGACGAGGTGGTGAAGACGCAGATCGCCTCCGGCTTCCAGTACGAATACCTGCGCCTGACCGAGGCCTCCACGCTGCTGGAGGTGGTGGTGGACGACGCCACGGCGATGCGCTTCCACGGCTCGCTCATCAAGGGCAACCTGGTGGACCTGCTGAAGTGGATGAGGGAGCTGCCGGAGAACCAGAAGTCCTTCGAGCTGCGCAACTACCTGCACTCCACGTCGCTCACGCGGCAGCAGGCGTATGGCTTCTCGCTGGGGCTCGGCGCGTTCGAGGTGCTCAAGGCGGGCGGCTCCCGGAAGGAGAGCTGGGTGACGCAGGAGAACGGCCAGGGCGGGCGGCGGCAGGCGTTCCTCGGGCTGCGTGGGTACGAGGACAAGCTGCTCGGCAACCGCGGGCAGTGGGTGGTGGATTTGAAGGCGGACATGGAGCGGTTCTCCCCTGCTCCGGTGGCCTCGGACTTCCGCTACGGCCTGCACATGATGCTGTGGGGCCGGCAGAAGAAGATGAGCCGGAAGGAGCTCCAGGCGGCGGTGGATGACGCCGTGGTGTGGGGCGTGCTGGACGCGGCGGACGCGGCCGCCGTCATGAGCACGCTGCAGGGCGACACGGGCAAGGAGCCGATCGAGACACGGCTCGAGTTGAAGATGGCGGACGACACCTTCCGGGCGCTGATGCCCCAGGTGCAGGCGTTCGACGTGGCGCTCTTCTCTCGGGCGCTGGCCCGGGCCATGCCGTGGAGCGAGCAGACGCCGCGCGCCTCGGCGGAGTTCCGGCGCTCGGTGTACGCGCCCATCTGGGAGGCGTACCTGCGCGAGGTGCAGGAGAAGGGCAGCATGATGACGGGCGACCTGGCGCCCTCGCGCGCGGCGCAGATCGCCGAGGCCTTCCTGAAGCGGGATCCGATTGGGAAGGAGCTGCTGCTCATCGAGAGCACGTGGCGGCCGGACGGCGGCAACTTCACCTTCGCCGAGATGACGGAGCGCAACCGGGGCACGCTGGCCAAGTGCCAGGCCTTCGTCGCGGGCATGGTGCGCCTGAACCGGGCCATCAACGAGCGCAAGGCACCCGATGAACTGCGCACCGTGTTCAGCGAGCTGGAGGGCATGTGGAACACGGGCTTCCACCTGCGCGCCGCGGGCTCACTGCTGTCGGAGCTGGCGAAGGCGACGCCGCAGGGACTGGCCAGCGTGGAGCGGACCTTCACCGTGACGATGGCGGACCGAGGGGAACAACTGGTGTTCTCCACCACGAAGGGCACCGGGGTCTGAGGCATCTGGACTGAGGCGTGGGAGCCCGGGAGGTCGTCTCCGGGCTCCCGCAGGTCCGAGGGCGCGGATGGCATCCGCCCCGCTCTGGCCCATGTCGTGCTTGTGGCCCGGCTCACAATGCCCGGACCGCATGACACCTTCGTTCGCCACACGTTTGACCATCCCGAGAACGCCGCCGCAGAGCTGCGCGCCGTGCTGCCCGAGCACGTCGTCTCACAAGTGGACTGGCCGTCTCTGCGCGTGGAGTCCAGCAGCGTCGTGGACTCGGACCTCCGGGAGACCGAGAGCGACCTGCTCTTCTCTGCGCGCCTTCGCGGTGGCCACCCGCTGCTCCTGTACGTCCTGCTGGAGCACCAGTCCTCAGTGGACCGGTGGATGGCGCTGCGGATGCTGCGCTACGTGGTGCGCCTGCTGGAACGCTGGCGCCAGCATCACCTCGACAGCACCACGCTCCCGCTCATCATCCCGCTCGTCATGTACCACGGGCCCGACGGAGCCTGGACAGCGCCGCGCCGGGTCGAGGACTTGTTCGAATTCCCTGGATTGGCGCGCGAACAATGGCGGGCACTGGTGCCGCGCTTCGAATACCTGCTCGATGACTTGACGGCCAAGCGTGAGGAGGCACTGAAGGCACGTCCGGGACCGCCGATGGCGCGGCTGGCGTGGCTGGTGCTGCGCTATGGGCGCAGCGAGGAACTCGCGCGAAGATTGCCGGAGTGGGTGGCGCTCTTCGCGCAGGTGCAGGCAGGCCCCGAAGGCGATAGGCACCTGGCAGTGCTCATACAGTACCTGCTGTTGATGGGAGATCAGGCGGCACATACAGCGGCCGGGCAGGTGTTAAACTTGGTGGTGGGTGGGCAGCGCACGGAGGAGTTGATGCGGAGCTACGGCGAGGAACTCATCGAGAAGGGACGCCAGGAGGGGCTGGCGCGGGGAGTGACCCGAGGGCGTGCCGAGGACATCTTGCGGATCCTCACCGCCCGGGGCGTGCACCTGGACGAGCAGGCCCGGCAGCGCATCCTCACCTGCACCGACGTCGCCACGCTGGACCGCTGGTTCGACAAGTCCCTGAACGCCAGCACCCTCGTCGACGTGCTCGACACCCTGGAGCATTAGCTGACCCCTTCACGGGCCGGTCAGCGGATACCGCCCACGTGGCCTGGCGGGGGCGCTCGCCGTAAGAATCGCTCGCGCGCGCTCACATCGTCCGCGACAGCACGAGCGCGGCGGCCATGGACAGGGCTCCGGCTGCCGCGAAGTGTGTCCAGGCACGGCGCGCGAGCAATCCTCCCATGACGGGCGCCTCGGGGCCGAGCACCACCAGCGCCGGCCCTCCGTCGCGTCCGCAGAGCACGTAGGCGCCTTCCTCGGAGCCGCGCCGCAACTCGCCCACCACGAGGCACGTCTCTCTCGCCGTGCCCACCCGCTCCCATGAGAGGGCCTCCGGCTCCGTGGCCTGGACCCCGGGCGCGTCCTCGTACCAGGACGCGGGCACCGTTCCCGGCAGCGCCTGGCAGCGGCGGACCTCCACCGGCGCCATCAGCGTGGACGGCGAGAAGCGCACCGACGCCCTCACCCGCTCGCCTCGCAGCACCAGCACCGGCGCATAGGCGCGCTCGCGTGACAGCAGCGGCCCCTTGCGCCCGTCCTGCGCCACCTCGCGCACCTCCGCCTCGTAGAAGGCGCAGGGCACACCGCCCGGGGACGTCAGCGCATCGGCGGCGTCCAGGCTTCCCCGGTACACGCCCCACCCCGGCGAATGGCCCGCGCGCAGGGCCGCGACGGCCTCATCCAGGGACTTCGGCACCGAGGCCCGCAGCAGGTCCGCCCGGAAGCGCGCCCGCGAGCCCCGCACCGCCAGCCCCGCGGCCACGACGAGCAGCGCCAATCCCGCCGCCTTCGTCGCCACCTCGAAGGACAGCACCTGCCCGCTTCCCCCGTGGAACCGCGACGCGACACAGAAGGCGCCCACCACCAGCAGGCCGAACCAGACGAGCGGCAGGCGCCACGGCCTCGACGCCGCGTCCTTGCGTCCGAAAGCGAACGCCGCCACCACCAGCGCCGTCAGGCACGTCGCGTACAGCGGTGCCAGCAGGATGCGCCACAGGTCCATCCCGTTCCCCGCCAGGCCAGGCGCGGCCTCCCCATGGCAGGCCACGACCGGAGCAAGGTGCGGATGCCAGCCCGCGCATGCAACCTCGCTCCCGAGGGCGCACCGGTATCCGTCCACCGACAGGCCCAACCCGCGAGGCACGGAGGCTGTCCACCCGTCGACAGGCCCTGCCCTTGGGGTCCAGACACTGACACCTGCCCGACTCCGCTCCCGACGTCCGGCCGCTGGTGCCCGGACGCGCGCCAGCACTACATGCCTCCCCGAGTCGTCGAACGCAGCCCGCGCGAGCCTCGCTGTCCTCCCCGACATGACGGCGTCCTGGCGCGCCCTTCCCTGGCGCCGAACGCTTCACCCACCACCAGCGCGGCGCTGCCCACGAAGGGGAATCCCATGCCTGGAAGGCGTTGCTGGATTTGGATGGTCGTCGTCACCCTCGGGCTCGCGTCGCAAGCGGCGGCAGAGGAACCGGGCGCCCCACGCGAGGAAGGACCGACAGGATTGCAGGTCGCGCTGAGCGTCGGCGCCGGGGCGGGGGCGGGCTACGTCTACAAGAATGGCGTGTCCCCGACGACCGGTGAGCCACAGGACCTGAAGGTCACCGACGCCTCCAGCATCACGCTCCCCGTCCTCCTCGAGGTCGGCTACCGCGCGACCCCGCACTGGTACCTCGGCCTCTGGGGCTCGTACGAGAAGGTGTTCGAGAAGGACAGCGACCTCTCCTGTCCCGAGGGCTTCGACTGCAACTTCCGACAGTGGCGCTTCGGCCCCGAGGTCCGCTACCACTTCTCCCCCGGGGCCGGCTTCGACCCGTGGGTGGGACTCGGTGTGGGCCTGGAGGTCGCCGAAAGCGACCTGGAAGGCGAGACGGACGTCCCCGTGCCCGACGTGGGTCCGGTGCCCGCCCGTGTCGAGTTCTCCGTCACCGACCGGGGGCCCACGTACGCCCGCCTGGCCCTCGGCGGTGACGTGAAGCTCTCTCGCTCCCTGTCCTTCGGCCCCATCATCACCGCGTCCATCGGCAGCTACACCATCCGGACGGGCGATCAGACCGTCACCTTCCCCGGCATCCCCCCCCAGGAGATCCCGCTCCCCCTGGTGGACGACGGCTTCCACGCGCTGTTCACCGTCGCCCTGCGCGTCGCCTGGCTCCGGCCCTGACCGACGGGAGCGTCACCTCGAAGGTGCAGGCAGGTTGGAGAGCGCCGAGCGCGGCAGGCCCCACGGCTCGTCGCCGTGCGTGCCATCGTCCGCGACGAAGACGATGCGACCTCCGCTCTGGATGAAGGCGCGCGGAAAGGAGCTCTCCGGCCCGGAGCGGACGTCCTGCAGCAACACCGTGCCCTCCTCCGTGCCGTCACTCCGCCACAGCTCCACGCCCGTCGTCCCGTCATCCGCGCCGAACAGGAGCCGCTCGCCCGTGGCGAAGAGCTCCGGAGCAAAGGGGAAGCCGCTCGCCAGCCCCGGGTTCATGTCCCGCACCAGCGTGGTGCCCCGCTCCGTCCCGTCGCTGCGCCACAGCTCCGAGCCGTGTGCGCCGTCGTCGGCCGCGAAGAACACCGTGCGGCCGAACGCGACGAGGTTGCCCCCGGAGAAGCCGCTCCCTGCTCCCGACAGGATGTCGCGCACGAGCCGCGTGCCACCTGCCGTTCCATCCGTCACCCACAGCTCCCGGCCGTGCTCGTCATCTTCCGCGGAGAAGAAGACCCGGCTGCCAGCGGCGACGAAGCCCGCGGGGAACGAACCGAAGGTACCCGGGCGGATGTCCATGAGGAGCTGCGTCCCACGCTCCGTTCCGTCCGTGCCCCACAGCTCGGTGCCGTGCGTTCCATCGTCCGCCTGGAAGACGATGCGCCCCCGCACGGGGGTGAAGCCGAAGGAAGTGGAGCCCTCCTCGCCCGGATTCACGTCCGCCAGCAACCGGGTGCCCCGGGGCGTCCCATCCGTCACCCACGGCTCGCCCCCATGGGTGCCGTCGTTCGCGTTGAAGTAAGCCCGCCCCCCGATGCGCACGGGCATGAAGGGCCCGCCCGACCCCTGGAACCCGGGGAAGATGTCCTTCAGCAGCTCGGTGTCGTCCTCCGTCCCGTCGCTCGTCCACGGCTCCCAGCCCAGGACGCCGTCATCCGCGCGGAACAAGAGCGTGCCGCTCCCCAGGTTCAGGAGGAACGAAGGCTTGGAGCTCGCGGAGCCGGGGTTGATGTCCTCGACGAGGTGGGTGCGCGCCCGCGTCCCGTCGCTCGTCCACAGCTCCACGCCGGACACGCCATCCGTGACGGGGAAGTAGAAGTCGCCGCCCACCACCGCCGAGTTGAAGTCCGCGTCCTCGCCGGAGAACGCGCTCGCCGGGCCGGGATTGACGTCCTTCAGCAGCTCCGTCCCCGCGGGCATTCCGTCACTCACCCAGGGCTCGTAGCCGAGCGAGTCGTTGAAGGCCATGAAGAGGAACGTGCCGCTCGACTCCGCGAAGAGCGTCGGGCCCGAGCCCTCCAGCCCGGGGCGGATGTCCCGCAGCAGGAAGGCCGGCGGCGCATCCGGCCTGGGATGGGGCCTGCTCTCCGCCCCGGCTTCGATGCCAGGGCCACTCTCCGCCAGGGATGCGGCGGGAACGAGTGCCACCGCGAGCCACAACGACCAGGGCCATTTCATGTCTTCCCCTCCTCACGCGGCGGGTGCCGCGATGGATGGGGAATCTGGGAGCCCGTTTGTGACAGCCCATCCTCCCCGGGGTGGCCCCGGGGGAGTGACGCAGGACACTGCCCCCTGTCCGGAGGGAGCCCTACTCCGCGCCGCCGGCGCCCTGGGCGACCTTGCGCTTCGGCCGCGCCTCCAGCACGCCCTTCACCTTCAAGTCATCGAAGGAGCACTCCAGGTTGCGACACCCGAGCGCCACCTTGCCCACGCGGTCCTCCAGCTCGGGCAGGAGCTTGCGCGCGAAGCGGTCGTTGTTCAGGAACGCCTCCACCAGGACGCCGCCGTTCTTCATGCGCTGCATCTGCAGGCGGACCAGGTAGGGGCCGTGCGCGGGCAGCGGCATCTCGTCCTCGACGAGGTTTTCCGTGTCCAGCGCGCTGTTGCCCACCACCTCCTGGCCGTCGTCCGTGAAGTAGCGCCACGCCAGCCGCATCCCCGCCCCGGGGATGGCGAAGGCCGACACCTGCAGGTCCTTGATGCGGAACGCCAGCTCGCCGTAGTGCTGGGCCTCCGGCTCCTCGGGGTACTGCTTCCCGAGGGGCTTCACGTTCATCAGCACCTCGGCCCGGAAGTCGTTGATGGAGAAGTAGCGGTGCGCCACGTACGCGCGAGGCACCAGCCGCTGCCCATCCGACTCCTTGCCGCCCTGGATGGCCTGGAGCTGCCCGTCCACCAGCCTCCACTGGCCGCTGTGGACGTTGATCTCCTCTTCACCCTTGTCGAAGCCCACCTCGAAGCGCAACGGCCCGCCGGGCTTCGCCGCGTCCACCAGGTTCACCGAGGCGAAGACCTCACCGTAGGTGTTCGGAGGCCAGTGCTTCTCACCAGCCGCCACCTGCACGCCGTTGGTGCCGATGACGACCCGGTCGTCCTTGCCCAGGTGCAGGCTCATCGGCCCCACGAACTCGCGCACCGCGAAGCCCAGCAGCGCCAGCCCGCCCACCACCGACAGGCCCGCCCGCACCCGCCTCCAGCCCATCTTCACCCGGCGCGACAGGTGGCTCCTGGAACGCGCGACCGCCGGCACCACGCGCCCCTCCACCTCGCCCTCGGACATCCCCGGCGCGGACGAGTTGGAGATCATCGCCTCCATCGCCGCGCACAGCTCGCCCGCCGTCGCGTAGCGGGCCTCCGGCTCTGTCTCCAGCAGCCGTTCCACCACCACGTCGACGCGCGGGTCCAACCCCGGCACCTTGGTGGACGGCAGCTTGAAGCGACCCAGCGGCAGCTCGCCGGTGAGCACCTCGTAGAGCATGACACCGAGCGAGAAGAGGTCCGCGCGCCCGTCCACGTTCTTCGCGTCGCGCCGCTGCTCCGGAGCCATGTAGTTCAGCGTGCCCATGGCCACCGCCGTCGCGGTGAGCTGCAGGCGCGTGTTCGGCCCCTGGATGCCGGCCAGCCCGAAGTCCGCCACCTTCGCGTGGCCGCGCCCGTCCAGGAGGATGTTCTCCGGCTTCAGGTCGCGGTGGATGATGCCCTTGTCGTGCGCGCACTCGATGGCGCGTGCCACCGACAGGAGGATCTTCAGCGCCCGCTCCGGCGTGAGGCCCGCCGCCATCGCCTCGCGCAGTGAGCGGCCCTCCACGTACTCCATGACGAAGAAGTAGTGCTCGCCCGCCACGCCCCGGTCGATGATCTGGATGATGTGCGGGTGGTTGAGGGCGGCCAGCGCCGTGGCCTCCTTCTCGAACCGGGTGACGAACTCCGGGTCCTTCGCCAGCCGTGGCGGCAGGAGCTTCACCGCCACCGTGCGCCCCAGCGACTGCTGCCGTGCGAGCCACACCTCGCCCATGCCGCCCCGGCCCAGCACCTCCAGCAGCTCGAAGCCCGGCAGCTCCACCTTCTTGCCCGTCAGGAACGTGCTCACGTCGTGCACGCTCACATCCGAGTGCTCGGTACCCATCCCCGTCTTCACCGATGAACGCACCACCGTCGCATCCACGGGCGCGTCCCCACCCGCGACGTCGGAGGGCAGCGCCACCCCACGCTCCGCGTCCGCGGGCGCGGCCACGCCCGGAAGCGGTAGCGCGCTCGGAGGCAGCGGCGTCTGGCCGGGGGGCTCCGCCCTCGCGACACCGGACTCCGCCACGGGCGGGGCAGGAGTCATCGCCTCACGCGAGGCAGCGTCCGACGGGGCCTGCGAGGCGACACCCGACGCGGGCGGCGCCTGCCGCGAGGCCACCACCAACGCCGGAGCAGCGACACCCGACGCGGGCGTCACCTGCCGCAAGGCCACCATCGAGGCCGGCACGGCGACACCCACCGGCTCGCCACCGGGGACGAAGGTGATGTTCTCCGCCGGGCGCGGAGCCCCGTTCGCCGCCATGCTCGAGGACTGGGCACCCGAGCCCGGCACCACCGTCACGGCAGGGCCGACGCGCGACTGCCGCTCGAAGACGCCGCTGCCGCCCGGCACCACCGTGTTGCGCAGAGCCCCTGCTCCAGCGGAGTCAGCGCGACGCACCTCGAACCGGATGCCGCAGCGGCAGGTCACCTTCTGACCGCTGACGTATACCCGGATGTCGTGTTGCGTCCCGCAGTTGGGACAGGCCTGCGTCGTCATCATGCGCGGCGCGGGGAAGCAGCGGTGGTGTATTCCACGCCATGGACGCGGTAGGTCGGGACGGCCTTCTCCTTCCCCTTCACCTGCATCGCCGGCAGGCCCTCCACGTCGAAGCCATGGCCCGCCTTGCGCACCGTGGACTCGGAGGCGAGCACCTCACCGCTCTTGGCCATGCCGCACAGGCGCGACGCCGTATTCACCGTGTCACCAATGGCGGTGAACTCGTGCCGCTCGGCGCTGCCCATGTAGCCGACAACCGCCTGGCCGGTGTTGACGCCGATGCCCACTTCAATCGGCTTCTTGCCCTCGGCCACGCGCGCCCGGTTCAGCGCTTCCACCGCGTCCTGCATCTCCAGCGCCGCGCGCAGCGCTCGCGCCGCGTCGTCAGGGTGCGACAGCGGCGGGCCCCACACGGCCATGACGCAGTCGCCAATGAACTTGTCCAGGTTCCCCTCGTAGCGGAACACCACGTCCGCCATCGCGGTGAAGAAGCCGTTGAGCATGTTCACGACTTCCTGCGGCGACTCGTTCTCCGAAATCGTCGTGAAGCCGCGGATGTCCGCGAACAGGCAGCTCACCTCGGCCAACCGGCTCTGCGCCAGGTCCTCGGCCTCGCCGGCAATCACCGCGTCCGCCACCGCCTTGGACAGGAAGCGGCTCAATTCCGCGCGAGTCACCGCCTCGTTGCGGATCTGCTCGGCCAGCACCGAGTTCTCCAGCGCGATGCCCGCCTGCGCGGCGATGCCGGAAAGGATGGTGAGGTCCTTCTCCGAGAAGGCGTTGATCTGCTGCCGGCTGTCCAGGAAGAGCACCGCCTGGATCTTGTCGTTCACCATCAGCGGCACCGCCATGGCGGAGCGGATGCCCTGCGCGACGATGCTCTCCGCCGCGGAGAAGCGCTCGTCGATGATGGCGTCCGCCGTCAGCACCGCCTTGCGCGTCTCCACCACGCGCTTGAGCACGGTGTCGGACAGCATGACGTTGACGGCCTTGCCCGTGCGGTGGTGCACCGCCGCGGGGATGAACTGGCCGTCGTCCGCCACCTTGAGGATGACGCCGTGGTCCGCCGCCAGCAGCTGGAAGGCCACCTTGAGGATCTGCTCGAACAGGCCCGTCTGGTTGCCCTGGAGGCTCACCTGCCGGTGGAACTCGTGGGCGATGCGCAGCTTCTCGTAGTCGCGCTTCAACGCCTCGATGTCCGTCACCATCTCCACGGGACGAAAGTTCTGCGGCACCTGGTCCATCTGCGCCAGGAAGGCCGGCATGGACACCGACTGCGCCACCACCGTCACCCCGGGCGCGGTGGGCGCGCTGTGGTTCACCGCCGGCTCGCCGCTGTGGAAGATGAGCCGCGAGGAGCCCAGGGCCACCTCGTCCCCGTCCCGCAGCTTCAACTCCTTCACCCGCCGGCCGTTGACGAAGGTGCCGTTGGACGAGCCCAGGTCCTTGAGGACGAAGTCCTTGCCGACACGCTCGATGATGGCGTGTTCCTTGGAGACCTCGCGGTCCACCAGCCGGAGCGTGTTGGACGGATGCCGGCCCAGGGACGTCAACGGTCCCAAGGGGAACTCACCCAGGCTGCCGTCCGCGAAGCGTCCCGTCAGG
The DNA here is from genome assembly GCF_026626705.1 of Pyxidicoccus sp. MSG2. NCBI lineage: Bacteria > Pseudomonadati > Myxococcota > Myxococcia > Myxococcales > Myxococcaceae > Pyxidicoccus > Pyxidicoccus sp. MSG2. The sequence goes on from NZ_JAPNKC010000001.1 coordinate 12,668,948, forward strand.
CGGGGGCCGCGGATCTGCCCGGGTTTCGGAGCGAATGGGGCGGGGGCCTGGGTCACGCGCGAATCCTCACCGGGGCGGACAGTACCAGAGCCACCCGAATACGGGGAACGCTCGACGCCGTCCCCTCGTTCCACCCGACAGCCGGAGGACTGCACGGCCGGTCAGCATCCGGCCCCCTCGACGGCCTCTCAGCGCCCATGCCCCACCCGCTCCCGGTCCGGCCCCCCCGTCCTGACGGCCAGGCCGAAGGCCGGGTAGAAGGTGACGCCACCCAGTTGCCGCTCCGCGCCAAAGAGGTTCGGCTTGCAGCTGACATAGCCGCCCGTCAGCTCGGCGAAGAGGTAGACGTACCGGTAGCCCAGGGCCATGCCCACCGTGCTGCCCACGAAGTGGCTGCCCACCGTGGCCGGAAGCGACGCGTCGAAGCCCGACACCGGCTTGCCCTGCTCGGAGTAGTCCACCAGCCGGGCGTCCAGCCGGGTGTGGCTGTAGACGTACTTGGGCGCACCATAGAGCTTGAAGATGTCACCGAAGTCCGCGCTGACGTACAGGGGGACCTCCACGTCATAGCGGCTGAAGTCGCCCATCTGCACCACCTCCAGCACGTCCAACACCGGGCTGGAGAAGAAGTGTCGGGCCGCGCCCACCCCCAGGGCCACGTCGTAGGAACGCTGGCTCGGCGCCATCCGCCCCCCTTCCGAGTCCCCGCCGTGGAACAGCAGCACCTTGGCGTCCGCCCGCAGGGAGATGCCGCTGTAGCGCAGCCCCACGTCCACCCGGTCCACCACGCCCACCCGCACCATCAGTTCCGGGTTGGCGCCCGGCGGGGCCACCATCAGCGCAACCCCCGCCGTGAGGAGCTTCTGCTGGGCCTCCTCGGTGAGCTCGTACGGCCGGCCCTCGTCCACCGCGTCCCGGGCCTCCCGGCCCTGGTCCTTGCCGGTGTCCACCACCCGGATGAGGTTGCCCACGGGGAGGAAGACGCCCATGCCCCCCGAAACCTGCACCTGCCCGGGCGCCAGCGTCCGGGCGGTCTGCATGGTGGAAAGCGTGGTGGCACAGCCGGGGGCCAGGGCGAGCGCCAGGGCGAGCAGCGGGACGGGAAGAAGCCTCATGGCGTCCGACGTTAACCCTTCCTGGCGCTCGCGCTTCAATAAGCGGGCCCACGCTGCTAAGGGGGGCCCGTGAGAATCAAACAGAAGCCCGAAGACTTCTCCGTCAAGGAGTCCTACCGTTTCGACGAAGTCGAGACGGGACGCCACCGCGTCTACCTCATGGACAAGCAGAAGCTGTCCACGTTCGACGCGGTGACCCGACTGCGGGACGCCTTCGGCCTCAAGCCCGGCGCCATCAGCTACTGCGGCCTCAAGGACAAGCAGGGCCGCACCGAGCAGATCATCGCCGTGGACGGCGCCGACGTGGACATGCAGGAGCCCGACCTGCGCCTGAAGTACCTGGGCCGCACGGACAAGCCCCTGTCCTCCGCCAACATCACCTCCAACCGCTTCTCCGTCACCGTGCGCTCGCTGAGCCCGGCGTCGCTGGGGCCCCTCAACGTCGCCACCGCCGAGGTCAACCGCCTGGGCGTGGTGAACTACTTCGACAGCCAGCGCTTCGGCTCGCTGAAGCATGGCCAGGGCTTCATCGCCAAGGACCTCATCCGCGGCGACTTCGAGGCGGCCCTGCACAACTTCCTCGCCGCCCCCTCGGAACTGGACCGCACCGAGGACGCCAAGGTGAAGGCCTTCTGGCGTGACAACTGGGGCCGCTGGGACGCGCGCGTCCCCTACGAGGGCACGCGCAAGTACCACCGCATCCTCAAGTCCCTGCGCGACCATCCGAAGGACTTCGTGCGCGCCTTCATGCAGATCGACTCGGACTACCGGGCGATGCTGCTCTTCACGTACCAGAGCTACCTCTGGAACGAGGGCGTGCGGCGCTACCTCCAGCTGCTGCTGCCGCGCGAGCAGCTCTTCCCGATGCGCTACCAGGCCGGCACGGTGCTGTTCCACCGCGACGCCAGCGCGGAGGTGATGCGCACCCTGCGCGAGGCCACCTTCCCCCTGCTCGCCCCCGACTCCACCTTCAGCGACCCGAAGGTGGAGGAGGCCGTCACCTGGGTGCTGGGCAAGGAGAAGCTCAAGCTCTCGGACCTGCGCATCGAGGAGGAGCCGCGCCGGCTCTACTTCAAGCACGAGGAGCGGCCGCTGCTCGTCTTCCCGCACAAGCTCGTCGTCGGCCGCACGCAGGCCGACGACATCAACCGCGGGGAGGTGAAGGTCAACGTCGCCTTCACCCTGCCGCCGGGCGCGTACGCCACCCTCGTCATCAAGCGCCTCTTCCACTTCGAGTACACCGAGGACACCCCGGAGGTCATCCGCGCCTCCCAACGCCCGCGCTTCGTGGAGATGGAGCAGGCCGCGAGTGACGGCGAGCGCGAGGAGCGGGGCTCGGCGCCTCGTGGCCGAGCGCGCACGCCCGCCGGACGTGACGAGCGCCCGGCCCCGCGTGGCCGCGCGTCCACGGACCGCGAGGCCCGGGGCCCGTCGGACTCCCGTCGCCGGGGGACTGAAGGCCGCGAGCCGCGCGCCACGGAAGGGCCGTCCCGCCACCGCGACCTGGCCACCCAGAAGCAGGCGGCCGAGCAGCCGAAGGAGGCCCCGGTGCCCGTGGGCTTCCGCGAGCACCAGCGGCAGCGAAAGGCCGCTCGCGAGGTGGCCCGAGCCGAAACGGCCGCCAAGCAAGCGGCCAAGGGCCCGAAATCACGGAAGAAATAGAGATGTCACAGCCGGACGCAATGGGCGGACGGGCACGCCGTAGACCAAGGCGTGAACGCTCTTGCCCTCGACGACGTGCCCGGGTCGCTCGCCCATGCCATCGGGATGCTGATGGCTGAGGAGGCTCCCCCGCTTCCCTGGAAGGCGGACGTGCAGGCCGCCCGCCGTGGTGACCCGTCCGCTTTCGAGTCCCTCGTCCGCAGCGTGCAGCGCCCGGTGTACGGCCTGGCGCTGCGGCTGTTGCAGCGCGAGGCCGAGGCCGCGGAGGTGGCGCAGGAGGCCCTGCTGCGCGCCTACCAGAACCTGCACCGCTACGACGACTCGCGCCCGTTCGACCTCTGGGTGCTCGCGATTACGCGCAACCTCTGCCTGGACCTGCTCCGCCGCCGCACCAAGGTGAAGACGGAGGAGCTGGAGCCCATGAAGGAGGTGCTCCCCAGCGGCGACGTGTCGCAGGAGGACCGCGCCATCGCCACCGAGGAGCGTCAGTCGCTCGAGGAGGCCATGGCCACCCTGTCCGCCGAGGACCGGGAAGTGCTCGCGCTCTACTACGTCCAGAAGCGCACGACGAAGGAGATCGCCCAGGTCATGGGGTGCGCTCCCGGCACCATCATGGCCCGCCTGTTCCGTGCCCGCGAGAAGCTCCGCAAGAAGATGACCCCCGCCCCCGAGGAGGCTGCCCGATGACTCCGCACCTGTGCCCGGACCTGGAAGTCCTCTTCGCGGAGCTGGAGGAAGGCGAAGGCGCCGCCCTGGACCATGCGGCCGAGTGCGAGGCGTGCAGCGCCGTCCTCGAAGAGCACCGGCTGATGGAGAGCGACCTGTACCGGCTGGCGGATCCGCTCCCGCCACCCACGCTGGTGGCGAGCGTCATGGCCCGGGTGGCCGCCGAGCCCATCCCCCAGCGGCGCGAGGTCTGGTCCGGCGTCGCCATCCTGCTCACCTCGCTGCTGGGGGGGCTGGGCTACCTCCTGATGAACGACCAGGCGCTCGGCCGCCTCGGCACCGGCATCGCCTCCATCGTGGTGGAGGGACGGCCCTTCGCCGAGGGCATCCTCAGCGGGGCCCACGCGCTGTGGTCCACCGCGGGGCTCGCGGTGGCCACCACCCTCGCCCTCCTCCTCCTGACGTCCCTGTTGGGCCTGAAGCGACTCGCGGGCAACGTTCCCACCCCCTCCGAAGCCTGAGCGAACCATGAAGATCTCCCCTCGAATCCTTCTTCCTGCTCTGCTCCTCGGCGCTCCCCTCGCGCTCGGCGCGGAGACCGCCACCGCCCCCCAGGCCGTCAGCGCGCCGGCCGACCGCACCATCGACGTCAGCTTCCGCGGCAGCCTGCGCGACGCGCTGAAGACCATCGCCGACAAGGGCGGCCTCAACCTCGTCGTCACCGGCGACCTGGACACGCCCGCCGAGGTGCACCTGCGCGGCGTCACCGCGAACCAGGCCCTGCGCACCGTGGCCCGCGCCTACTCGCTGCGCCTGGAGCAGGACGGCTCCATCTTCACCCTGCGTCCCATGACGGCGAAGGAGAAGGACGCGGCCGCCTCGAGTGACAGCGCCCCCGCCGAGGCTCCGGCGGCTCCCGAGGCCCCTCAGGCCGCCGCCGCGCCCGCGGCCCCGACGCCGCCGGTGCCACCCATTCCCTCCGAGGAGGATGCGGAGGAGATGCAGGACGCACAGGAGGAGGCGCAGGCGGCGGCGCAGGCGGCGCGGGAGGAAACGCGCGAGCAGATGGACCGGGCTCGCGAGGAGATGCACAAGACGCGCGAGCAGCTGCGACGCAACCGCCGGGGCGGCCGCGACGTGGTGGCGCGGGGCCAGTCCCTCGAGGTGAAGGAGGGGCAGGACGTCGAGAGCGCGGTGGTGTACGGCGGCAACCTGGTGGTGAAGGGCCACGTGGAGGATGACGCCGTGGCCTTCGGCGGCAACCTGGAGATTCATGGCCACGTGGAGGGAGACGCGCACGCCTTCGGCGGCAACGTCATCCTCGGGCCGGACGCTCGCGTGGACGGCGACGTGTCCTCCTTCGGCGGCACCGTGGAGCGCGCGGATGGCGCCGAGGTGGAGGGCAGCGTGGAGACCTTCGGCGGCGCCGGCATCGGCCGCCTGGTGGCCGGTGAAATCAAGAACGGGATGCGCGAGGCCCGCCACGAGGGCCACCATGACCACGACGCCGACGACGGCGACGAGGACAACGACGGTGGCGGGCTGGCCGGCTTCATCCTCACCTTCGCGGTGCTCTTCGGTCTGGGCTTCCTGGGGCAGATGTTCTTCCCGGCACGCATGAAGCAGCTCGGTGACGAGGTCCGCCGCAAGCCCGTGCAGACGGGGCTCACCGGCTTCCTCGGCCTGCTGGCCATGGTTCCCCTGACGGTGGTGCTGTGCATCACCATCATCGGCATCCCCGCGGCGCTGGTGCTCTGGATGGCGGCTCCCCTCGCGGCGGCGCTGGGCTACGCGGCGGTGGCGAGCGAGCTGGGCACGCACCTGCCGCTGCTGCGCGGCCGCAAGACGCAGGCGGTGGTGCTGGCCCTGGGGCTGCTGGTGCTGATGGTGGTGGGCGCAATCCCCGTGCTGGGCGTCATCGTCTCCCTCCTCATCGTCCTGATGGCGCTGGGCGCGGTCATCCGCACCCGGTTCGGCAACAACCGCCCGCGCGGCATGCCCGAGCCCCTCATCAACTCCACCGAGCAGCCCGTGTAACGGGGCCGTGCCGGGCAGCCTGCCCGGCCGCTCACTTCTTCGGGGACTGCTCGCGAGGCCCACACGGCCCGTGACGGTCCCCGAGGTGTTTTCAGGGCCCTCGCCTCGCGAACGCCCCAAGAGAAGCTCGCGCGTCCCATCACCGGCACTGTCGGCTGACGCGCATGGCCATGGTGCGTCATGCACTGAGAGGCTTTGACCCCCCGGGCGCGGTGCGCCATTTTGGGCGCCCCATGCGACGCCTCCCAGACGCACCCCCGCGCGGTAGGGCCATCACCGTGGACCTCGATGGCGAGAGCATCCCCGCCATCGAAGGTGAGCCGGTGGCGTGCTCCCTCGTCGCCGCGGACGAGCCCGTCCTCGCCCGTTCCATCAAGTACCACCGGCCCCGGAGCCCGTACTGCTTCGCCGCCGCCTGCTCCCACTGCCTGATGCGGGTGGACGGCATGCCCAATGTCTACACGTGCCGCACGCCCGCGCGGGACGGCATGCGGCTGGAGCGGCAGAACGCGTATCCCTCCGCGAAGGTGGACGTCTTCGAGACCATCGACTGGTTCTTCCCCAAGGGCCTGGACCACCACGAGATGTTCGCTGGCGTGCCGGTGGCCGAGCAGGTGATGGCCAAGGTGGCGCGGCAGCTCGCGGGGCTCGGCCTGCTGCCGAAGGAAGAAGGCCCCGTCACCCCTCCGGCCCGCACGCTGCGCACGCGCGTGGCGGTGGTGGGCGGCGGCGCGGCGGGACTCGGCGCGGCGCGGGTGCTCGCCGACAAGGGCGTGCCCTTCCTCCTCTTCGAGCGGGATGACCACCTGGGCGGACGCCTGGCCCACGGCGTGCCGGAGCAGGACGGGCCCGAGGTGCAGGACGCCGCCACGTTCCCCAAGGGGAGCATCCTCACCCGCGCGACGGTGCTGGGCCTGTATGACGACGAGGCCGGGCGCTACCTCGCGGTGGGCGCGCTGGAGCCGGAGGGCCCGCGGCTGTTGAAGGTCTACGCGGAGCGCTTCCTGCTCGCGCCGGGCGGCCACCCGCCGATGGTGCCCTTCGAGAACAACGATCTGCCCGGTGTGTACGCGGGCCGCGCGGCCAGCCTGCTCCTGCGCCGCTATGACATGGCGCCGGAGATGGCGGCACTGGTGGGCTGGGGCCCGGAGCTGCACGCGCTGGTGAAGCTGCTGCAGGAGCGCGGCGTGAGGGTGACGGCGGTGGTGGACCTGAAGGGCCCGCTGCCGAAGGACGCCCACCCGCTGGCGGTGCTGGGCTCGGAGCCGAAGGCGCACGGGCTGCGACGGGTGAGCGCGTTCAGCTACACGCAGGCGGGCGGCGGCAGGAAGAAGGTGTCCTGTGACGCCGTGCTGGTGTCGGTGCCCGTCAGCCCCAGCTTCGAGCTGGCGCGTCAGGGCGGCGCGAAGGTGACGTTCGACGCGGGCCTCGGCCTCTTCGTGGTGGAGGCGGACGCGGACGGGCGCACGCAGGCAACGGACGTGTTCGCCGCCGGGGACCTCACCGGGGGCGGCACCGCGAGGGAAGCGGAGGCCGCCGGCCGCCGCACGGCCGAGGCGCTGGTGGGAGGGCTGTCATGAGCAAGGCGATGGTCTGTTCGTGCGAGGACGTCACCGTCGACGACGTCAAGCACGCGGTGTCCCGCGGCTTCTGCGACGTGGAGTCGGTGAAGCGCTACACCGGCTTCGGCACCGGCATCTGCCAGGGCAAGAGCTGCCTGGCCGCGGTGGCCTCGCTGCTGGAGAAGGAGAAGGCCCTGAAGCCCGCGGCCGTGGTGCCCTTCACCCCGCGCCCGCCGCTCTACCCCACCGAACTGCGGCTGCTCGCCTCCGCTCCGGTGGACATGTCCGTGCCGCCCGTGGGCGGCGTGCCCCAGGAGGTGGACGCCTTCCCGTCTTCGCTCCGGCCGGAAGGGCCGGTGCCCGAGAAGGCGAAGGTGGTCATCATCGGCGGCGGCATCATGGGCCTCGCGCTGGCGTACAACCTGGCCTGCGAGGGCGAGACGGACGTGGTGGTGCTGGAGCGTGGCTACCTCTGCGCGGGCGCGTCCGGCCGCAACGGCGGCGGCGTGCGCATGCAGTGGGGCACCCCGGCGCTCGTCGAGCTGGCCAAGCGCTCCATCGACCTGATGAAGAGCTTCGCGAGAGACCTCGGCATCAACGTGTGGCTGCGCCAGGGCGGCTACATCTTCCTCGCGAAGACGAAGCCGGTGGCGGAGCGGTTGGACCGCAACGCGGCGCTGCACAACAAGTTCGGCGTGCCCACCCGCATCATCAGCGCGGACGAGGCGCGCGAAATCGTCCCCGGCCTCACGATGAAGGACTGCCTGACGGCGTCCTACAACCCGGAGGACGGCGTCATCTTCCCCTGGCCCTTCCTCTGGGGCTACGCGCAGGGCTGCAAGAAGAAGGGCGTCCGCGTGGAGACGTACACGGACGTCACCGGCTTCGAGACGAGCAACGGACAGGTGCGCAAGGTGAAGACCACGCGCGGCGACATCGCCTGCGACACCGTGGTGCTGGCCGCGGGCGCGTGGAGCCCGGAGATCGCGAAGCTGGTGGACGTGCAGCTCCCCAACGTGCCGCACCGCCACGAAATCCTCAGCACCGAGCCCCTCAAGCCCTTCCTCGGGCCGCTCGTCTCCGTGCTCGACACGGGCCTGTACTTCAGCCAGTCCATGCGCGGAGAGATTGTCGGCGGCATGGGCGACCCGCTGGAGCCCGCGGGCCTCAACATGGGCAGCACGCTGCGCTTCGTGACGCGCTTCGCCCAGGCCCTGATGGAGCAACTGCCGCAGGTGGGCCACGTGAAGGTGCTGCGCCAGTGGGCAGGCTGCTACGACGTGACGCCGGACAACAACCCGGTGCTGGGCCGCACGCCGGGCCTGGACAACCTGCTCCAGATGTCCGGCTTCGTGGGCCACGGCTTCATGATGGCCCCCGCCGTCGCCGAGCGGATGGCGAAGTGGATGGCCACCGGCGAGTCCGATGAGCTCTTCACCCGCTTCGGCCTGCGCCGCTTCTCCGAGGGCACCCTCGAGCGCGAGGACATGATCATCGGCTGAAGGCCCCTGCCCCGCTGTCCCTTCCGGGCCGCGCCCCGTGCCTCCCAACGGCTCGGGCCGCGGCCCTGTACTTTTCCGGGGCCTGTCCTGGCCGGCGACAGCACCGGGGCCACGCCTGCCCAGGGAAACTACACTTCCAGGAAAACAAGCAAGTCCCGATTATCATTGCGAGTGTGAGCCTCTGACGTGAAGCACCTTTACGCGCGCAACTGAGTTGCAGGAGCAGCCGCGCACCACTTCGGGGGGCGCTCTCGGGGAGAAGCCTTGTGGCACGGGGCGTGCCTGGGCCCTCGCCGCGCAATCCCGCGCGAGGAGGTGGTCTGATGTTCGCGAAGAGCGTTCGTGCGCTGTTCCTGGTGGGTGCCCTGTCTGCCTGCGGTACCGAAGCTCCGCCGGATGTTCCGGATGTAGAGGCCAATGAGCCGCTGGCGTCGCAGGAGTCCAACGTCATCGTGGGCACGCTGAACTGGGTGAGCGCCACGTCGCTGTCGGGCACGCAGCGCACGCGCTCGCTGGCCGTCGGCTACCTGTCCATCCCCGCCGCGGGCACCCGCTGCACCGCGTGGCTGGTGTCGCGCGACGTCATCATCACCAACAACCACTGCATCGGCAGCGCGTCGGGGGCCGTGGGCGCGCGCGCGTCCTTCAATTACGAGGACGGCGTCGCCTCCACCGGCCGCATCTGGTACGACTGCGCCACCTTCATCAAGACGTGGTCTTCCGACGACATGACCGCGGTGCGCTGCAGCGCGCTCAACGGCCAGCTCCCCGGTGACGTCTACGGCTGGCTGACGGTCTCCAGCACCAACGCCGCCACCAACGCCAGCATCTACGTCGTCAACCAGAACTGCGACTACTACACGACGAGCGGCTGCTCTCCGACGAAGAAGTCCTCGCCGGGCGTGGTGAAGAACGCCAACTACAGCACCACGGACCTGTCCTACGACGCGGACACGCTGGGCGGCTCCTCGGGCTCGCCGGTGATTTCCTCCTCCACGCACCAGGTGGTGGGCCTGCACCACATCGGCCTGGGCGGCAACTCGTCCGGCCGCGGCACCGCCAACACCGGCGTGAAGGCCACGCGCGTCAAGGCGCGCCTGGCGGAGATTGGCCTCTAGTTTCGTCTCACGCCGTCGAGGGCTCGCCGGCCAGCAGCACCGGTTGTTCGTGCCCCAACCCGGGGGCCTGTGGCGACAGCAGCGACTCGCGCCGCAGGCCCCGCAGTGCCAGCCGCCCCAGGGTCCGCTTGAGCCCGCGCGGCAGCAGCGGCAACAGCCGCATCACCCACCGGTGGCCGAAGCCCGGGTACACCAGCGGCTCGCCCCGCTCGAAGCCGGCCAGCGCCTCGCGGGCGCACCGTGCCAGGGAGATGCTGAAGAACGGCGCCGCCTCGCCCGTGACGGCCTGCGCGCGCTCGTCCCACAGAGGCCCGGGGGCCACGCGGGTGACGGTGACGCCCTGGCCTTCCACCTCCAGCCGCAGCGCCTCGGTGAAGCCGTCCAGGAAGCGCTGCGTGGCGGCGAAGGTGGCGGAGCCGGGCAGGAAGAGCTGCGCGGCGCCCGAGCCGATGTTGAGGACGCCCCCTCGCCCGTGCGAGAGCATGGGCCCGAGCAACCGGTGCGTCAGCAGCGCGGGCGCCCACACATTCGCCTTCAGCACCTCCTCCACGTGGCCCCAGCCCTTGTCGGAGTAGAGGCCCCGGTCGCCCACCGCCGCGTTGTTCACCAGCACGTCCACCCGGATGAAGTGCGCCTCCAGCCAGGCCAGCAGCGAGTCCACCTCGCGGGGCCGGGCCACGTCGCAGCAGTGGAGCAGCACGCCGAGCGTGGGGTTGGACGCGAGCAGTTCGTCCCGCAGCGGCTCCAGGCGGTCGGCGCGCCGGTCCACGAGCACCAGGGTGCGCACCCGCCGGGAGAGCAGCCGGGAAAGCTCCCGGCCGATTCCTTCCGTCGCGCCGATGATGAGGACGGTACCTTGATCGATGGGAGGAGGAAGCATGGGGGTGTCCTCGGCTTCATTAAGTTGCCCATGCTGCGCACGGTCTGCGCCGCATGCCTCCCCTCGTGCAAAGCCTGCACGCCCGCGCGCCGGTCCGCCGTGCAGGCGCCGGCATGCTTCTTCCAATGAGGGTGACCCGACCCCAAGTCAGCAAGCGGGGGGCACCCCCGCAAGGAGAAGACCCGATGCCTGCTCCCACCCGCATCCTCGTTCCCGTGGACCTGTCCGAAGGCTCGCGCACCGTCATCGACTACGCCGTGCAGCTCGCACGTCCCTTCAACGCCGCCGTGCACGTCGTCCACGCCTGGGAGCCGCCGCAGTACGTGGCGCCTGACCTGCTCGTGGCCGCACCCGGGTGGAACTCGCTCTCCCTGGAGCAGGTGGCGGTGGAGACGGCCACCAAGGATTTGACGGCACTCATCCACGCGCTGGAGAAGCCGCCGGTGCCGCTGACGCACAAGGTGCTGGTGGGCGAGGCCGCGTCCACCATCCTCGACCTCGCCGAGCAGGGGAAGTACGACCTCATCATCATGGGCACGCATGGCCGGCGTGGGCTGCCACGACTGTTGCTGGGCAGCGTGGCGCAGAAGGTCGTCGCTCGCGCGCACTGCCCGGTGCTGTCGCTGCACGTCGCGCCGGAGAAGTAGCGCCAGCCGGCCGGGCCAGCGCCCCTGTCCGGCAGCAACCCCTCCGGGGCCGTACCGCTTGTGGAGCGCGCGGCTTCGGGGGCAAAGTGGCCGGGAGTCCCGTAGGCCCCCGGGCACGCCTTGGAAAACTCCTCACGCCCCCTGAGCTCCCCGTCGCAGGACCTGCTCGAGGAGAGCGCCGAGGACCTGTACGAGAACGCGCCCTGTGGCTACCTCTCCACGCTGCCGGATGGCGTCATCGTCAAGGCCAACCAGACCTTCCTGAACTGGTTGGGCTACACGCGGGAGGAGCTGCTGTCGGGCAAGCGCTTCCAGGAGCTGCTGTCCGTGGGCGGGAAGCTCTTCCATGAGACGCACTTCGCTCCGCTCCTGCAGCTGCAGGGCTTCGTCAACGAGGCGCAACTGGAGCTGGTGACGCGGGCGGGCGTGTCGCTCCCCATGCGGGCCAACACCGTGCAGCGCAAGGACGCCGCCGGGCGGGTCGTGGTCAACCGGACCACCCTCTTCAACATCTCCGACCAGAAGAAGTTCGAGCGGGAGCTGGTGCTGGCGCGCCGCAAGGCGGAGCAGGCCGCGAAGGCGAAGGCGGACTTCCTGTCCATGGTCAGCCACGAAATCCGCACGCCGATGAACGCCATCATCGGCATCACCAGCCTGCTGCAGCGCACGGACCTCTCCGCCCAGCAGCAGAAGTACGTGCGCATCCTGTCGTCGTCCTCCGAAAACCTGCTGGGCCTCATCAACCACATCCTGGACTTCAGCAAGCTGGATGCGGGCAAGGCGACGCTGGAGGAGCGCAACTTCGACCTCCGCCAGCTCGTCTACGGGACCATCTTCGCCCTCAACGTGAAGGCCGAGGAGAAGAAGCTCGCCGTCGTCGCGGAGGTGGACGAGCAGGTGCCGGCCTTCGTCCTCGGGGACCCCGTCAAGCTGGGCCAGGTGCTCACCCACCTGGTGGGCAACGCCATCAAGTTCACCGAGCTGGGCGCGGTGACGGTGTCGTTGCGGCCGCGGGAGACGTTCGAGGACGCGGTGTCGCTCGACTTCGCCGTCACCGACACGGGCATCGGCATTCCGGAAGACAGGCTGGCGCACATCTTCGAGGAGTTCACCCAGGCCGACCAGGACATCGGCATGAAGTACGGGGGCACCGGGCTGGGGCTCGCCATCAGCCAGAAGCTGGTGGAGCTGCATGGCGCCCGGATTGGAGTGAAGAGCACGCCGGGCCAGGGCTCGTCCTTCTACTTCACCCTGCGCCTGAAGCGCGGCTGCGAGGAGCCGGAGGAGTCGCCGGAGAGCCTCGCCAGCACCCGGCCCATCCAGGGCCTGCGCATCCTGGTGGCCGAGGACAACGACCTCAACGTGTTCATGCTGTCGCAGTTCCTGAAGCGGTGGGGCGCCGACTTCGACGTCGTCGCTGATGGGCGCCAGGCCGTCCAGCGCATCCAGGAAGCCGACTACGACCTGGTGCTGATGGACATGCGGATGCCCGGCATGGACGGTTACGACGCCGCCCGCGCCATCCGGGAGCTTCCCGGAGCGCTCTACCCGCGCATCCCCATCATCGCCGTGACTGCGTCCACCCGCATCGGGCTGGAGCACCAGACCCGCGCCGCCGGCTTCACGGACTTCATCGGCAAGCCCTACAAGCCCTCGGAGCTCGCCGCGCTCATCGTGCGGCACGCCACGTGGAAGCAGGACGCGGCACCCGCGGCGGGTGCTCTGGACGGGCCACCAGAGCCCCCAGCGCCCAGGGGGCCACCGTTCAGCCTGCGGCGCCTCCAGCGCATGCTGGATGACGACCGGCACGCCATCGTGGAGCTGAGCACCATCACCGCCGGGAGCTGTGAGCAGTACAAGCACGACTTCCAGCAGGCGCTCCAGACGGGCAACCGCGAGGCCTTCGACTACCAGGCCTACAAGATACGGCCGACGCTGGAGTTGCTGGAGGCGCGGGCCCTGCGCGAGGCGCTGGAGCAGGGCCGGGCCTCACTCGAAGAAGCGTCAGGCGCTCCGGGCATCGGCGTTCCACCCCTCCTCGCCATCCACCGCGAGCTGAACGCCCTCATCGCGGCGCTCAGGGAGCTGGCGCGCCGGGCGTAGCGGCACCGTGCGCGGGACGTGCGCTCACCGGGGCTGGACCTGGGCGCTGGCTTCGCGGCGGGCCCGGGCGCGCGCGGCGAGCAGCGTGGGCAGGGCCAGCACCGTCATGGCGGCGATGACGAGCGACGCCCCGGCCAGCTCCCGCCCGCCGACGCCGGGCAGCCCCACCCACGCCGCCAGCCCCCACGAGGCCACCACGCCCGCGAGCACGCTGGAAGCGCGGTTCACCGGCACGGTGAAGGAGTTCTCCCGGGCGTCCAGGAGGATGAGGCCGCCGAAGATGCCCGTCCCCTGCGACAGCACGCCCACCAGCACCTCCTCCAGCAGGTGGCCGCGCGCGAGGAAGCCGGTGAAGCCCTCGCGCAGCTCCCCGAGGATGCCGTCCCCGCCGCCGCCCACGAGCGCGAGCAGCGCCAGCGTGCCCACCAGCGCGGGCGTGGCCACCATCTGCTCCTCCACGAAGTAGCGGATGGACACGGCGGGGTCCCCTGACTTGGCCAGGTGGCTCATGGCGCGCAGCCGGAAGAAGTACCCCGTGAGGTACACGCCCACGTCCACCATGGCCACGAGCGTGAGGGTGCCGCTCACCTCCGTGCCGGTGGCGGCCACCACCGCCCCCAGGCTCAAGGCCAGCGCCAGCCACGAGGGCCAGCGCACCCGCCGGCCGCTCAGGACGTCCACCAGCGGCGCGAGGACGAGCACCCCACCGCGCATCAGCAGCATCATGAAGACGATGGACGCGCCCGGCAGGGTGTACGCCAGCGTGGTGGTGCCGATGATGGCCGCCGAGCACAGCCCGGACAGCAGCGTCCACCGCCCCGGCACGGGCACTCGCACGCCGAGCACCTCGCGGTGCCCCGCGTAGCGCCACCACCCCTTGAGCGTGAGGAAGATGAACATGCCCACCAGCGAGGCGGTGGTGCTCACCGGCAGCAGCGTGAAGCCGGAGATGCCGTGCGCCATGCCGGGCAGCGAGCCACCGGACAGGGCCTTGGTGAGCGCGCTGTACGGGGCATAGGCCGCGAAGTAGCCGAAGGCGTACGCCCAGATGGTCAGGTCGTGCGAGTCATCACGCGGCGTGGGAGCCAGGGGTATCTCCGGGGTGGGACCAGGACGCGCGGTATTGCAAGGGGCGCGCCCTGCCCCATCCTATGCGGCCGGCCTCCCCGCGTCGCGGAGGCCTTACGTCTCACGCAACGAGTTCGGGCCGGGGGGCGGCGGGGTCAGGGCTTCGCGTCGAACGCGGTCGCGCGGGCGATGGCCTCCGTCCGGTCGACGTCGGCGGCGATGAACGCCAGCTTGCCGCGAATCTGGTCGACCGCGTCGCCGCCGAGGGGCAGCCGGAGTGGGAGCTCGTCGGCCGGACGCGCGACGACCTCGGCGATGGCGCGTGCGGCCTTCGCCGGATCGCCTGCCTGCTCGCCGTCCATCTGCGTCACCCAGCTCCGCATCTGGCCGACCGTCGCGGCGTAGGCGTCCATGGCGGGCATGGTCCGGAACGCCGGGCCGAAGAGAGCGGTGCGGAAGGTGCCGGGCTCGACCACCAGCACGCGGATTCCCAGCGGCTTCACCTCCTGTGCGAGGCACTCGGACAGCGCCTCGAGTGCGTGCTTCGCCGCGCAGTAGGCACCGAAGCCCGGCGCGGTGCTGATGCCGGCGACGCTGGTCATCTGGACGATGGTTCCACTCGCTCTCGCGCGCATGTGCGGGAGGACCTCCCGCGTGGTCGCGGCCGCGGCGAAGAACATCAACTCCATCGTCGCGCGCAGCGCGTCGTCGCCCGTCTCCTCGACCGCGCCGAGGATGCTGAAGCCGGCGTTGTTGACCAGGACGTCGATGCGTCCGAAGCGTGAGACGGCGGCCGCGACGGCGGCGCGCACCTGCTCGGGGCGCGTCACGTCGAGTTCGGCGAGGTGCAGGCGCTCCTCGGGGGCCCTGGCGGCGAGGTCGGCGAGCGCCTCGGGCCGGCGTGCGGTGGCGACGACGCGGTCGCCGCGGCGCAGCGCCTCCTCGACGACAGCGCGGCCGAAGCCCGAGGACGCGCCGGTGACGAACCAGACCTTGGACGACGCGGGAATGCTGTGGGTGCTCATGGTGGACTCCTTCGGATGCGTGTTCGAGGCACCACGCTAGGCGTCCCGGGCCCCTCTGATTAGCGGCGGAATTGAGATGTGCTTTTAAGCCCTGCTAAAAAGTCGGCGCATGCAGGACGACCTCTCGGGACTGACGGCGCTGGTGGTGGTGGCGGACAAGCGCAGCTTCACGGCCGCCGCGGCGGAGCTGCGCGTGACGCCCTCGGCGCTCAGCCAGAGCGTCCGGGCGCTCGAGGAGCGAGTGGGCGTGCGCCTGCTCCAACGCACGACGCGGAGTGTCGGCCTGACCGAGGCCGGAGCGCGCTTCCTCGCGCAGCTCCGGCCCGCGATGCAGGGCATCCACGCCGCGTTCGAGTCGCTCGACGCGGTCCGCGGGCGCCCGGCGGGAACGCTGCGGCTCAGCATCCCCCGGCTGGCGAGCATGATGGTCGTCGAGCCGATACTGGCGGCATTCCTCGCCGAGTACCCGGAGCTCCGGCTCGATGTCGCGGTCGAGGACGGCCTCACCCGCATCGTCGAGCGGGGCTTCGACGCGGGAATCCGCTTCGGCGAGCTGCTCGACAAGGACGTCGTGGCGGTGCCCGTCACCGACGACATGCGGATGGCGGTGGTCGGCTCGCCCGCGTACTTCGCGGCGCGCGGCCGGCCGAGGCACCCGAGGGACCTGCACGCGCACGACTGCATCAACTACCGCCACATCACCAGCGGCGCGGTCTACCGCTGGGAGTTCACCGACAAGGGCCGCGACATCACCCTCGCCGTCGACGGACGGCTGACCACCACCGACAACGACCTGATGATCCGCGCGGCGCTCGACGGCGTCGGCCTCGCCTACCTGATGGAGAGCTGTATCGCGGAGGAGCTTGCCGACAGGCGCCTCGTCCGCGTCCTCACCGGCTACTGCCCGCGCTTCCCCGGACTGTTCCTCTACTACCCGAGCCGGACGCAGCTCGCGCCCAAGCTCCGCGCGCTGGTCGACTTCCTGCGCGCGCGGCGGCGCGAGGTGAAGGCGTCGAAGTGACGCCACGGCCCTCCCCGCGGCATCCTGCTCGCGCCCGAGCGCCTCACGGGGAGTCTGCTCGAAGGCAACCCCTTGGACTTCCAGCGTAAGTACCTGCCACACGGAGTTGCGCAATCGACGCGACGTCCTTCCGTAGGAAGGGTGTCCCTGACTCTCAGGAGCCGTCCATGCGCCTGTCGTCCCTCCCCGCCCTGGCCCTCACCTTCACCCTCGCCGCCCCCGCCTTCGCCGCGGATGACGCCGAGAAGAAGCCCAACGACTGGAAGGTGGTGTGCGCCAACAACACCAAGGACGGCAGCCGTGCCGTGCAGGGCACCGACCTGGTCATCGAGGCCGGGGAGAAGGTGAAGGACGCCGTCGCCGTGGAGGGCAACGTCATCATCCGCAAGGGCGCCGTGGTGGAAGACGCCGTCGCCATCCGCGGCCGCGTCATCGTCGAGCCGGGCGCGCACGTGAAGGGCGACGCGGTGTCGCTCGGCGGGGAGGTCCGCATCAAGGACGGGGCCCGCGTGGACGGGGACGCCGTGGCGCTGGGCGGCCGGCTCAACCTCGACAAGGACGGCTCCGTCGGGGGCGACAAGGTCAGCCTGTCCTTCGAGATTGGCGGCAAGGACGTGGTGCGCAGCCTCATCGAGAACGCCCTCGACGAGGACATGCGCTGCCACATCATCGACAACGACGACAAGGACGTCTGAGTCCCCTGTCCCGGGGGACGTCTGAGTCCCCCGCCCCGGAAACTACGCGGCGGAGGCGGTGCTGCCAGGCTCGGCGCCTCCGCTCGTGTGCGGCATCAGCCCGGCGCGCAGCGCCAGAATCTGCGTGCGCGCCAGGTCCTTCAGCCGCTCCACGTCCGCCAGCGTCATGCCCTTCGTGGAGATGGGCGTGCCCACCGTCACCAGCCCGCGCGACGTGGCGAAGCGCCACGAGTGCTTCGGCAGCGCGCGGCGCGTCCCGCTCACCGCGAGCGGCAGCACGTCCGCCTGCGCTTCGATGGCCAGCCGGAAGGCGCCGTCCTTGAAGGGCAGCAGCTCGTCCGTCTTCGAACGCGTGCCCTCGGGGAAGATCATCACCGGCATCCCCTTCGCCAGCCACTCCTTGCAGCGGGCCATGGCGCCCGTCGCGGAGTCGCGGTCCCCGCGGTGCACCGGGATGTCGCCCGCCATCCACATCATCCAGCCGACCACCGGAATCTTGAAGAGGCTGGCCTTGCCCAGCCACTTCATCTCCCACGGCAGGTGCGAGATGAGGAACGGGTCCGCGTTGGACTCGTGGTTGCTCACCACCACCGTGTTCGGCGCCACCCGCTCGGGCACCGGGCCGTGGACGCCGAAGCGCCAGAACGGCGTCAGCTTCGCCGCCGTGACGCCTATCAGGCGGAAGCAGCGTCCCGTCGCATAGCGCATGCGGTCGAACGGCCAGGTGACAATCGCCAGCGCCAGTTGGACGAAGAAGCCGGACAGCGCCACCAGGCCAATCTCGATCCACGTCCAGATGGAGAGCAGTGCGTTCATGAGAGCCTCGAGCAACCTTCAGCGGACCGCCGGGTCCAGGTCCACACTCACCGGGCAGTGGTCCGAGCCCGTCACGTCCGGGTGGATTCCCGCCTTGCGCACGTATGCCATGGCCGCCGGCGTGGCCAGCACGTAGTCAATCCTCCAGCCGATGTTCTTCTCGCGCACGCCGAAGCGCTGACTCCACCACGAGTAGTGCCCGGCCGCCTTGTTGAAGTGGCGGAAGGTGTCCACCCAGCCCGCGCGAATCCACCGGTCGAACTCCTCGCGCTCCTCGGGGCGGAAGCCGCTCGTCTCGCGGTTCTCCCGGGGCCGGGCCAGGTCGATGTCCTGATGCGCCGTGTTGAAGTCCCCCACCACCAGCACCCGCCCGCCGTCGCGCAGCGGCTTCTCCAGCCGCTCGAAGAGGTGCCGGTAGAAGTCCAGCTTGTAGGGGATGCGGCTGAGGTCCCGGTCCTTCCCGTTGCCGTTGGGGAAGTAGCCATTCACCACGGTGAGCTTGCCGAAGCGGGCAATCTGCAGCCGCCCCTCCACGTCCATCTCGCTCACGCCCAGCCGCGTCACCACGTCATCCGGCTCCAGCCGGCAGAACAGCCCCACCCCGCTGTAGCCGGGGCGGTCCGCCGACACGAAGTGCGTCTTCCAGCGCGGCGGCGTCCGCACCTCGTCGGGGAGCTGGTCCGCGCGGGCGCGCACCTCCTGCACGGCCACCACCTGGGCACGGGCCCCCGCCAGCCAGGGCAGGAAGCCCTTGCGGTGCACCGAACGCAGTCCGTTGACGTTCCAAGAAACGACTCGCACGAGAGGCTTATGGCCCGGCCCGCGCGGTATTTCCAGCCCCTCGCGCGCGCACTCCCACCGGGAGTGCGCGCCTGCCCGGCGACTAGGGCTCGACCGGGCTCGCCTTGTTCTGCGGCTGGCGCGTCGTCCGCAGGACGAAGTCGGCGGCGTTGTTGTCCGTGTCCTGCCCGTTGCCCTTCAGCGCGTCGGAGCCCGTCTCCATCGAGGCCGCGGTGGAGGAGGCGTTGGCCTTGCGCTCGAAGCTGCCCGTCGTGGCCGGAGTGGACTGGATGGTGGAGCCCTCCGCACCCACAGCCGTGCCGTAGCCCAGCTTGTCCACCGTCGCCGGGTCATCGGCGTCCGTGCCCAGCGACGCGGGGCCGATGCGGACGTGACCGCCGCCGGCGCCCAGGGTGAGGGTGGTGCCCCAGCTCGCATCCCTCGTGGCCCCCGTCGTCCCGGGCAGATAGGTTTCGCGGCCCACCAGGAAGTAGCCCCTCGGCGCGATGCTCGAACCGGAGGGGAGCGCGAAGCCGGTGTTGTACGCGGCCCCGGTCGCGGACCGGTACTGGATCCTCCAGCCGGAGATGTCCACCGTGGTCGAGGTGGGGTTGTAGAGCTCGACGAACTCGTCGTTGTCAGCCGTGGAGCCAGTGCCAGGACCGCGCGCCGCGAGCTCGCTGATGACGACGTGGTTCGCGCCGGTGGTGCCCGTCACCTGGACGTTCGACACGGCGGTCTGCGCCCCGAGCGTCGCAGCCACCTGGCCCTGGCCGCCCGTGTTGCCCGCGGTGAAGTCGAACTTGGCGGACAGGGTGTTGGCGCGCACCGTCACCTTCGCGTCCGTCGTGCCCAGCGACGCGGGCTGCACGGAAAGCTGCACGTCGGTGTCCACGGACGGGGGCACGTCGAGCGTCACGGTGAAGGTGTGCGTCTTGCCGCCCGCCACCACCGCCGCCTCGGGCGTCAGCACGGACAGGGACACCGGCTGGTCCACCGCGATGACCCGCACCGTGGCCTGGCGCGAGTCGTTGCCGAGGCTGGCCGTCAGCACCGCCTTGCTCACTCCCGGGTCCGCGGCCAGGTCCGCGCTCACGAGGACCAGGGCGGACGTGTCACCGGCCGGAACGCGGACGAGGTTTCCGCCCTCCACCATGACGGCCTGGCTGGAGGACACCATCTGCACCCAGACGTCCGTCGGCGCCGGCTCCTTCAGCGTCACCCGGAGCGCATCCGGGAACGTCGGACCCGTGTAGCCCGAGCGAGCGAAGTTGCCCGTCGGACCGAAGTCGGCCAGCGTCACCTGCGTCGTACCCGCGTCGGTGCTCGTGCCGGCGTCCGTGGTGCCGGTGCCCGCATCCGTGCCGGTACCCGCATCCGTGCCGGTGCCGGCGTCCGGCCCCGGGCCCGCGTCGATGTCGGTGCCCGCGTCGGGGCCGCTGCCGGCGTCGATGTCAGAGCCCGCATCCGTCACAGTGCCCGCATCCGTGTCGCTGCCAGCGTCGAGGTCAGAACCCGCATCCGCCGCAGTGCCCGCGTCCGTCACGGTGCCCGCATCCGTCGCGGAACCCGCGTCGGTGTCAGAACCCGCGTCCGTCACAGTGCCCGCATCGGTCGAGGAACCCGCGTCGGTGTCAGAGCCCGCATCCGTCACGGTGCCCGCGTCCGTCACAGTGCCCGCGTCGCTGTCGGAACCCGTACCCGCATCCGTCACGGTGCCCGCGTCGCTGTTGGTACCCGTGCCCGCGTCCGTCACGGTGCCCGCATCCGTCACGGTGCCCGCGTCGCTGTTGGTACTCGTGCCCGCGTCCGTCACGGTGCCCGCGTCCGTCACGGAGCCCGCATCCGTCACGGTGCCCGCGTCGGTCTCGGAGCCCGCATCCGTCTCCACGCCCGCGTCAACGTCATTGCCCGCATCCACGCCACTGTCTTCCGGCGGGAGGCCCGCGTCCGTCACACCGGAGTCCGTCTGCTGCTCCGGCGTGGGGATGCAGTCGTTCTCGCAGCCGTCGCCCGGCGTGCGGTTGCCGTCGTCACAGTGCTCGGTCCCCTCCACCCGGCCGTTTCCGCAGACAGGTCCGCCGCCATCCGTCACCGGCGCGGGCTGGCAGTTGGCCGGGCAGGAATCACCGTCGGCGGTGTTGCCGTCGTCACACTGCTCGCCGGGCTCCACGACGCCGTTGCCACATTCCGGGTCATCACCGCATGCGGACAGGATGAGAAGCAGCGCCGAGAGGGGCGCCAGAAGCTGCCGGAAGGACCAGGGCATGTAGGGACGACTCCGTTGCGGCCTGAGTGGCTCCCCTGCATCCCACAAATGTCCACTGCTACGCAAATAGCGAAAGACTACAAGGACACCAGAACCCGCCAGTTCCTGCTCTATCCTGTTTCGCAGCAATTTCAGGGACATGCCGGCCCGGCTCGCTCCCAAGGTGCGTCCCGCTTCCTGTGAAACCTCTCAGACAACGAGAGCCGGACGCGGGCGAGCGGCCTGAGTCCGCGCCTTTACGCTGACCTGTTTACTTTCGTGAAGTCGGCCGGCTACTGAGAAAAGCCAAACACGGAAAGTATGTCTGTGTTTTATGAGAATTTCCTCAGAAACATGCAACTGATTCCTGAGACTCCTCTCAGGAATACCAAATGCGCCACACCCCAGGGGGAAGCGTGTTTTCAACCGTGAGACGACACAAGGACAGGGGTTCCCTGTCCAATGGCAGGCGTGTGCCCGCACTCGGCCGTTCCGTGCTGGCGGCAGTGCTGACTTCGGCCCTCGCCTGCCAGCCCGAAGGCGCTGGCGAAGCAGCCGCGCCCGGCTATCAACCCATCAGCCCGCCCAACACCGAGCAGGTGGAGGCGGCGCCCCAGGGGCTGACCGCGCCGACGTGCGCGCGCACCCTCACCGCGGACGTGGTGGCCCTGGACCAGGTCTACACCTACAACCGGCTCGGCTCTTACAACCCCACGGGCATGGTCTACGCCCTGCGCGAGGACGTGGAGGCCATCTCCACCAGCAAGCCCATGGGCCCGGGCAACGCGCGCCTTCGGGTGAGCAAGCGCCCCCGCCCGCTGGCGCTGCGCGCCAATGTGGGCGACTGCCTCCGCGTGACGTTCACCAACTGGCTGGCGCCCACGCGCGCGGAGATTCCCAGCCCCAGCCAGTCCCAGCCCGGCCCCAGCAAGGCCGGTGGCTCCACCACCATCAGCTTCCTGCAGAAGGCCCTGCCCACCTGGGTGTGGAACATCACCTACGACCCGGTCAGCTCGCTCCTCAACAACAAGGCCGTGGGCGGCCGGTGGTTCTTCCCCGGTGAAGAGGTGGAATTCGAGGACGACCACCGCAACGACTCACCCGCCACCCGCCATGCGTCGCTCCACATCCAGGGCCTGCAGTACGTCAGCATCGGCTCGGACGGCGCCAACGTGGGCTTCAATGGCAGCAGCCTCGTGGCGCCCGGCAACAGCATCAGCCAGACCTGGTACGCGGACCACGAAGGCACCTTCTTCTTCTACAGCATGGGCGCCTCGTTCGGCGGCCAGGGCGACGGAGGCTCCACCGCGCAGGGCCTCTTCGGCGCCGTCAACGTGGAGCCCCAGGGCAGCAAGTGGTACCGCTCCAAGGTGAGCAACGCGGTGCTCAAGGCCGTCGCCACCGGCGCCAACCCGGACGGCACCCCGCTCATCAACTACGAGCTGGTGGACTCCACCGGCCGGCCGCACCTGGCCATCCTCGACTCCAGCAACCGCATCCGCCACGGAGACCTGGAGGCCATCATCACCGGCTACCGCTCCACG
Organism: Pyxidicoccus sp. MSG2; assembly: GCF_026626705.1. NCBI lineage: Bacteria > Pseudomonadati > Myxococcota > Myxococcia > Myxococcales > Myxococcaceae > Pyxidicoccus > Pyxidicoccus sp. MSG2. The sequence continues at coordinate 12,691,437 of NZ_JAPNKC010000001.1, forward strand.
GTGATGCAGACGAATACGTCCATGGACCAGGGGCACTTCCGCGAGCTGACGGCCATCTACCATGACGAAATCAAGGCGGTTCAGGCCTTCGACGAGCTGGAGTGGAACCCCACCTTCCACAGCGTGCGCGACGGCTTCGGCATCAACTACGGCGTGGCCGGCCTGGGCGCGGAACTGCTCGCCAACCGCGCGAAGATCGGCCCCACCAAGGACTGTGTCACCTGCGAGTACGAGGAGTTCTTCCTCGAGTCCTGGGCCAACGGCGACCCGGCGATGAACGTGGAGAAGGACGCCAGCGGCAAGGCCGTGGCGGCGCTCTACCCGGATGACCCGTCCAACGTGCACCACAGCTACCTGGGCGACCCGGTGCGCATCCGCAACATCCACGCGGGCCCCGCGGAGACGCACGTCTTCCACCTCCACGCCCACCAGTGGAAGTTCTCCCCGAGCGTCAGCGACTCCAACTACCTGGACTCGCAGACCATCGGGCCGGCCTCCGCCTTCACCTACGACATCAACTTCGGCGGCTCCGGCAACCGCAACCTCACCGCGGGCGACTCCATCCACCACTGCCACCTGTACCCGCACTTCGCCCAGGGCATGTGGGCCCTCTGGCGCGTCCACGACGTGTTCGAGGCGGGCACCAAGGACCGCATGCTGCCGGACGCGGAGATTACCGGCGGCACGCCCAACCCGGCCGTCATCCCCATCCCCCAGCGCGCCATGCCGCCCATGCCCACGTACGCGGCCACCGTGGTCAGCACGCCGTCGGGCAACATGACGCGGCCCGCGTTCCCCGGCTTCCCCTTCTACATCGCCGGCATGTCCGGCCGCCGGGCGCCCCAGGCTCCGCTGGACATCGAGTTCGACGGCGGCCTGCCGCGCCACATCGTCACGCGCGCGGTGGGCCCGGTGACGTATGGCAACTCCGGCCGCTTCGACGTGGACCCCTCCGCGCTCAACATCAAGCTGCTGCCGCAGAACGGCACCGCGCTGGAGCAGGCGGCCATGTCCTTCCACGCGGGCACCTTCCCCAACTGGGCGGCGGCCACCACCTTCCACGGCGACGCGGCGAGGTCCTACCCGGCCTACACGCCGTCGGGCGCCACCGGCCGATTCCTCATCAACGGCCGCCCGGCCGTGGCCGGTGCGCCCTTCGCGGACCCCTGCCCCGCCAACGTCCCGATGCGCAACTACCGCGCGACGTACCTGCAGGTCGCCGTCCAGAACGTGAACCGCGCCGGCTGGCATGACCCGCAGGGCCGGCTGATGGTGCTCAACGAGGACGTGGCGGACACCCAGGACGGCAAGCGCCCTCCGGAGCCGTTCTTCTTCCGCGCCGAGTCCAACGACTGCATCAACTTCTACGCCACCAACCTCATCCCCGCGCACCTGGAGCCGGACGACTTCCAGATCTACACGCCCACGGACGTCATCGGGCAGCACATCCACCTGGTGAAGTTCGACGTGACGGCGTCCGACGGCGCCGGCAACGGATGGAACTACGAGGACGGCACGCTGTCCTCGGACACCGTGGCGGACCGCATCCACCTGGCCAACCTGGCCGGCGGCGCCTTCGCGGCGGATGGCAACGTGAGCGAGACGGGCGTCAGGACGGTGCTCACCATCCCCACCGCGCACCCGCGCATCCCCCGCGCGCCGCCGACGGCGCAGACCACCGTGCAGCGCTGGTGGGCGGACCCGCTGAAGCCCACCGCGACCGGCAAGCACCACGCGCTGGAGACGGTCTTCACGCACGACCACTTCGGCCCGTCGTCGCACCAACAGCACGGGTTCTACGGCGCGCTCATCGTCGAGGAGCCGGGCTCCAAGTGGCAGGACATGAAGAGCCCCGTGTACTTCGGCTCGCGCGTGGCCGACGGTGGTCCCACCAGCTGGCGCGCACGCATCATCACCGCCAACCCCGCCAACAGCTTCCGTGAGTTCGCGCTCGCCTTCGCCGACTACGTCCCCTACTACGACGAGTGCGGCAAGCCGGTGAACCCTCCCAACTACAAGGAGGAGAAGCTGCCCGTCGCCATCGGCTTCAGGCCCACGCCGATGCCGGAGGCCATCAGCGCCGCGGACCCGGGCGCGATGACGGTCAACTACTACAACGAGCCCATCCCCCTGCGCATCTCCGAGCGCATCAGCTGCAGCGACCGGGCGCAGTACACGGACTGGCGCGGAGACATGGCCAACGTCTTCCGCTCGGACGTCCATGGCGACCCGTACACGCCGCTGCTGGAGGGCTACGTGGGCGACAAGGTCCGCATCCGCCTCATCCAGGGCTCGGAGGAGGAGCAGCACTCGTTCAGCCTCCACGGCAACAAGTGGCTCAAGGAGATGTACGACCCGAACAGCGGCTTCTACAACGCCCAGGCCATTGGCATCTCCGAGCACTTCGAGTTCGACCTCAGCGACGGCCTGCCGCAGATCGTCGGCCCGTACGAGACGGCGGACTACATGTACATGAGCGCGTCCAACGGCGACCTGTGGAACGGCATGTGGGGCATCATGCGCACGTACAAGCGCAAGCAGATTGGCGTGCGCTCGCTGGCGGACGTGGCGCTGCTCGCCGCGGACAAGCGGCCGAAGCTCCAGACGTTTGGCGCCAAGCCGGGCGAGGCGATGCCCTACCCGCCTGTGTTGCTGGAGGAGCTGCCGCGCGAGGCCGGCCTCGAGCAGATGAGCGAGCAGGACGAGACGGTGCAGAAGTCCTACGAGGTGGACGACTTCGGCAAGGAGCTGGCGCCGCGCACCGTGGAGCACCTCATGGCCGACCGCGAGGCGATGATGAAGGTCGACGCCGACATCGTCACCAAGGCCGAGGCGGCGGGCTGGTTCGGCATCAAGCCCGTGCTGACGGACTCGTGCCCGAGGGGCGCGCCGGTGCGCACGTACAAGGTCTCCGCCATCGACGCGAAGAACTGGTTGCCCAACCAGCGGCTCGTCTACAACGACGACTACCTGATCTACGACCCGGACGCGATCATCTTCGCCCAGGACGCGCACCTGACGGCGCTCCGGGACGGCAAGCGCAGACCGGAGCCGCTCATCCTCCGGGCCCGCGCGGGCGAGTGCGTGCAGGTGACGCTGACCAACCGGCTGCCCTCCACGACGCTGCCGAAGACGGACATCTGGGCGCACCACTCCGCCATCACCGAGAACTTCAACGTCAACCAGGTGCGGATGTCGAACCAGGTGTCGCTGCACCCGCAGCTCGTCAACTACGACGTGAACACGGATGACGGCGCCAACGTGGGCCTCAACGCCGTGCAGACGGTGAAGCCGGGCAAGACGCGCGTGTACCGGTGGTTCGCCGGCGAGTTCAAGAGCGCGGCGAAGGGTTCGCCGTTCCCCCTGGGCAAGGTGACGGGCATGGAGTTCGGCATCGTCAACCTGCGCAACATGGCGGACGTCATCAACCACGGCATGCACGGTGCCATCGGCGCGCTCATCATCGAGCCGACAAACTCGGCGTGGACGACCGACACCGGCACCGAGGCCCAGGCGCGGGTGACGTACACCAAGGTGGACGGCTCGCAGGAGACGTTCCGCGAGTTCGTCAACCTCTTCCAGGACGACCTCGGCCTGCAGTCCGACAACGACAAGTTCTGGGACACCGACGACCTGAACAGCGGCCGGTCGCTGCGCAACACGGCCGGCATCGACGACTCACAGGACACGGGCCAGAAGGCGTTCAACTACCGCACCGAGCCGCTCTGGGCCCGGCTGGGAGTGCCTCCGCAGACGCCGCCGGAGGAAATCAACAACTACGACCTGCGCAACATCCTCAGCTCCGTCGTCCACGGCGACCCGGCCACGCCGGTGTTCACCGCGAACGCGGGCGAGCCGCTGCGCTGGCGCTTCGGCCACCCGAGCGGCCACTCGCGGCAGCACGCCATCTCCCTGCATGGCGCGGAGTGGCGGCGCAATCCGTGGGCGGCGGGCGCCCAGTCTCGCGTCATGGGGCCCAACGCGCTGTCGCCCATCATCGCCACCCAGGGCGGCGCGTCGGTGTCGCAGTCCTACAACATCGTCCCGGAGTACGGGGCCGGGGGCGCGTACGGCGTCCCGGGTGACTACCTGTACCGAGACCACGCCAGCTTCCTCTGGAGCGGCGGCGGTCTGTGGGGTGTCTACCGGGTGAAGTAGCCGCCCGGCCGCAGAGCAGCATCGGGTGCGGCGCGGGGCTTCCCCCCGCCCGCGCCGCGCCCGCTTCTTCGTTTCCCTTCGCCCTGGTTCCTCCGCACACCCCATGCGCAAGCGCATCCTCTTCACCGCCTCCGGCCTGCTGACCGCGGGCTTCCTGGCCGCCGGTGGGCTCTTCCTGGCCCGCCCACCCCAGCCTCCACCTCCCGCCGCACCTCTTCCCGCCATCACCGCGCCCCCCGTGTCCGTGGAGCGCGAGGGCGTGTCCGTGTCCTTCGACCTGGCGCTGGCTCCGCGACCCCTGGCTGCCGAACGCGGCTCGCCACTGGAGGGCACCGCGCGCTTCGTGCTCGAGGATGCGAAGACGGGCGAGCCGCTCCAGGGCCGCCGGCCGCTCGGCTGGCTGTCGCTGCGCGCCAGGGACGGCGCGCCCCTGGACGACGCCGCGTGCAAGGAGCGCGTGAAGACGTACCTGGGCGGACTGCTGACCGCGCGGGCGGAGGTGGACCTCAACGCCTACTGGTTCCTCACCCTCAACCACGACCACACGCTGTCCGTCATCAACCCGCAGATTGCCTTCGGCCGCACCAAGCTGCAGAGCCTGGTGTCGGTGGGCGGCGCGGTGGCGGACTGGGCGCTGCTGAAGGACCGCTCGGCGGTGTACGTGACGGTGCCCTCCACCAACACCCTGTCCGTGGTGGACACGGAGCGCTTCCTCGCCCTGCGTCCCGTGCGCGTGGGACGGCAGCCGGGCCGCATCGCGGTGGCCCCGGACGGCCGCACCGCGTGGGTGAGCAACGACGGGGACGGCACGGTGAGCGTCATCGACACCGCGTCGCACACCGTGGTGGAGACGGTGGATGCGGGCCCCGGCCGGCATGAAATGGCCTTCTCCGACGAGGGCCGCACCGCGTGGCTCACCAGCGAGGAGGGAGACTCGCTCATCGCCGTGGACGTGGGCTCACGCGAGGTACTGGGCCGGGTGATGATTGGCGCGGGCGCGGGCGCGGTGGCCTGGAGCCCGGTGGCTCGCGCCGTCTTCGTGGCGCAGACGCGGACCCACGAACTGCTGGTGGTGGACCCGGCCGCCCGCGAGGTGTCGCGCCGCATCCCCGTGAAGCCGGGCCTGGAGGCCCTGCGCTTCGACCGCACCGGCCGCTGGGCCTTCCTGGTGCACCGGGACGCCGGCGTGGTGGACATCGTGGACGCGGCGACGAGCCAGGTGGCGCACTCGCTCACCGGCTTCTCCGCGCCGGACTCCGTCATCTTCACGGACGCCTTCGCCTACGTGCGCAACACGCAGGAGGGCCGCGTATCCCTGGTGGAGCTGAGGACGCTGGAGGGCACCGGCAAGCCGGCCGTCGTCCACGTCACCATGGGGCAGAAACCGCCGGCGGAGGCGCGCGAGCTGGGCCGCTCGGACCCCATCGCCCCGCTGCCGGAGGGCAATGGCGTCATCGTCGCCGGCACCGCGGACCGCGCCCTCTACCTCTACCAGGAGGGCATGATGGCCCCGCGCGGCACCCACCTGAACTACGGCCGCGAGCCCCGCGCCGTGCTGGTGCTGGACCGCTCGCTGCGCGAGGTGGAGCCCGGCGTCTACACGGCCTCGGGCACGGTGCGGGAGAACGGCACCTACGACGTCCAGTTCCTCCTGGACAACCCGCGCGCGGTGGTCTGCACGGAATGGAAGGTGGGCGGCGTCCCCGAGGACGCGGCGCTCGTCAAGAAGCTGCCGCTGGCGCTCACGCCGGAGTTCGACCCGAAGGCGACCTTCACCGCCGGCTCCACGGTACCGCTGCGCTTCAAGCTGGAGCCCACGGCGGGCACGGGTGGACTGCCCGTGCAGCCGGAGGAGATTCGCGTGCTGATGTTCAAGACGCCGGGCACGTGGCAGTGGCGCACGGAGCCTCGCCGCACCGCCGAGGGCCAGTTCGAGGTGGACTTCGCTCCGCCGGAGCCCGGCCAGTACAAGTTCGTCGTGGGCGTGGAGAGCCGGGGCATCGACCTGGGCCGCCTGCCCACCTTCACCCTGGGCGTGTTGCCCTCCCCCGCCGCCACCGCTTCCACCAAGGTCCCCTGATGAAGACGTACACCCTTTCCTCCCTCTGGAAGTCGGCCGCCGCGCTGGCGCTGGCGCTCGCCACGCCCGTGCTCGCCTCGGACGTCGCCGTCCCCATGCCCCCACCGTCCGCCACGAAGCCCGCGTCCCTGGACGTGGAGGTGCCGGACGTGGAGCTGGTGGACCAGACGGGCCGCAAGGTGCGGCTGTGGACGGACCTGGTCCGCGGGCACACCGTGGCCATCAACTTCATCTTCACGCGGTGCAAGACCATCTGCACGCCGATGACGGCGACGATGGCGCGCGTGCAGCAGGACCTGGGTCCGAAGAGCGACGTGCGCTTCATCTCCATCACCCTGGACGTGGCCAACGACACGCCGGAGCGGATGGCGAAGTTCGCCGAGCCCTTCAAGGCCGGGCCCGGCTGGTCCTTCCTCACCGGCGAGCCGGCGAAGGTGAAGGAGGCGCTGGTGGCCCTGGGCGGCTACGTGCCGGACAAGGAGGCCCACCGCCCCACCGTGCTCGTGGGCAACGCGGTGGCGGACTCCTGGACGCGCGTGGACGGGCTGGGCAGCCCCTCCCGCATCCTGGAGGCCATTCGCGAGGCCCGGGCCGCGTCCGCCGCCCCGTCCGAGCTGGGCTCGACGGGCAGCGACTCCGCCGCCCAGGATGCGGCCGCCGCGAAGTACTTCACCAACACGGAGCTGGTGGACCAGCACGGCAAGACGCACCGCTTCTACGAGGACCTGGTGCGCGGCCGGAAGGTGCTCATCAACTTCGCCTTCACCTCGTGCAAGGGGGCGTGCTCGCCCATCACCAAGCACCTGACCGAGGTGCAGGAGAAGCTGGGCGACCGCGTGGGCAGGGACATCACGATGATTACGCTCTCCGTGGACCCGGCGAACGACACGCCCAAGAGCCTGGGCACCTTCGCGAAGAAGTTCGGCGTCAAGCGGGGGTGGTACTTCCTCACCGGCTCGCGGGAGAACATCACCCTCGTGCTGAAGAAGCTGGGCGGGTACGTGGACACGCCCGACGCGCACAACACCACACTGCTCATCGGTGATGCCGCCACGGGCATGTGGGTGAAGTCTCCCGCCATGGCGCAGGTGGAGAACATCGTCCACGCCGTGGAACACCTGAACGACCCGAAGTGACTCCGGTGAGCGGCATGCGGTGGGCATGGGTGCTGGCGGCGTGGGTGCTGGTGGCCGGGTGCAAGCGCACCGAAGCACCCCGCCCCGTGGACCCGGCGTTGGCGAAGCGCGGGCGGAGTCTCTTCCAGCGCGGCCAGAGCGTCCGGGGCGAGCCCTTGATGGGGTTCCTGGCGCCCGAGCGGGTGGAGCTGAGCGGCGGGGTGGCGGCCTGCGCGCGCTGCCATGGGCCCGGCGGCCGGGGCAGTCGCGAGGGCGGCGTGGAGGTGCCGGACATCACCCCTGGCGCGCTCGGGCATGTCCGCTCGCGCGCGGTGGGCGAGGTCGAGGACCGGGCCCGCCCGGCGTATACGCGCGAGCTGCTGCTTCGCGCTGTCACGGAGGGCGTGTCCGCGAGCGGCCGTGAGCTGGGCGTGGCCATGCCCCGGTATGCGCTGGGTGAGGTGGAGCGCGAGGAGCTGCTCGGGTACCTCCAACAACTGGGTGACCAGCCGGATCCGGGAGTCACCGCGTCCACCCTCACCGTGGGCGCCGCGCTGCCGCTCAGCGGGCGGCTCGGTCCGCTGGGACAGGAAGCCGCGGCCGTGGTGCGCGCGGTGTTCGCGGACGTGAACGCGGGCGGCGGCATCTTCCGGCGGAAGCTGGAGCTGGTGGTGGAGGACGACGCGGCCCTCCATGCGCGACCGGGAGGGACTCTCGGGAGTCCGGACAGGCTGGCAGTGGAAGGCGGGGCATTTTCGCGGGCGCGACCGGGCGGGCCGGCAGCGGAACCGGATGCCACCTCGCGGCTGCTCGACAGGGGTGTGCTGGCGATGGTGGCCAGCGTGCGACAGGGCGCGCTGCCCTCGGACTCACTGCTGGCCCAGGAGGGCGTGCCGCTGGTGTTGCCGTTGACGCTGGGCGGAGGCGCATCGGACGAGGACGCGCCCGTGTTCTTCCTCTACCCGGATGAGCCCGCGCTGGCGCGGCTGACGGTGCAGCATCTGGCCCGGCTGCACGAGCCCGAGCTGCGCCGCAAGCCTCTGGCCGTCGCGCATGCGGGCGGCGAGGCCGGGAGCGCGTGGGCCCGGGCGGTGCGAGAGGAGGCGGAACGCCGGGAGCTGGCACCTCCGGTGGAGCTGGCCCCGAGCGAGGACGGGACGCTGACGGAGCTGGAGGTCATGGTGAAACGGTGGGCCGCGGCACCTCCCCCCGCGGTGCTGTACGCGGGCACCTCGGCGGGACTCGGCACGCTGCTACGGGCGCTGGAGGCACATGCGCCCGGGGTGCCCGTCTTCGCTCCCGCGAGCCTCGCGGACCCGGTGGCGGTGGGAAGCTCGGCTGGGAGCGTGCGCTTCGTGTACCCGGCGGGGCTGGGAGCCCGCGCGCCCGACTTGAAGACGTTCGCCGCGTTCATGGAGCGGCATGGCCTGGAGCCGGGACACACGGCCTTCCAGCTCGGGGCCTACGCGGCGGCGCGAGTGCTGGTGGAGGCCCTCACGCGCACCGGCGCGGACGTGACGCGGGCCAGCCTGGTGCAACACCTGGAAGCGCTGCGCGACTTCGACACGGGCGTGTCTCCGCCCGTCACCTTCGGCATCAACCGGCGCGTGGGCGTGCAGGGCGCGCAGCTCGCGGCGCTGGACGTGGCCACGGGCGGGCTCGTCGCGGCGTCGGAGTGGATTCCCCTGACGCCGTGAGCCAGCATGCGGGTGCAACCCTCGAAGGAGCACCCGTTGATGACTCTCTTTCGTGCCCATGTAACGCCCCGTCGTCTCGCGAGGCTGCTGCTCTGTCTGGTGACGGCCACGACAGGCGCATGTCGCTCCGAGAGCGGAGAGGCGAAGCGCCGCGAGCCCGCCCGGGCAGCGACGGAGGCTCCCGCGGTGGAGCAACCCGTCGACCTGCACGGGCTCGGAGGAATCGAGGGAGTGCAGGCCTCGTATGACCAGTCCCGTCAGCCCGCCAGGTTCATCGCCGCGCTGGGGATTGTGCCGGGACAGCGGATTGCCGATGTCGGAGCGGGCCTGGGCTACTTCACGCAGCGACTCTCGGAGGCCGTCGGTCCGGCGGGACAGGTGGTCGCGACCGACATCAACGACGAGGCCCTCAAGCGGCTTCGCGCACGCACGTCCGAGAGGAAGAACGTCGTGGTGCGCAAGGTGGAGCCGGACGAGCCGGGCCTCGAACCCGGTGCGTACGACCTCATCCTTCTCTCCGAGGTGGACCACTTCCTCTCGGACCGTGTGGCCTACCTGACCAGGCTGCGTCTCGCCCTCACCCCGAATGGCCGTATCGCGGTGACGCACCTTCGGGCGATGCGCCCTCCGCTCGTCGCCGCCGCACAGCAGGCGGGCTACTCCATCGTGTCCGAGTACAACGACCTTCCGGACCACTACCTGCTGTTCCTGCAGCCCGCGTCCAGCCAATGACCCTGGGGGTCGACCTGCTGCCCGCGGCGGGTGGTGCCTCCGACCAGGAAGCGGGATGAGGCATGTCCTCCCCGCCTGAAGCTCGATGTGGAGGCTCGAGCCTTCGCCTCAAGGCCCCTGGTGCTCGGACAGGATGCGCACGTTGAGCGCGCCGTTGGCGAAGAACTGGATGTTCTGCCCCACGCGGTGCTGCTCCAGCCGGCGCTGCAGGCCGATGTCGTAGCGGCCGAGCTTCATCAGGCCATCGTTGAACCAGCCGTCACCGCTCCCGGAGCCGTCGACGTATTCCGCGTACGTCCCGTCCTCGGGCCAGATGACGGTGTTGAGCGTCGCGGTGAAGCGCCGGAGGTCGTCATCCGTCCACGTGAGACCGGCGTCGTGCGCCTCGACGAGGAACGCGAGCACGCCGTTCGCGTGCGCCACGTCCTGCCCGGGCGGCTCGTGCGAGCCCCACCTGTCACTCCAGAACCACGCTTCCGGGTAGCGGGGGTGGGGTTCGAGCTGCGCGCGCAGGGACGCACTGACGTTGGGCAGGTCCTGGTTGATGTTGTCGAAGACGGCCTGGTAGGTGGGCCGCGCGGCGGTGTCCGCCGTCATGAGCGCCAGGTCCATGGCGATGAAGGCCCAGTGCGCGGCCAGGTGCGTGCGGCTGCGGTAGATGAAGGCGTCCGCCCCGCGCACGAACCACTTCTCGAAGATGTTCTTCTCGGTGAAGGCCAGCAGTCGCTCGTACTGCGAGCGATAGGCGGTGTTGACGTAGAGCTCGGGCGTTTCGCGGATGACGCGCAGCAGGCGCGTGACGTAGCGCCAGCAGTAGCTCTCGTACAGCGGCACCTCCTCCCCCGCGGGGTCCGACAGGGTCGAAGCCCAGCCGAGGAAACCGTCCTTGAACTGGCTCCGGGGGAGAGACCGGGAGACGCGGGCCGTGTCGACCAGGTTGTTGACGTAGAGCAGCGCGCGGTCGAGGTACACGGTCCGTCCGGTGGCCCGGTACATCGCGGTGTTGGCGTCGATGCCGTACGCGAGGCTGTAGAAGTCCCAGCTGTCCGTCGACTTGCTCCGGGGCAGGTATTCCATCCTGTGCTCGCGCTCCCAGGTGTTCAGGAACAGCCGCTCCCACGCATCCACGGTGCGCAGTCCGGGAGGCGCCGAGGGTACGGGCGGAGGCAAGGGAACGGGCGGCGGCGCGGGGACCGAAGCGTTGGCCACCGTGAAGCTCGCGGTGGCCTCATCCACATGGAAGTCGGCGTCGTGGACGACCACCGTGAGGGAGTGGTCCCCGTCGGCGAACTGCCGCGTATCGTAGAGCGTGGCCCTCCCGTCGAGCGCCGTCCCCGCGAAGTCGAAGGGGACGCTGAGGTCCAGGGATATCGGCGAGCGCTCCCGGGTGGGTGCGTCCAGGAAGAACTCCACCCGGGTGATGCCACTTCCAGCGCCGTGGGCCACGAAGATGGCAACGCTGCCCTGGAGCGTGCTCCCCGCGAGCGCCTGTTCTTCCGCACGGTCCGGGGAGCGACTGACCCTGAGGGCCGAGGCATTGAACAGGCCTGGCCGCTCGTCGGTGGGCGTGGACGCAGGGGGCGGCTGGCCGTCTGGCGCGCCCTTTTCGGCGCTCTCACAGGCGCACGCAGACAGGAGCAGGAGCGCCAGGGCGAAGCACGTGGAGAGCCCACGGGTGCGTCGACCACGGAATGTCGACATCGAGACTGTCCTTGAGTCGGGTCACCGCCCCTACCCGTCGAGGGTGGATGCGGCCGTGGACTTCCCCAAGGGGGCCACGAGGGCAGGCGCGCGCTCGGCACCGGACGCCCTGCCCGACATCAGGCCAGGGTGCCGCGGTTCGGTTCCGGCCGGGTCTGGACCGCGCCCGCGGCGACGGGCACCTCGAGGACCACCTCCGCCCCGCCCGCGGCACTGTCCGCTACGTACGCACGGCCGCCATGCTTCGCCGCCACCTCGCGGACGATGGCCAGCCCCAACCCCACCCCGGGCCTGCCGGCCGCGGTGTCCGCCAGCCGGTGGAAGGGGGCGAACACCGCTTCACGCGCGGCGGGTGGAATACCCGGTCCGTCATCCGACACGCTGACCCGGTAGCGCTCCGCCTCCCGCGACAGCCGCACGCGGATCTCCCCACCCTCCGGTGAGAACTTCAGGGCGTTGGCCAGCAGGTTGTCCACCGCCTGCCGCAGCCCTCCCGCATCGAAGTGCGCCTCCGCGGGCTCCGGCGCGTCCAGGTGGATGAGCAGGCCCCGCCGCTCCGCCTCCGCGCGTGCTCCCTCCACCGCCTGGGCCACCACCACCGCCAGGTCCCCCTTCTTGCGGTCCCACGCCCCCCGCCCCACCGATGCCAGGTCCAGCAGGCTCCCCGCCAGCACCGCCAGTCGCTCCACCTCGCGCCGCGCCTCGCGCAGGCTGGCCCGGAGCTCCTCCGGCTCCCGCTCCCGTCGCAGCGCCAGGTCCATGGTCGTCCGCATCAGTGACAGCGGCGTGCGCAGCTCATGCGCCGCGTCCGCGATGAGCCGCTCCTGCGCCTCCCTCGCGCCCCGCAGCCGCTGCGTCGCCTCGGCCAGCACCGCCCGCAGCTCGCCAATCTCGTCACGGCCCAGGTCCTCCGCCGGCGCGTTCGAGAAGTCCCCCTCGCGCAACTGGCCCAGGTGCCCGGTAATCGCATCCAGCCTCCGGGCCAGCCGCCGGGCCTGGAGCGTCTGCACCCCCAGCAGCAGGAGCCCTGTCACCGCCGCCAGCGAGAAGGCCATGCGGTAGTACGTGCCCACCGAGCCATCCACCTGCCCCAGCGACGCCGACAGCCGCAGGGCGAACCGCTCCCCGTGCGGCGAGCGCACGTTCACCAGCACCTCGCGCCACCGGCCACCGTCCGCGTCCGTCCGCGTGGAGAGCGCCGGCTCCGCGCCGGGCACACCGGGCACGAGGCGCTCCTCCAGGTGGGCCTGCTCCGGGAGCGGCGGGTAGCGCATCACCAGCATTCCATCCGGCCCGTAGAGGTAGCCCTGCGGCGCGAAGGGACGCACCTGGTCCACCAGCGGGGACACCGCCATGTGCAGGTGCACCTCCTGGTCGGGGCCGTCGAAGAGGCTGACGCTCTCCACCGCGGCCTGCGCCAGCAGCGCCCGGTCCAGCGAGCGCTCCAGGTCATAGCGGAACAGCCGCCCCGCGATGACCAGCGCAGCGAGCGTGGCCAGCGTCGGAACCAGCGCCCCCAACAGCCACAGCCGCCGCGTCAGCGTCAAGGCGACCCGTCCCCGGATGCCACCACCAGCTTGTAACCCACGCCCCGCACGGAGCGGATGGTGACGTCCGTCGCCTCCAGCCGCTCCAGCTTCGTGCGCAGGTAGCCCACGTAGACCTCCAGCACGTTGCCACTGCCGTCGAAGTCCGGCCCCCACGCCTGGGTCAGCAGCCGGGCTCGCACCTGGGGCTCTCCCGGATGCTTCGCCAGCGCGGAGAAGAGCGCGAACTCGCGCGCCGTCAGCGGCTCCTCGCGCGCGCCCTGGCGCAACACCCGGCGGCCGGGGTCCAGCACCAGGCCCCCGAGCCGCAGCAGCCCATCCTCCGGCTCGCCCCTGCGGCACAGCGCCTCCAGGCGCGCCAGCAGCTCGTCGAAGTCGAAGGGCTTCACCAGGTAGTCGTCCGCGCCCGAGCGCAGCCCCGCCACCTTCTCCGGCGTCGTGCCTCGCGCGGTGAGCATCAACACCGGCGTGCGCACCCCGGCGCTCCTCCAGTGCTTCAGCAGCGTGAGGCCATCCACGCCCGGCAGGGCCCAGTCGAGGATGATGACCTCGTAGCCATCCTGAGCACCGCGCTCCCGCGCCTCGCGGCCCTCCGAGCACACGTCCACTGTGTGGCCCTCCTCCGCCAACCCGCGCTGGAGGAGCGCCACCATCTTCTCCTCGTCCTCGACGAGCAGGATCTTCACGGTACAGCCCCCCTTCGGAGGCCACTGCCAGCCTCACACCCGTGTGCACTTTTTCACGGTTGTGCCGGGCGGAGCCAGACCCTCGGGGACGGGCCGCGCGGACGCCCATGACGCGCCCGGACTCACCCGCCGCAGACGCCGCAGTCCGGGAGGCAGCTGTTGTACCAGTTGACGTTCCCGCACGACTCGGTCACCTGGCAGATGCCATCACCGCACCGGTAGATGTCCCGGTCCCTCAGCCGCGTGACGAGGGGCCGGTACGTGACGTTCGCGTAGGTGCATTGGGCGTAGAACAACCCCGAGGCATCCAGCGTGCAATGACTGGCGCACTCGCCGACGAAGTAGATGGGCAGGCACTGCCTGCGCTGGCTCCCCGAGCCGTCCACCACGGCGCACGCCCGCGAACTGCTCAAGCTCTGGTTCAGCAGCGTCCCCCGACTGCCCGCGTAGATGCCCTGCCCGGTGAAGAGGTTGCCGAAGAAGCACGACTCCTGCTTCGGGAAGGTGTTCAGCTCATCGCTCGTATACGGGATGACCTGCCCCTGCGCGTGCCGGCCCAGCACGGAGATGGGGACATTCACCCCGTAGGGATTCACATGGGCGGCGAGGCACGCGGAGACGAGCTGCTGCTCGAGCGTCGACGCTGGCGAGCCACCGGCCCACACCGGCGCCAGTCCCAGGGCTCCTGGCCAGGTATACGTCTGTCCCGACGTGGGCTGCGTGTACGTGCGCGTCTGTCCCGCCGCCACGGCACAGCGGACGAGGTAGCGCATCACCTCGTTGGCCTTCGCCGGATTGGAGTCGAACCACGAATGAAAGGACGGCGTCGTCAGGCCGTTGAACGACAGCCCGTTGAAAGACAGGCCATTGAATGACAGGCCGTTGAATGACAAGCCATTGAGGGACAGGTTGTTGTCGGTCTCGACGTCCTGGCCCTGGGTACGAAGCGCGGGGGGCTCGGCGGGAGGGTCCTCCACCGGCCCGCACCCTCCCGTCCCCAGCAGCAGGACACACGACGCCAGGGACCACGAAGCGACACGACTTCTCATGCCGCGGCAGCGGCCGGACTCGACGGTCTGCATGTGCTTCCCCTCAGGGGACAGCGGACTCACGCCGGGCGGCGCAAGACATCATCCGCCCGGGAGGGAAGCTTGGACGACCGGGCCGGGTGTCCCTCGCATCCACCATGGATGTAAAAATCACAGTACCTGAACGGCCCCGGCTCCGCCCCCGGCCGTCCCGCGTTCATCCAATGACAGACATCCGCTCCATCCGCGACTGGACACAGACGTGGGCCAGCATCCAGAACTGGATATTGGGGCCCACGAAATTGTGGCCGCCGTGTTTCAGCCCGGAAGCGGCTCGGCGGGCGAGCCCGGACGGGCCGCCTCCATGCCGTGCTGCACGAGGAAGGCGCGCACGGCGTCGGCGATCTCCGTGCCCGCCTCCAGGAGCCCCGCGTGGCCGGCGTCATCCACCCGCATCCAGTGCGCGTGGGGCATGGCATCGCGCATGCGCTCCACCTCGCTCAGGGGCACCAGGGTGTCATCTCTCGCGGCGATGATGAGCGTGGGCACCCTCACGCGGCCCACCACGTCCCACGCGTGTCCCTCCGCCAGCCCGCGCAGCGTGTACCAGTACGCCTCCGGGCTCATCCGCCGCAGTGCATGCATGAACTCGTCGATGTCCGCGCGTGGCGCCCGGGCGCGCAGCGCGCCCACCGCGCGTCCCAGTGGATAGGCGAAGCGGCTGGCCATCACCGCGTGCGCCACCGGCGCCGCCAGCGGCAGCGCGGGCGTGGTGGCCCGGAACAGGCCCCGGGTGGCGGACAGCGCCACGCGCGCGCGCAGGCTGTCCTTCCCCGAGCCCGGCGCCCCGGGCGTGCCGGCGATGAGCGTCATCGCGGGCACCAGGTCCGGCCGCTTCCGGTACAGCTCGAGCAGGACGCGCACCCCCATGGAGAAGGCCACGTGCAGCGGCGGCCGCCCGTTGCCCCGGGCCATCACGGCCTCGGTGACGCGCTCCAGATCATCCACGTGCACGGGCACGCGGTAGTCGCCGCTGATGGAATTCTCGCTGCTGCCGTGCCCGCGGTAGTTCCAGTGCACCACCCGGTGGTCCTGCTCCAGGTTGGCGACGATGTAGCGCCAGAAGTTCTCCGACGTGCCGATGCCGTTGGTCAGCAGCACCGTCGGCCGCTCCGCGAGCTCCGTGTCGGCGGAGTCCTCCAGCAGGTTGCCTTGGTGTGTATGCCAGGCCACCCGGGTCCCATCCGGGGCGGTGACGAAGCGCGTGGAGCGGCGGTAGGGCATGCCACTTCCAACCATGGGGCGCCCAGGCGGGGGGCGCAAGGTCTCCCTGCCACCAGGCAAGCGCCCCCGCGCCACGGCGGCCTCCTCCGGCACCCCACCGTGACGCTCCCCCTACCGTGCGCGGCCGGGTTATGAGTGAGCGCATGCTCTGCGTGGACGCGGAACAGTTCGATATCAGCCTGGCGCTCGCACACTACGCCGAGCACGGCTACGCGCGGCTGGGCCGCGTGCTCGGCGACGAGGGCCTGGAGGCCCTGCGCGAGCGGGCGGACGACCTCATGCTCGGCCGCGTCGTCCATGAGGGCATGTTCTTCCAGCCGGACGCGACCACGGGCCGGTACGAAGACGCGCCCCTGGGGCTGGGCTGGCAGGGGCCGTCGCTGGACTACCGCAAGCTGGAGAAGCTGGAGAAGGACCCGCGCTTCCTGGCGTGGCTGGAGAACCCGCTGTTCGAGCGCATCGCCCGCGCCCGCATCTCCGGCGACGTCGTCCTCTACCGCGCCATCCTCTTCCACAAGGGCCAGGCCGGGGGCAGCAACCTGCCCTGGCACCAGGACGGGGGCCGGCTGTGGGGCCTCACCCGCGAGCCGGATTTGCAGATCTGGACGGCGCTGGACGACGCACCCGAGGGCGGCGGCTGTCTGGAAGTGGTCCCCGGCAGCCACCGGGACGGCCTGGTGACGGCGCTGGGCGGCGTCATCCCCACGGACGCGGTGGCCGCCGCGGACGCCGAGCACCGCGCCCTGCTCCTTCCCGCCCGCGCCGGCGAGTCCATCCTCATCCACAACCACGTATGGCACCGCTCCGGACGCGGGCGTCCCGGGTTGCGCCGCCGCGCCTTCTCCGCCTGCTACATGGGCGCGGACGTCCGCTGCCTGAGGAAGAAGAAGGCCCCGCGCGTCTTCCCGCCCGTGTTCCGGCGCTAGAGGCTCAGGTCAGCAGGTGAGGGCGAATGGGGGGCAGGGCCACGTCGCGGCCGCGCTGCGCCACCGGGAGGACGACGCGGAAGGTGCTGCCCCGCCCCTCCTCGCTCTCCACGGTGATTTCGCCGCCGAAGCCGGTGACGATGCCGTGGCAGATGGACAGCCCCAGCCCGGTGCCCTCGCCCACCGGCTTGGTGGTGAAGAACGGGTCGAAGATGCGCGCGCGCACCTCCGGCGGCATGCCGACGCCGGTGTCCTTCACCTCCACGATGACCCGGTCTCCCGAGTGGCGCAGCACCAGGCGAACCTCGTGCTGGTCCGGCTTGCCCTGCGGAATGGCCTGCGCGGCGTTGATGAGCAGGTTGAGGAACACCTGCCCGAAGCGCCCCTCGTTGCCCTCCACCAGCGGCACCTCGCGGTACTCGCGGACAATCTGCGCCCGCATCTTCAGCTCGCCGCGCGCCATCGTAATCGCCGACTCGAGCACCGCCTGCACGTTGACGGCGGTGGCCACCTCGTCGTCCCCGCGCGAGAAGGTGCGCAGGTCCCGGACGATCTGCCGCACGCGGTGCGCGCCGTCGGAAGCCTCGCGCAGCACTTCTTCCATCTCCGCGGTGCGCCCCGGCGGCAGCTCGCGGGACACGCCCTGCAGCTCACCGGAGAGGAAGGACAGGTTGGACAGCACGAAGGCCAGCGGGTTGTTGATTTCGTGCGCCACGCCGGCCGCCAGCGTGCCCACCGCCGCCAGCCGGTCCGCCACCACGAGCTGCGCCTGCATGGACTTGCGCTCGGTGACGTCCAGCGACACGCCGCCCAACAGGCGCCGCCCGGAGCGCTCCTTCACGATGAAGCGGTAGGTGAGCCAGTAGCGCTCGCTGCCGTCCGGTGACGGAATCATGCCCTCGCTGGCCCAGGCCTTGCCCGACGCGAGCACCGCCTGGTCCTCCCGGCGCACGTGCTCCGCGGACGCCACCGGCATCAGCGCCGTGTCGTCGATGAGCGCCAGGTCCACCCCTTCCGGCAGCCGGAAGAAGCGGCGGTAGGACTCGTTCACCCAGATGCGCCGGCCCTGCTCGTCCTTGATGAAGGCCACCACCGGGCTGTTGTTCATGAAGGACGCGAACAGCTCCTGCGACTCCTGCAGCGCCGCAAGCGCGGCCGTGCGCTGGGCCATCAGCTCCTGGCGCGCCTTCGCCTCCGCGGCGTTGCCCATGGCCGCGCCGAGCAGGCCCGCCATCAGCTCCAGCGTGCGCACGTCCCGGTCATCGAACGCGTTCGGCCGGATGGAGATGACGTTGAGCGCCCCCACCGGCCGCGCCTCGCGCCAGAGTGGGACGCAAATCATCGAGCGCGCCCCCACCTGCCGCGTGGCGTGCACGTTGACGCGCACATCCTCCTCGGTGTCGTCCGTGCGCATGACCTCGCCGCGCAGCAGGCTGGCGCCGGTGAGGCTGCCCTCCACCCTCAGCTTGAAGCCGGTGTGCTGGGCCACGCTGCCGGTGGCCACGCGGTACTCGACAATCCCCTCCTCCATCAACGCCACCGCCGCGCCCTCCGCGCCGCACAGCACCCGCGCGCGCTCGCACAGCAGCCGCATGATTTCATCCAGGTCCAGCCCCGCCAGCGCCACGTCTGCCTGCGTCTGGATGATGGCGGCCAGCCGCTCCATCTCCCCGCGCGCCGCCTCCTCGGACGTCCGCCGCTGACGCCGCGCCGCGCCGCGTCGCTCCAGCATCAGCCGCCGCGCGCGCACCTCGCTCGGGGTGAAGGGCGCCACCAGGTACTCGTCCACGCCCGCCGCCAGCAGCGGCTCCAGGTCCGCGTCCGAGTCCGTCCGCGCCACCCCCAGCACCAGCGGCTCGTCCGGCCGCGCCCGCATCCGCAGCGAGTCCAGCCACCGCGCGTCCGCCGCCAGGTCCCCGGACTCCACCACCAGCACGTCCACCGGCCCGTGCACCAGCGCCGAGCCCGCCTCCAGCACCGTCGAGGCCACGGAGACGTCCTGGCCCTGCCGACGCAGCTCCTCCGCCACGGGGTGCTGAGGCTCGGTGCTGACGCAGAGGAACTTCATCCCGCCCTTCCCGCTTCCTGCGGAAGCCGTACACTTAAAATGTTACAGCCCCGCAGTACGAGAATCCAGACCCACCCATCCACCCCGCAGGGCGGGTCTATCCGGCCCCATGGTCTGCCAGCGGCCTGTAATCAGGTGACTTCACGGGTTGATGTCTGGCCACGGCAGGCGTCGCGGCCGCATATCATCGAAAGCGTGCCGGGTATCCCTGGAATCCTGGTGGCCGAGCAGCCTCACTACCTGCCGTGGGTGGACTTCTACGAGCAGGTGGCGCGCGCGGGCACCCTGCTGGTGCTGGACAACGTGCAGTGGCTGCGGCGCGGCTGGCAGCGGCGCACCCGCGTGGCGCTGCCGGCCAACGTCCCCGTGCCCCCGCCCACCGAGCCCGGCTTCCAGTGGCTGTCCATCCCCCTGGAGGATCCGCACCGGGACACGCTCATCAGCGACCTGGCGGTGGACACGCGCCAGCCGTGGGCACGCAAGCACCTCCAGACGCTGGTGACGCTGTACGGACGGCGGCCGCACTTCGCCACGCAGGTGCTGCCGCTCATGGAGCCCTTCTACGACGCGGCGGCGCGCGAGGGCGGGCCGGGCTCGTTGCTGCGGGTGCTGCTGTCGAGCATGGCGCTGTTCCACGAGCCGCTGGGGCTGCGGCCCCACGTCCTGCTGGCCTCCACGCTGGAGCGCCAGGGCGAGGACAAGTCGGGACGGCTGGTGGCGTACTGCCAGCAGCTCGGCGCGCACACCTACTACTCGGGCCTGGGCTCGTCGCTGTACCTGCAGACGGGCCTGTTCCGGGACGCGGACGTGCGCGTGTTGTGGCAGCGCTTCCGGCACCCGCCCTACCCGCAGGGCCGCGAGGGCCGCTTCGTCCACGGCATGTCGCTGGTGGACGTGCTGGCCAACGTCCCCGTGGACGAGGTGCGCCAGTGGCTGGAGCCCTCGCCCTGGGGGCCCTTCGCCCCGGCGCCCTGAGGCTCAGGGCGTCTTGTTCTGGTCGAAGCGGACGAAGTAGCCCCGCACCGCCGAGTCCAGCAGCGCGTGATCCAACCGGGGCTCGGTGCCCTGGTAGTGGGCCATGTCGATGACCTGGTCGAGCAGGTCGCGAGGCTGGCAGGCCGCGAAGGGGCGGTTCACCGGGCGGTAGTGCGTGTCGATGAGGTAGTCCACGGCGGCCGCGTCGTATTCCACGCCGCGCTTCCTGCACATGATCTGGAAGATCTCGTGGAACTGCTCCTCGTCCGGGCGCTGCACCTCCAGCTTGTAGCGGACGCGGCGCAGGAAGGCGTCGTCCACGAGGTCGCTGGGGTCCAGGTTGGTGGAGAAGGCGGCGAACACGTCGAAGGGCACCTGCACCTTCTTGCCGGTGTGCAGGGTGAGCATGTCGATGTCGCTCTCCAGCGGGACGATCCACCGGTTGAGCAGATCCTTGGGCGACACCTTCTGCCGGCCGAAGTCGTCGATGAGGAGCATCCCGTTGCTCGCCTTCATCTGGAACGGGGCCTCGTAGTACTTCACCTCCGGCGAGTAGACGAGGTCGAGCATCTCCAGCGTCAGCTCACCGCCCACCACGACGAGCGGGCGCCGGCAGCGCACCCAGCGCCTGTCGTACGCGGGCGCGCCGTCGTCCTCCACGGGCTTGTGGAGGTTGGCGTCGAAGATCTTCACCACGAAGTCGTCGATGAGCAGCGCGTGGGGGATGAAGACGTCCCCGTCGAAGCAGTTCACCATCCCCTGGCAGATGGCCGTCTTGCCGTTGCCGGGCGGGCCGTAGAAGAAGATGGCGCGGCCGGAGTTCATCGCCGGGCCGATGCCGTCGAAGATGTAGTCGCGGATGACGAGCTCGCCGAACTTGTCCTGCATCCGCGCGCGGGTGATGCGGTTGCCGCGGACGGTCTGCTTCTTCACCGCGGCCACCCACTCCTGGAAGGGCACGGGCGCGGGGCCGTTGTAGCGGTTGCGGTCGTTGATCTGCCGCAGCACGTCCGTGACGAAGGGGGTGAGCTGGTAGATCATCGTGGACTTGCCCACGCCGGACGAGCCGCCGCCGCGGATGTCCACGTACTTCTGGCGGCGCAGGCCCTCGATGATGTCGTCGACGATGGCCGTGGGGAGCTGGAGGCGGGCGGCCAGGTCCATGCCGCGCATCTCACCGGCGGCGAAGAGGGCCTTGAGGACGAGCTCCTCGATGAAGGTCGCCGTGAGGCCCGTCTCGTCCAGGCCGCGCGGCTGCTGGGGCCAGAACCGGTCCCCGGTGGCGGCGGGCATGGAGCCGTCCGTGTTCCGGCGCGGCATGGCGCGGCGCTCGGGGCCCGGGGGCGGCGCGGCGGAGGCACGGCGATCCGGGCCGGTGTACGCGGGGGTGGCGACCTGGGGGGCGGGAGCGGCGGCGCGGCGCTCGGGGGGCGGAGCGCCAGGCGGGGCGCGGCGCTCGGGCGGTGGGGCGAGCGGGGCCGGGGCGCGGCGCTCAGGGATGGCGGCGTCCGGGGAGACGACGACGGAGCGGCGCTCGGTGGCGAAGTCGGTGCCCTCCTGAGGCGCGGGTGGCGGGCGCTGGGCGGCGGGGGCGGGAGGCCGGGGTGGGAGCGCGGGGCTGGTGCCGGTGAGCCCCGTGCGCGCGCGAGGCGGGCCGGAGAGCACGGGGGATGCCGCGGGGACCGCGGGCGTCTCCACGGGGGTGACGCTGCGGTTGTTGTCTTCGTCGGCCGGCTCGCCTGCGGCCGGGGGGGACGGCCTCCTGAACAGGGACATTGGCGCTCGCTCGAGGGTGTTGGCCCCGGAGCCTACCGCATGGCTGCTGATTCAATGAAACACCACGGTGACGGGTTTGGGTGGAATTCCCGTGGGACCGGGTTTTCCCTGTCGGAGGGTTGTGGCATGGATGCGCGCCCCTTCGCCCCCGCCGGAGGGCCTCACCCCTCTCACCGGAGCTACATCCGTGAAGCGACTTCTGTCCTTGCTCACCCTGCCCCTGCTGCTCATCGGTACCGCCGCGGCGGCGCAGACGACGACGCCCGTCATCACCTTCAACGCCAACTGGACGCTCTCCGAGTCCGCGCCGCTGGTTGCCGGAGGCCAGGTGCAGGTGGCCTATGACGCCACCCGCCTGCCGCAGTGCCGCACCGCCCTGCCGGACGGGAGCCCCGGATGGAGCCTCACGGGGTACTACCGGCTGAGCGGTGGTGCGGTGGGGAGCTTCGACGTGGCGGGTGCTCCGTCCACGGGCGCCGCGCCCGTCATCGCCCTGCCCGTGGCGGGCCCGCTGGAGGTGTGGTTCCGCGTGGCGAGCGCGGGGTGCGAGGCGTGGGACTCGAACTACGGGACGAACTTCCGGTTCACCGTGCAGCCGGCGGGGACGGCGGTGCCGCCCACGATTGTGTTCCAGGAGGGCTGGGTGGAGTACGTGGTGGGCACGCTGACGGCGGGACAGTCGTTCGTCGTGGACTACGACCTCGACCGGCTCCCCGAGTGCCGGCTCCTCTACAACGGCGCGCCCACGTGGGAGGTGTGGGTGTACTACCGGTTCGACAACGGCGTGACGGGGAGCAAGAGCGTCACGGCGGTGTCCGGGTACTCGCGGTTCGGGGTTCCGGTGACGATTACGCCGCCAGCCGGGGCGAGGTCTGTGTCGATGTGGTTCGAGAACTGGGACCGTGGGTCCTGCCACCGGTGGGACTCGAATTACAGCGCGAACTATGGGTTCACGCTGAACTGAGTCCGACGCTCGCGCGAGTGAACTGACCTGGAGCTCCCGGCCTTGCCTCGGCTGGGAGTCTCGATTCTGGGGAGACTGTGAGGCATGACGTGACGAATCGCCACTTCTTCCGACTCGACTTCGACGTGGACGTACCGGGGCGTTGGTACCTGCGTGAGCCCAAGAATCTCGAAGGGCAAGAGGTCTCCGACATCTGGGCGTTCATCGAGGGAAAGCCAGTGAGTGCCCCCGGGCCGCTGCGCATCCCCTTTTCTCGGCCCGGCAATCCCCTGGACTTCGACAAGACAACCGTCGCCGGAACCCCCGTTGTGAGCGCGCGGATCGTCGCTGTATTCCGCGAGATGGCGCCCCATGACGTGCAGCTCTTCCCTGTAAAGATCGAAGGACAACTCGAGCCCCATCACATCCTCAACGTCGCGTGCACCGTTCGCTGTATCGACGACGCAGCATGTGAAGAGGTCCAGCTCTACACTCCGGAAGATGGATACCCGGAACGTGTAGGTGAGTACCACTCGGTGTCCGGTCTCCGGATCGACAAGTCGAAGGTCGGCGACGCCCGTGTGTTCCGGCTGTGGGGCTGGCATCCACCCATCATCGTTGACGGGGACATCAAGGAAGCGCTGGAGCGTGCCGGGATTGTGGGGGACTCTTCGACGAAGTCTGAAGAGGTCGGCGGGACTGTGCGATGTGCCCATCCGCGAGAGCGGGTGTTAACTTCGGCGCATGAGCTTCTTCCAGGACCCGCCGAGACTTGGAAACCAGCACGACGACGACACGCTCCTGCAGAGCTACCTGGCGCGCACCCTGCCGGAAGACCTGCACCGCTCGCTGAAGGATGAACTCCGCGAGCTGGGCGACCTGGGCGGCGGGTACTTCTACCAGTTCCAGCTTCGCGACCGGCTGAACGAGCCCGAGCTGACGCAGTGGGATGCGTGGGGGCAGCGCATCGACCACATCGAGGTGTCGCCGCTGTGGAAGGAGGCGGAGATCCTCGCGGCGAAGCGGGGGCTGGTGGCGACGGCGTACGAGCAGAAGAGCGCCGAGTTCAGCCGCGTGCACCAGTTCGTCCTGAACTACCTCGTACAGGCATCGTTGGATGTGCACTCGTGCCCGCTGGCGATGACGGATGGGGCGGCAAGATCGCTGCTCAATCTGGGGAACCAGGAGTTGATTGATCGCGCCCTGCCCCACCTGACGTCGAGAGACCCCGCGAGCTTCTGGACGTCGGGCCAGTGGATGACCGAGCGGACCGGCGGCTCGGACGTGGGCCTGACGCAGACGGTGGCGCGGCAGTCTCCCGAGGGGTGGCGACTGTCCGGGACGAAGTGGTTCACGTCCGCGACGACGGCGCAGATAGCGCTGACGCTGGCGCGGCCGGAGGGCAACGGCCCCGGTGGCAAGGGATTGGCCATCTTCTACGTGGAAACCCGGGATGCTGCGGGGAAGCTGAATGGCATCCAGATCAACCGGCTGAAGGACAAGTTCGGGACGCGCAAGGTGCCCACGGCGGAATTGACGCTGGATGGGACGCTGGCGACTCCAGTGGCCGGGCTGACGGATGGCATCAAGAACATGGCGTGGATGCTGAATGTGACGCGCACATGGAATGCTATGGGCTCGGCGTGGAGTATGAGGCGCGCGATGGCGCTAGCTCGTGACTACGCGCAGCGACGAGTGCAGTTCGGCGCGAAGCTGATGGAGAAGCCGCTCCATGTGGATACACTGGCAGGACTGGAAGCGGAGTTCCAGGCGGGGTTCATGCTGGCATTCCGCGCGGTGGAACTACTGGGGCGGATGGAGGCGAAGGTCGCGTCGGAGCAGGAATTGCTTCTACAGCGATTGGTGACGCCACTAGCGAAGCTGACGACGGGGCGGCAAGCGGTGCACGTCACGTCGGAGGTCTCCGAGGCGTTCGGCGGCGCGGGGTACGTGGAGGACACGGGTATCCCGCGGCTCCAAGCGGACTCGCAGGTGCTGTCCATCTGGGAGGGCACGACGAACGTGCTGTCACTGGATGCGCTACGGGCGCTGGCAAAAGAAGGAACGCTTAAGGCATTCTTCCACGAGGTGGAGGGGCGATTGGCAAAGGTGCGGGACTCGGGCCTGCAGCCCTGCGTGGACGCCGCGAGCGGCGCGTTGGAGCACGCACGGGCGTGGGTATTCGGAGCGATGGAAAATCCCGCGACGATGGAGGCCGGGGCCCGGAGGTTCTCTCTGACGCTGGGACGGACGCTGGAACTGGCGCTGCTGAGCGATCATGCACAGTGGTGCCTTGACAATGGTCACGGGCCGCGAAACAGGGCAGCGGCACGGCGGTTCGCGCAGCACGGCGTGGACCTCATCCGGGATGAAATGGATCTAGGTGACGCACGGCTGCTGAGCTGACTCGATCCAAACCACCATTTCATTGCCAACCACCCCACCTCTAGACCAAGCATGCAATCGCCATCGGCGGCAACCATCAAATTCGCCTGTCTAAGATCGAGAAATGGGATCATACTGAAGTATAGTTTTCACCATGATGAGAGCTCTGTATTCCAACCCCGCTAACCGCACGTGGATGAACTAGGAGGCTCAGTGCCCTATTTAACCAAGCTGCACATTGATCAATTACGTCATTTGAGCAATTTCGACATCGATCTTTCCCCTCACGCAAATCGCCAATTCAGCCATCTAGTCATAACAGGCCCAAATGGGTCAGGAAAAACAACACTGCTCAATGGCATTGCCAAAGAATGCACACTAAACGCGCGAAAACAATTCAAAAACAACGACGCCTTCAAGGCCGCATTGGAACAGGAAATCAAGAACCGACAAAGCCTACTGCAATCAAGCAGTACGAATCGGATAGCGGACCTTGAAAATCAACTATATTCAATTGATAGTCGAATTGAGCACTATCGAAAGCAAATACTAAATCAGAATCAGGAACATCCAGTCCAACTACAGTGGAGCACAGGGGGAGGGCAGCACTCCATCAATCAAGCCTTCTCTTCAGGCAACAGCGTATTTTTTCACGCACCAGCTCAGCGTCAACTGGGAATAAACAGCGTGACTGGGCCACAGAGACTTGCGCTGACTACTGAAGCGTTAACACCTCAGGTCCAGGGAGATACTCGCAACGCGGTGGCTGGCTACATACTGCAACTACTTGTCAACAAGAAGACCGAGCGAACTTTCGCGAGCGAGGATGGAGAGTCAGAGACAGTAAGGAGAATTGACGATTGGTTTGAGAGCGCTCGGCAGGCGTTTGGGATTCTTCTAGATGACCCAGGCTTGAAATTGGTCTTTGATCGCGTCAAATGGGATTACACTCTTGTGCGCTCCAAGGATGGGCGTGAGTTTAATCTACATGGCCTCTCGCATGGACATGCCTCTGCCATTCAACTATTCTCTGAGTTGCTCGTGCGTTTTGAAGTTTCTCGACAGGCCAAAGGGGATCCTTCCTTCAACCCTCAGGGTATCGCAATCATTGATGAGCTTGAGACGCACCTGCATTTGCGACTCCAAGAGGCCATGCTACCGTTTTTAACTCGTGCGTTTCCAACCATTCAGTTCATCGTGGCAACACACTCACCTGCCGTGGTCGCAAGCGTTCCCAACGCCGTAGTCTTCGATCTCGAGACACAAAAGGCCGATCGTAGCGATGCGCTACAAGGAATTCGCTATGGCGACCTAGCTACGGGACATTTCGGGGTTCAGTCCGATTACGACATCGCAACAAGGGGCAAGCTGGAAGACCTCGAAAGACTTTTTTCCAAGAACCCTCGAACTAAAGAAGAGGAAGCTCAAATGCGCGCACTTGCAGGCGTGCTCGCCGCGAAGTCGCACAGTTTAGCACTCGACGTGCTGCTTCGGTTGAAAGTAGCGGAAGTGCATGCGAGTGCGGCCGAGGCGCAGGAGTGAGCGGTCATGATCAAAGTCACCCGCTCGGCAATCCCCCCTACAAGCCTTGCTGCGAGAAAGTCTTACGCTGGAGACGATGTGCGCGACCAACTCCATGCTGACTTCCTAGGAAAGTGCTACCTGTGCGAAGGGCCGATCGTCCGCGGCAGCTTCGAGGTCGAACATCGTCAGCCCAAGGGAGATGGTGGGGGAGAGTTCGATTGGAATAACCTCTTCCCCGCTTGTCGTACGTGCAATGGCGCTCGCCGACGCAAACATCCGCCTGGAGGGCTTCTAAATCCTGGCGAGCATCATGATCTTGAGCAACGAATTCGCCAGTGGATGTCAAAGGTCGGTGGGCAGGAACTGCCTGAGTTTGACACCGCCAGTCCAGGCGATACCCAGGCAGAAAACACCGCTCGTGAGTTGCAAGAACTTCACCGCGAGAAAGATCAACGATCGACCGATCTCTGCAGCGCTATTTCACGCTGTCTCGTTGAGGTTCGCAGCAAGGCACTTGAGATGTACGCCTCCTATCAGCAGGACGGGCCCAACAGTGTGTCATACGTCCAGGCACGCGCCGAACTGCGCAGAATGGTTTCAAGAAAGGCCCCCTACACAGCGCTTGTTCGCTATTGCGTTAGTGATTTCCCGTTGGTGAGAGTTCTCTTTGACTGAAAGGCTCATGATCTTGGCTGAGAAGATTGACTGCAGATCTGAGGAGAAGAAACTCGCCTCTGCGCATCACAGAAATAACAGGCTTCTTGTTGTTGGCATGGAGTGCAGCAATAGCCTGTTCCAGGGAAACCGAGAACATCTTCAGTAGGGTGCCCACGCTGTTGAAGACGCAGCCCACGGACATGTGTGACGAAAACACGGGCAGCAACGTGCCCGTCCCCTACCAGCGGCCAGTGTCCCCTCATTGACTCAGTGAGGTGACGAACTTCGTCTTCACGTTCGTCACCTTCCCAGAACGCTCCAGCACGCCCTGCCCCACGATGAACAGGGCGCCGTGGATCTGCTTCCGGCACGCCTCGTACACGTCCGGAGGCACGATGAGGTTCGCGATGCCCGTCTCGTCCTCCAGCGAGATGAAGCAGATGCCCTTCGCCGTGGGCGGCCGCTGCCGGCAGATGAGCATCCCGCCCACCGCCACCTTCTGTCCCGAGCGCACCTTCTTAAGCCCCTCCGCCGTCACCGCGCCCAGCTTCTTCAGCGTGGGCCGCAGCAACTCCAGCGGGTGCTTCTCCAGCGACAGCCCCACCGTGTCGTAGTCCGCCACCACGCGCTCGTAGAGGCTCATCGACGGCAGCTCCACCTCCGTGCCGTCCATCGACATCCCGAAGAACAGGTCATCAGAATCCAGCGGTCCCAGCGCCTGTATCTCCCACAGCGCCTTGCGCCTCGAGCCACACAGGCTCGCCAGCGCTCCCGCCAACGCCAGCCGCGTCAGCTCGTGCCGGGGAATCCG
Organism: Pyxidicoccus sp. MSG2; assembly: GCF_026626705.1. Lineage (NCBI taxonomy): Bacteria > Pseudomonadati > Myxococcota > Myxococcia > Myxococcales > Myxococcaceae > Pyxidicoccus > Pyxidicoccus sp. MSG2. The sequence goes on from NZ_JAPNKC010000001.1 coordinate 12,719,530, forward strand.
CGCCCGCCTCGCCAGCTCTCCCACGTCGCGGAAGCCCTCCCCCTTCGCCGACTCCACCCGGCGCCCCGCGGACTCTCCTAGCCCCCTCACCATCCGCAGCCCCAGCCGCAGCGCCTTCCCGCCCTCTTCCAGCGTGCAGTCCCACTGCGAGCGCTGCACATCCACCTCCCGCACCTCCACCCCGTGCCGCTGCGCATCCGCCACCAACGTATGCGGCGCGTAGAACCCCATCGGCTGTGAGTTCAGCAACGACGCCGTGAAGGCCGCCGGGTAGTGGCACTTCAGCCAGCTCGACGCGTACGCAATCAGCGCGAAGCTCGCGGAGTGGCTCTCCGGGAACCCGTAGTGCGCGAAGCCGCGGAAGTTGTCGAACCACTCCTCCGCCTGCCCTCGCGCATACCCTCGGGAGATACAGCCCTCCACGAACCTCCCCCGGTACTGCAACAACATCGACTCCGCCCGCTTGTGGCTCAGCACCCGCCGCAGCCCGTCCGCCTCCCCCGCCGTGAAGCCCGCCGCCACCATCGCCAGCTTCATCGCCTGCTCCTGGAAGAGCGGCACCCCCAGCGTCTTCCCGAGAATCTCCTTCACCGCCTCGCTCGGGTACTGCACCTGCTCGATTCCGTTCCTCCGCCTCAGGAACGGGTGCACCATGTTCCCGACAATCGGCCCCGGGCGGATGAGGGCAATCTCCACCACCAGGTCGTAGAACGTCCTCGGCCGCAGCCTCGGCAGCATGTTCATCTGCGCGCGGCTCTCGATCTGGAACACCCCCACCGTGTCCGCCTCGCACAGCATGTCGTAGACCTTCGGGTCCTCCGACGGAATCGTCGCCAACGACAACTCCCTCCCGTGGTGCTCCCGAATCAGCGCGAGGCACTTCGACAGCGCCGTCAGCATCCCCAGCGCCAGCAGGTCCACCTTCAGCAGGCCAATCGAGTTGATGTCATCCTTCTCCCACTGGATGACCGTGCGGCCCGGCATCGCCGCGTTCTCCACCGGCACCAATTCCGTCAGCGGTTCGCGCGTAATCACGAACCCGCCCACGTGGATGGACAGGTGTCTCGGGAAGCCTTCCATCTCCATCGCCAGGGACAGCGTCTTCTGCACCCGGCTGTCAAAGGCAGACAACCCCGCCTCCAGCAACACCTCCGGCGTCACCTGGAACCCGTTTGCCGCCGCCACCTTCGACAGCTTGTCCACCTGGTCCAAGGACAGCCCCAGCGCCTTGCCCGTCTCCCTCAACGCCAGCCGGCCCCGGTAGCAGATGACCTCGCACACCATGCCCGCCCGCTGCCGGCCGTGCTTCTCGTAGACGTACTGGAGCACCTCCTCGCGGCGCTCGTGCTCGAAGTCCACGTCGATGTCCGGCGGTTCCTTGCGCTCCATGCTCAGGAAGCGCTCGAACAGCAGCCCCATCCGCACCGGGTCAATCGCAGTAATCTGCAACGCGTAGCAGACCGCCGAGTTCGCCGCGCTCCCGCGCCCCTGGCACAGAATCCCCCGCCTCCGCGCAAACCCCACGATGTCCCACAGCGCCAGGAAGTACCCCGCGAAGTCCAGCGCGGCGATGAGCTTCAATTCATGCTCAATCTGTTTCACCACCTCCGGCGGCACGCCCCCCGGATAGCGCACCACGAGCCCTTCGTACGTCAGCGCCCGCAGGTGCGCGTTCGCAGTGCGCCCCTCCGGCAGGTCCTCCTCCGGGAAGCGGTAGTGCAAATCATCCAGCGAGGCGTGACACCGCGACGCCAGCTCGATGGACCGCTCCAGCGCCTCCGGCCAGTCCGCGAACAGCCGCCCCATCTCGTGCGGCCCCTTCAGCGTCCGCTCCGCGTTGGGCAACATCCGCGTCCCCGTCTTGTCCACCGTCGTCCCGTGGCGGATCGCCACCAGCACGTCCTGCAAGGGCTGCCGCCGGCGGTGGTGCGTGTGCACGTCGTTGTGCACCACCACGGGCACGCCCAGTTCTCGCGCCAGCGCGTCCACCCGGGCCTCGCGCGCCTGGTCTCCCGCCGACAGCGTCCGGCAGAGGCCCACGTGGAAGCGCTCCGGGAAGGCCTCCGCCAGCGCCGCCACCCGCTCCACCGGGGCCGGCTCCGGCAGCAGCGCGAGCAGCCCCGCGGAGCGGTCCGCCAGCGCCCGCCACGGCAGCCCCGCCTCCCCCTTCGGGTGCGTCATCCGGCTCTGCGACACCAGGCTGCACAGGTTCGCGTACCCGCCCGCGTCCGCCGCGTACACCACCACCGGCGGGGCGTCCTCCAGCGTCAGCTCGGCCCCGAGGATGAGCTTCAGGCCGTGCTCCTTCGCCGCCAGGTGCGCCTTCACCACCCCGTACAGCCCGTCCGCGTCCGTCAGCGCCAGCGCGCGCACCCCGAGCCTCGCGGCCGTGGCCACCAGCTCCTCCGGATGCGAGGCGCCGCGCAGGAACGAGAAGTTGGAGCGGCAGACGAGCTCGGCGTAGTCCACGGCCGATCAACATACTGAGCGGGCGTTCAGGCGCTAGGTTGGATCGACACTCAGCGAGAGAGGAGACGTCATGGGTTGACGCCAGCCAGGACGATCTCGCGGGGCTTGGGCCGGGCTCGACGGCCCCCCGCCGCCGTCATGGCCAGTGCCCGCTCCCCGTTGGCCGCTCCCACGACGTCACAGCCCTGCTCCTCCAGCAGCGCCACCAGGGCTTCGCGGATCTCCGTGTCGTCCTCATCACCCGCACCTTGTGGCGCATCACGAGGCGCTCTCCTTCCCCTCGGACGCCGCCGGCCTGGGAGCGCGTGGCAGGGTGACGATGAACCTGGCCCCATGAGGCGCCACCCCCTCGATGGCGACGGCGCCGCCGTGGGCCTCCATGATCTGCTGGACGACGTACAGCCCCAGCCCCATCCCACCGAAGTGGCGTATCGAAGCCGCGCGCTCGAAGCGGCCGAAGATGCGTGCCCGCTCGCACTCCGGCACTCCCGGGCCCTGGTCGGAGACCGTGAGGACCGCGGTGTCGCCCTCGGCGCGCACCGCCAGCTCCACGGGAGTTCCCGCCGCATACTTGAGGGCGTTGGCCAGCAGGTTGGTGACCACCTGTTCCACGCGAAGCCGGTCCCACTCTCCCGTGACGGACTCGTCCAACTGGAGGGTCAGCTCGCAGCCTGCCTTGGTGGCCTGCTCACGGAAGCGATCCACGACCTCCCCCACGCTCCGGGCCAGGTCGAACCGGGCGGGAGTCAGGGCGAGCTTGCCGGTGGCGATGCGTGACACGTCCAGCAACGTCTCCACCAGGTCGGTCAGCCGCTCCCCGCCTTTGTACGCACGCTCCGCCTTGATGCGGAGCTTCGGCTCCAGGGACTGGCTCCCGTGGAGCAGGCTCTGGAGCTGGAGCAGGATGGCGCTCAGCGGGGTCTTCAGCTCGTGGGACGCGATGGAGAGGAACTCGTCGCGCAGGCGGATGGCCTCCTGGGCCTGGGCGAGCCGCAGGCGCTCCGCCTCCGCATTGCGCCGGTCCGTGAGGTCGCGCGTCACCTTCGCGAAGCCGAGGAGCCTGCCGTCGAGGTCCCACATCGGCTGGAGGACGACGTTCGCCCAGAAGCGCGTGCCGTCCTTGCGAAGACGCCACCCCTCCTCCTCGAACCTTCCCTCGGCGACCGCGACCTCGAGCTCCAGCTCGCATTTGCCGCTCGCCACTTCCTCGGGCAGGTAGAACCGCGAGAAGTGCTGGCCGATGATCTCCTCGGGCAAGTAGCCCTTGATGCGCGTGGCGCCCGTGTTCCAGGTGGCCACATGGCCCCGCGGGTCCAGCATGAAGATGGCGTAGTCCTTCACGCTCTGGAGGAGCAGCCGGAAGCGCTGCTCGCTCTGGCGAAGGGCTTCCTCCGCCCCACGCCTCACCGTCAGGTCGCGAGTCACCTTGCTGAACCCGAGCAGCTTTCCGGACTCGTTCCGGAGCGCGGTGAGCACCACGTCGGCCCAGAAGCGCGTGCCGTCCTTGCGCACCCGCCAGCCCTCGTCCTCGACCCGCCCGTCCCGGGCGGCGACGGAGAGGAGCCGCTGGGGCCTTCCGTCCGCCACGTCCTCGGGGGTGTAGAACCGGGAGAAGGAGTGGCCGACGATTTCCTCCGCCGTGTAGCCCTTGATGGCCTCGGCTCCCGCGTTCCAGGTCTGGACCTGTCCCTCCGGGTTCAACATGAAGATGGCGTAGTCCTTCACACTCTGGATGGCGAGCCGGTAGCGCTCCTCACGCTGGCGACGCGCCGGTGGCTCGGATTCATCCTCCGGGGATGGCTGGACGGGCTGTGGGGCGATGCTCACGGATGAGGCTCCAGCAGTAGGGCCCCAGGGGCCAGGGAAGCAGCCTACGGAATAAGGGCTCGACCCCCACATGTAACCTGTTGAGGCCCAACGGACTGTTCAGTCATGCACTTGCCGGCCGCGCCGCGAAACCTCAAACGACCCTGTGGACCGGCAACCGCCTCGACGGCCGGTCCAGCAGGGAGTCAGTCCGGGGTCCGGTTGGAAGCCGGAAGGTGCGGCGAGAGGGATTGCGCAATCCCTCTCACACCGCCTGGAGCTGCGCCCCGGACACCTCATCCAGGAACGAGGAGATGGCGGCGTTCACCGCCTCCGGCTGCTCCAGGTTGCTCATGTGCCCGCCGTGAGGCAGCCGCAGGAGCTGCGAGCCGGAGATGCGCTCATGCAGCCGGTCCGCCATCTCCGGCAGCGTCACCGCGTCCTCCTCGCCCACGAGGATCAGCGTCGGTGTGGTGATGCGGTGCAACTCGCCCTCCACGCTGCGCCGGTGGATGACGCCGTCCATCGCCCGCCACACCGCGCGCGGGTTCCTGGCGAGCTGCCGGCGCAGCGCTTCCCGCTCCGCTCGCCGCGCCGGGTCCTTCATGAAGGTGGGCCCGAAGTAGATGTGCATGACGCGGTCCACCACCGGCCCCAGGCCCAACCAGTGCGTCACCGTGGAGAGCAGGCGGAAGCGCGGCAGGTTGCTCGGCAGCTCTGCCCCGGCGGACGTGTCCAGCAGCACCAGCGAGCTCAAGAGCTCCGGGTGGCGTGCCGCCACGCGCAGCCCCACGAAGCCGCCCATCGACAGGCCCACGAAGTGGCACGGCGCCAGCCGCAGCGCCTGGATGACGGACACCGCGTCCTCGTACACCGTCCTCAAATCGATGGGCTTGCCGTCCTCGGGCGCCTCGCTGCGGCCCTGCCCCCGGTGGTCGTAGCAGATGCACCGGTAGCGGCCCTTCAGCGCCTCCACCTGCCGCGAGAACAGGTGCGAGTCCCACAGCAGCCCGTGGCTGAACAGCACCGGCTCACCGGGCCCTCCAGAGTCCTCGTAGTAGAGCTTCGCGCCACGAATGGACAGGAACGGCATGGATATCCAGGATAGGGCGGTGGTCCGGAGCCGAAACCCCTGGCTCCAGGGCGATTGTTTCCTGCCCCATCCCGTGCCCCCACCCCTGGTTTGACAGGACGGCGAGGCGGCTGCCAAACATGGGGCATGGACCTCACCCCCACTGCCTGGCAGCTCTGGATGGTCGCGGCGCTGGTCTGCGGAGCGCTCGAAATCAAGCTCTCCGGCTTCGTGATGCTCTGGTTCTCCCTGGGGGCGCTGGCCTCCTCGCTCGCCGCGTCGCTCGGTCTGGGCATCAACTTCCAGCTCTTCCTCTTCACCGCCGTCTCCGCCGGCCTCTTCGCCGCCTCGCGCACCATCTTCAAAAACGTTTTCATGCGCACCGCCTCGCATTTGAAGACAGGCGTCGAGGCGATGCTCGGCCAGGAGGCGGTGGTGGTGGAGACGCTCGGCGAGCCCCATGGGGGCACCGTGCGCATCAACGGCGAGCTGTGGACGGCGCGCTCCCTGTCGGGGCTCGTGGCCGAGGGCGAGCGCGTCACCGTGGAGCAGGTGGAAGGTCTCAAGCTTTGGGTGCGCCGCCCTTCGGCGGCGCTGTCGGTTCCCGTCGCGGAACACAAGAAGGAGAGGGCCTAGTGGACTTCGTAACCGTGCTTCTCATCATCGCGGCGGTGGCGGTGGGCTTCGCCCTCATCACCGGCATCCGCATCGTCCCCCAGGCCAAGGTCATGGTGGTGGAGCGGCTGGGCAAGTTCCACAGCGTGGCCACCAGCGGCCTCAACATCCTGATTCCCTTCCTCGACAGCCCCCGGGCCATCGAGATGCGCGTGGGCAACCGCGTCATGCGCAGCAACCTGGTGGATCTGCGCGAGCAGGTCATGGGCTTCGAGACCGTGCAGGTCATCACCCATGACAACGTCAACATGGAGGTCGGCTCGGTCATCTACTACCAGATCGTCGACCCCGCGAAGGCGCTCTACCAGGTGGAGAACCTGGCGCTGGCGATTGAACAGCTCACGATGACGAACCTGCGCAACGTCATGGGCGGGCTGACGCTGGACCAGACGCTCACCAGCCGCGAGACGGTGAATACCAAGCTGCGCATCGTGCTGGACGAGGCCACCGAGAAGTGGGGCGTCAAGGTGACGCGCGTGGAGCTGCGGGAAATCGAGCCGCCCCAGGCCATCAAGGCCGCCATGGCCAAGCAGATGACGGCCGAGCGCGAGCGCCGCGCCGAGGTGACGAAGGCCGAGGGCGACAAGTCCGCCGCCATCCTCCAGGCCGAAGGCGAGAAGATTTCGCGCATCCTCCGCGCCGAGGCCGAGCGCGACGCCGAGGTGGCCCGCGCCGAGGGCCACAAGCGCGCCGTCATGCTGGAGGCCGAGGGCAAGGCCGAGGCCACCCGCCTCGTCTTCGAGGCCATCCACCAGGGCCGAGCCACCCCCGAGGTGCTCGCGCTGCGCTACATGGAGACCCTCCAGGAGCTGGGCAAGGGGGACAACAAGATGTTCATCCCCTACGAGGCCACCGCCGCCCTGGGCGCCGTCTCCGCCATCAAGGACCTCTTCAGTGAGACCGCCCCCAAGCGCGCGCCCGCCCAGGCCGCACCCGCCACCCGCGCTCCCTCCGCCGCCGCGCTGAGCGCCCAGGCCATTGCCCGCGGCGCCTCCGTCCCCGAGGCCGCCACGCTCGTCGGCACGCCCGCCGTCCCGGTGCGCCGCACGCGCCCGGCCTCCGAGTCCCAGGACGATTGACGCACCGTCCTTCCGGGCCCGGCGCGGGAACCTATTTCGCGCCGGGGTGTCCTTGAGGCCGGACACCGCGGTCACCCGGAGACACCATGCAGGAAGCATTCACCGAAGGCGGCTGGGGGATGTACCCGACGACCCTGGCCGGGTTCGCCCTCATCCTCACCTGCCTCCAGTACGCGCGCCGGCCCGAGGCGCGCTACGTGCCGCTGATGCTGTCGCTCGGGCTCGTCACGCTGATGGCCGGTGCGCTCGGCTTCGCCTCCGGCATCATCTCCGTGCTGCGCCACTACACCGGCGCCGGCTCGGACGCGCCGACGTCCGAACTCTACGTGGGCTTCTATGAGTCGCTCCACAACGTGAGGCTCGCGCTGATCATGTCCACGCTGGGCGCCATCGTCGCGTCGGTCGGCGCGCTGCGCCTGGCTCGCGGGGCGGCGGTGGTTTCCCGCGCCGCCGTGGACTGAACCGGCGGCGGGTATTCCCCCTGTCAGGGTGCCTGCGTGCGCCCCGTCCAGCCGGGCCTGCGGGCGTGCCGGGGTTGCATTCCGGCGCGCCCCTTGCCATAGATTGTCGCGCTGTTCGTTCCACCCGGAGGGCCTGACAACCCCTCCCCACGCGAGGTCCGACGTCCCTTGAAGCTGAGCCGCTGAATCCCCAGGCCGTTTTGGTCTCTCCCGCGCTGAGCCGCCTTCTGGCGGGCTCGCGCCCTGGATTCAGGAGCTCGCTTCTATGTCATCCGCTCGCGCGCACCGCGTGTCGTTCGCCTTTTCCGACGCCGTCCCCGTCCTCTCTGAAGTCGACTTCCACCTGCCCGCCGGCTGGACGGGGCTCGTCGGCGCCAATGGCGCTGGCAAGTCCACCCTCCTCCGCCTGCTGTCCGGTGACTTGACGCCCACCGAGGGGCACCTCCAGTTCGAGCCGCCCTCGCCCACCGTCATCCTCTGCCACCAGGAGGTGGAGACGCTGACGCCCGACATCACCGCGTTCGCCGAGTCGTGGGACTCGCTCGCGCGGAGGCTGCACGGGCAACTGGGTCTGGACGTCACCGCGCTGGAGCGCTGGCCCACGCTGTCCCCGGGCGAGCGCAAGCGGTGGCAGGTGGGCGCGGCCCTCGCCGCCGAGCCCCACGTGCTGCTGCTGGACGAGCCCACCAACCACCTCGACGTGGAGGCCCGCACGTGGCTCATCTCCGCGCTGCGGCGCTTCCGGGGCCTCGGCGTCGTCGTGTCACATGACCGCTCGCTGCTGGAGTCCCTCACCACGTCCACGCTGCGCGTCCATGCCGGCGGGGCGCGGTTGTGGCCCGGCGCGTACTCCGCCGCCCAGGTGCACTGGGAGGCCGAGCGTGAGGCAGAGGTGGCCGCGTATCAGGGAGCCCGCGCCGAGCAGCGGCGCGCGGCGCACCTGCTGGACCAGGCCCGGCGCGAGCAGCAGGCCGTCACCGCCAACCGCCATACCCGGAAGCGGATGAAGGACAAGAACGACAACGACGCGCGCTCCATGGGCGCGAAGGTGGTGGCCGGCTGGGCCGAGGACGGCGCGGGCAAGCGCGTGGGCGTGGCGCGCCGCGAGTTGGAGCGCATCAGTGACGCGATGGGGGAGTTCACCGCGGACAAGACGGTGGGCCGCTCCGTCTTCGTGGGCTACGTGCGCTCACCCAACCCGTGGCTCTTCACGCTCGACGTGCCGACCGTGCGCGCGGGGGACGTGGAGTTGCTCGGGCCGGTGAACCTCTCGGTGGGCCGCGAGGCGCGCGTGCGCGTCGAGGGCCCCAACGGCGCCGGAAAGAGCACCCTGGTGCGCGCGCTGCTGGAGCACGCCCGCGTGCCCCTGGAGCGCGTGCTGTACCTGCCCCAGGACGTCGGCGCCATGGAAGCCCGGGCCACGCTGGACGCAGTGCGCGCACTGCCGCCGGAGGAACGTGGGCGCGTGTTGTCCCTGGTGGCCGCGCTGGGGGTGGACCCCGAGCGGCTGCTCGCCTCGGAGCAGCCGTCACCCGGCGAGGCGCGCAAGCTGCTCATCGCGCGCGGCCTGGGACAGCACGCGTGGGCCCTGGTGCTGGACGAGCCCACCAACCACCTGGACCTGCCGTCCATCGAACGGCTGGAGGCGGCCCTGCGCGAGTACCCGGGCGCGCTGCTGCTCGTCACCCATGACGCCGCCTTCGCCCGCGCGTGCACCACGGAGTCCTGGCGGGTGGAGCATGGGCGGGTGGAGGTGGGCACGGGCTGAAATTCGAAACGGCCGGGAAGATTCACGCGGGCCCTCGTTCTCCCTGCACACCCGACGCATTCCGCGTCTCGCAACCCCGGAGAATGATGATGAAGACGTTCCGCCTCGTGCCTGCTCTCGTCCTCGGCCTGTCCCTCGCCAGCGTCCCCGCGCTCGCCGACAGCGCGTCCTGCACGCCGTCCAACGTGGCGGTGCTTTCCAACCGCATCCACGTGAAGTGCGCCGCGTCCGTCGCCGGAGGCATCTGGTACTTCGCGCTCTCCACGTCCGACACCGCGCATGTGAACCGGACGCTCAGCCTCCTCAGCACCGCGCTCGCCGGAGGCCGCACGCTGTCCATCGACTACAACCCGTCCTCCACCGCGGGCACCAGCATCGGCTGCCTGTCCAGTGACTGCCGGTTGATCAACTGGATTGCGATGTGGTGAACCGCACCGGATTCCAGAGGTCACCCATGGAAACCCGACGCGTCTGGTGGGGGCTGTCCGTCCTGGCATGTCTGCTGGGAGCACTCCCCGCCCAGGCTTCTCTCTACTGGAACCACGGTGTCCGCAGCACCACGCCCAGCGTCTGCTTCGTGGGCGATGCGCTCACCTCGCGCCCCACGCGCGTGCAGCAGGTGCTCGACTACATCCACGACTTCGAGCGCGCCGCCAACATCCGCTTCAACTACCTGGGCACCTGCCCGGCATCCATCGTCCAGGCCAACGGCAACGACTGGTTCGGCGGCGACATCCGCGTCGTCCTGTCCGGCACCAGCGTGCCCTTCACCGGCATGGTCCCCGGCAACGGCTGCCCGATGTTCCTCGAGGGCGGCGTCTACAACGGCGACAACAACGGCGGAGGCAGCTGGTCCAATGCCCCGAGCGACCTCGTCACGAACCGGGGCTGCCGCTACAACCTGAAGCTCGGTGACGACGCCGACGCCTTCGGCGTGCCCTGGAAGGACCACTCGCTGCACGAGTTCGGTCATGCGATGGGCCTTGCCCACGAGCACGTCCGTGACGACGTGGACTCCGCGACGTGCACCGCCAGCGGCTACGGCGGCAGCGCGAGCAGCGGCCACCTCACGCCGTACGACAGGTACTCGGTGATGCACTACCAGTTCCTGGCCTGCGGCATCCACGGCAACTACGGCCACGCCGGCCTGTCCACGTGGGACCAGCTCGCGCTGCACATCCTCTACCCGGAGCCCGTGCGCGTCGCGGAGCTGGTGGGGCGGAGGGTCATCCGTACCACCGAGCCCCTCAACCTGTCCTCCTCCTGGGGCGCGCGCGGCGCCAACCTGTCCGTCGTCGCGTCGTCCTTCTCGTGGACGCTGTCGGGCATCTCGTACAGCTCCTCCAGCAGTCTCTCCACGTGGCTGGGCGCGGGGACGTACACCTTGCAGTTCTCCCACGCGGACTTCCTCGGCCGGACGTACTCGTACTCCGGCACGGTGGAGGTGCTCACGCCCGCGGACTACGCGAAGCAGGTCGTGACGCCCGTGTCCGCGCAGATGCCCCTGCTGTGAGCCTGGGCCGCGGACGTCCTCCTCCGTGAGGCCGTCTTCGCCCGTGCGGCGGCTCGCGACACCGCGAGCCGCCGCGTCCGCGTCAGGGGCCTCCGAACACGCCCAGCCACACCTCGTTGTTCTTGAGGTGGTCGGCCACGCGGGAGAGGTTGGAGGCCTCGTTGGTGGAGAAGGCAAACACCACGGAGCCCCCGGGCCCGCCGGCCGCGAGGAGGACCTGCGTGTCGCGCTGGCCCTCGAGCAGGAGGAGGTCCTGCTGCGCGCCCTGGGCGTCCAGCCTCAGGATGAAGCCCTTGCCGTTGTCCTGCGTGCGCCCGGTGTCCAGGTCCACGTAGCCGGTGTGACCCGTGAGGCAGTAGTGCGCCGCTCCGCACGGCACCAGCGCGGCGGCCGTCTCGTCCCGGTCCAGCGAGAAGTCGCGGGTGACGACCTCCTGCGCCGGGCGGTCGAAGCGGCCGGACGCGAAGAAGAGGTTCGTCTCGCGGCTCTTGTCGTCCTGCTCCACGGGCTTGCTGGTGCGGCCGCCGAGGGCGTAGGCCCCGCCACCCACCACGAGGCTGGCGATTTCATCCGCGGTCTCCGTCGGCACCGTCCTCGCGCCCAGCCACGCGCCCGTGGGCTCGAAGCTCGACACGAGGATGCCCCGGCCCTCCGGCCCCTCCGGGAGCCGCCGCATCGCCTCCTCGTACGCGCGCCGGTGGACGCCCAGGAAGGGGGTGGCGACATGGGCCCGGTCCGCCTCGTCCACGGTGAGTCCGAAGCCCGTGAAGGGCGCCCCCATGGCGGACATCTGTTCCCGGGTCGCCGCCTTCAGGATGACGCTCGGCGCCACCACGCTGGTCCACTGCGTCCGCAGGCGGCTGTCGAGCCGGAGCAGGCGCAGGCCGTCCATCCCCGCCAGCACGTACACGTCCTCGCCGGAGGGTCGGATGACGAGGACGCCCAGGGCACGCTCCTCGTCCGGCTCCTGCGTCTTCACCACCCTCCCGTCCGGCATGCCGTTGAAGGTGAGGCGCTCCTCTGGCGGCACGTCGTTGCGGAGCATGCCCTCGGCGATGACGGTGCCGTCCGGGCGCAGGCGGCGCAACTGAATCTCCAGTTGGGACTCCGTCCTCTCCCAGCCGAACACCGTGAGCTCTCCGCTGGGGTGCACGACGAAGTCCTGGATGAACTCCGGCATCTTCAGCTCCCCGAGGAGCTCGCCCCCGGGCCCCACGTGCGTCAGCAGCTTGACGGGTGGGTAGTAGAAGCTGTCGACGCCGTGGTCCTCGTACTCGACGCGGCGAAGCCAGGTGGAGCCGTCCGCCTCTACGCCCAACCCCACCACGTTGCCGCGGAAGGCACAGTCCACCCGGCGGACGCGGGCGCGCGCGTCGAAGGGTGCCCTTGCCTCGAAGCTGGCCTGCGCGTCCCGGGCACAGTCATCGTCCGAGTCCGAGCAACCCCCGAGCACGGAGACGAGGGCGGCGAGCGTAAGGAGGGAGAGCCGCGAACACGCGGCGAGGAAGCGGGCCATGACGTCACTCCAGCTGGGACGTTTCAATGACGATTGCGGGGAGCACCACACCCGCCGGCCCGGGTGTCCGGGACGCGCGCCCCGGCGGCGCCACTATAAACGGAGCGGGCGCGGGCTGGAGGACGACTCAGGCGGCGGAGTGTTGGAGGTACCACTCCACCAGCCGCGCCACGCCCTCCTCCACGGACACCCGGGGGCGGAAGCCCGTCTCGCGCTCCAGCGCCGAGGAGTCCGCCCACGTGGCGTCCAGCTCTCCCGGCTGGGCCGGCAGCGGGTTGAGCCTCGCCCGCGTGCCCAGGTGCCTCTCCAGCAGGGCCAGGAAGTCCCGCAGTGCCACCGGCTCGCCCCGGCCCACGTTGAGGAGCCGGTACGGCGGAGCCCCGGAGGGCGGCCTGTCCAACACGCGCACCACGGCCTCCGCCACGTCGTCCACGTGCGTGAAGTCGCGCCGCATCCGGCCGTCGCCATACAGGTCGATGGTGCGGCCCTCGCGCAGGGCCTTCAGGAAGAGCATGGGCGCCATGTCCGGCCGGCCCCACGGCCCGTACACGGTGAAGAAGCGCAGGCCCGTGGTGGGCAGCCCGTGCAGGTGGCCGGCCGTGTGGGCCAGGAGCTCGTCCGTGCGCTTGGTGGCCGCGTAGACGCTCAGCGGCCGGTCCGCCGCCGCGTCCTCCCGGAAGGGTGCAGGAGTGCCCGAGCCGTAGACGGAGCTGGAGGACGCGTACACCAGGTGCTCCACGCCCCGGGCGAGCTCCAGGACGTGGAGAAATCCGGTAACATTTGTATCCAGGTAACCGCGCGAGGCAGCACCCGCCGCCCGCACGCCCACGCGCGCCGCCAGGTGCACCACGCGCTCCGGGTGTTCGCGCTCGAACATTGCCCGCAGCGCCGGCCCGTCCGTCACATCCACCGCGTGGAAGGTGAAGCGCTCGGCGCCCGGCAGGCCCTGGAGCCGCGCCAGGCGTGCCTGCTTGAGGGGCACGTCACCGGACGGGTCCAGGTTGTCCACGCCGATGACGGCGTCCCCCCGCGCGAGCAGCCGTGCGCTGACGTGGTGGCCGATGAAACCCGCCGCTCCGGTGACGAGGACCCGCATACGCCCCCACGCTCCCACGGAGCGCTTCCCGTCTCCACCGCTTGCACGTAGGGTGGGGGCCGCATGGTGTCCGTGAAACAGCTCCGCCCCTTCGCCGGGGCCCCGCTGGACGCATTCATGGCCGCGTCCGGCCCGGTAGCCCTCATCCAGCCGCCCGCGGCGCTCCTGCAGGCCGCGGCCCTGGGAAGCGCCAGCAACCGCACCGTCGGCATGGCCCATCGCGCGCGCATGGAGGAGCGACTGCTCGCCATGCTCCGCGACTTCGACAACCTGGAGGTCCACTTCCTCCAGCCCACGGTGGACGGCGAGGAGTTCACCGTCGGCCGGACCGACACGTGCGACCTGGCGGTGCCGGACCCGTCCGTCTCCCAGCACCACGCCACCCTGCGGTGGAACGCAGAGCGTGGCGGCTTCACCGTGCGCGACGCGGAGTCCATGAACGGCACTTGGATCAACGGCGCGCCGCTGGCCTACCGCGCGCAGGTGCCACTGCATGACGGGGACACGCTGGCCTTCGGCGACGCCCAGTTCCTCTACCTGCGCGCGGAGACGGTCTACGAGCACCTGCGCCGGGCCAGTCCCCGGCCGCCCTCACCCTGACGGCTTCGTGCCTCAGGGCACCGCGCGCACGGCCTCGATGACAGCCTTGCGCAGGTAGGAGCGCCAGTCCGTCTGCGCCTGGAACATGCCGATATTGGCCACGGTGTGCGTTTCGTTGCGCCAGCTCAGCTCGCCGGAGGGCGACACGACGCCCGTGTCCAGCACCACCTGGGCCTGGCCCATCGTGTTGATGGAGGACGCGTCCACCCAGGCGAGCACCACCACCACGGCGGCCTCGGCCTGGTTGTCGCTGATGAGCGCCACCACTTCCTCCGTGGAGGGCGCGGGGGCCGGGGAGATGCGCGTGCCCATCACCTCGAAGCCGCGCTCGCGCAGCACCGCCTCCGCCTGACTGACGAGCACGGTGCGCGGGTTGCCCTCCCCCATCATGTCCTCGCGGTACGTGGACGTCGGCAGCGCGTCCACGCGCGAGCCCACCACCACCACCACCTTGCGGATGGCCCCGGGCGGCCGGACCTGGGGCGCGGCACAGGCGGCGAGCAGGAGGGTCAGGACGATGGGGACGGAGTGAAGGACGCGCATGTTCGGGACCTGGAGGATGGGTGGTGGCTCACCGACTATCATGTACCCGCAGCTCGGGGCGCCAGAGCGCCTTGGAGAACAGGAGGCGTTGCCGGGCCACACCTGCGTGAACTTCACGCCGGTGGCCTTAATGCGTTCCAGGGCCTTCTTGATGTCCTCGGAGACAGTGACCAGGTCGCGCTAGGAACACTCCAGCTTTCGGCCGCTCCCCACGCGGTGTTCCCTCTCCCCGTAATCGAGCATGGCTGCCGCTCTCACTTTTCGTTGATTGGAATGCCATCGGGGGCACTGTGGCACCGCATCGTAGAGCAGGTGCGCATTGGAGTCGCGCGCACGAGATTCTTCAACACCCAGCGCGGTACCCCACTGGCAGTGCACCCCTCTCAAAAGGTGAACAAATGAAGAACAAATTCAGCGGCGCTTGCTTGCTCCTCTTGGGCGTCATTCTTGCTGTTGGGTGCGGTGGCAGTGAATTAGCTGGCTCAGAGGATGGCCAGAACCTAGTCACGGACGAGAGTGGCAATCTTCCATCTCCCACCGAAGAGGAATTCACCTCTCGGGAGCAGGAAGAGGATCGAACCATCGGAAGCTTTGCGGCTTGCTGCTATGCGGCCTGCACTGGCGATAATCGTCCCGGCCACTATTACGGTCCATTCCCAAACGTCAAATACGGCAACTGCACGAACTACGGGCAGTATTATTGCGGACAGCGCGGCTGGACACTTGAGGGGGCGAAGTGGAGTGATTGCTAATCGTCCCAACGGTGTAGGTCCGTGAACCCGCACAAGGTGACGCTTGGGCGGGTGTCACTCGGCTCCACACGAGGCGGTGTCATGGGCTTGCCCTGCGGGGCCCTTCGAGCAGGTGCTTCGTCCTTCGCTTCGATGAGGTCATATGGAGCTGAGGTTTCCTGGGAGCAGGAAGCTGCCTTGGTGGTTGCGATTGCATCGCTCTCGGCTTCCTGCTCGGGCGCGTGGGAAGTCCCGATGCAGAGCACTTTCGGTCAGCAACCCCAACGTGCAGACACTCATTGAGTCCCCGGGAGGCGCCCCGCACGTAAGCCTCATGAGCCCGGATGGAGCGCTGGGGCTCGCGAGCGCCTGAAAGCGTTCGGGAGCCTGGTGCCTCCAGCAGGCTAGGACACCTTCGAGGGGTGGCGTGCTGGCAGTGATAGGCAAACCGCCCCTTTTCATGTTGGGGCCGCCGGAGCACCGACCGAAGTCAGTCGAACAACCCCTGCAGGTAGAACCGGCCGTCCCGTCCATCCCGAAACACCCAAGCCGGCCCCAGCCCCTCGAAGTGCACGCGGTAGTAGTCCCGCTGGTAGGGCACGTCGGCCCACCACTCCCCGCCCAGCCGCTCCGGGCCCGCCAGCGCCGTCACCCGGTGCCGCTTCCCGCCCAGCCGCGCCGCCAGCAGCCGCCCCGACTCCGCCACCTCCGCGTCCAGACATGCCGGTGCCGCCAGCAGCCGTGACGGCCGCTCCCGCCCCACGCCCACCGCCGCCTCCTCCCGCGCTCCCGCCTCCAGCCCCTCCGCCGCCAAGCCCCGCTTGCGCTCCGGCGGGTGGAAGCCCCGCGCTCCATGCGCCGCCTCCGGCCGGTGCACCGCCTCCAGCCCCGCCGCGAAGAGCGAGTGCTCGCCCAGCGTCGTCACCAACCGCGACAGCACCACCTCCAGCGCCGCGTCCCCCTCCGGAGCATCCCCCAGCGCGAGCTGCTGCCCCCGGTCCTCGGAGTGCTCGTCCACCCGCGCGGACACCTCCGCCACCGGGTTCTCCAGCTTCAATTCCTCCAGCCGGTGCCGCGCCAGATCCAGCAGCAGCTTCGCCTGCGCCGTGGGCCGCGCCAGCGTCAGCGGCACCCGCGCCTGTCCCCGCGGGTCCAGCTTCATCGAGAAGGTGAGCCGCACCGCCGCCCGCCGCCGCCCGGACAGCCGCGCCCCCAGCCGGTCCGTCAGCGTCTTCAGCGCGAAGCGCAGCGGCTCGAAGGACTCCGCCGGGAAGTCCAGCACCACCCGCTCCTCCAGCACCTCCTCCAGCACCGCCGCGACGAAGGGCGTGTCGTCCTCCCCCCGGCAGCGCGCATGCACCCGCGCCCCGGCCACTCCACCGCGCGCCGCCACCGCCCCCGCGGGCAGCACCGCCACCTCTCCCAGCGTCGTGAGGCCCAGCGAGGAGAAGGCCGCCCCCTCCCCGCCCTCCAGCGCCGCCAGCGGCAGTGGCCCCAGCGCCCGGGCCCCTCCCCCTTCCGGCACCACCTCCACCCGCCGCGCCCCGTAGCGCGCCAGTGCCCGCGACGTGAAGGCCTCCGAGGCCACCACCGCGTGCCCCCGGTAGCCCAGCTCCGCGCACCGCTCCAGGGCCAGCACCGCCAGGGGCTCCTCGCCCCCCACCAGGTGCGCCGCCCCCGCGTCCAGCCACAGGCCATCCGGCGGGGACAACTGGAAGCCCGGCGCCAGCGCCATCAGCGCCTCGCCCAGCACCGTCAGCGCCCGCGCTTCGTCCTCCGGGCGGTAGGTGAAGTGCCGCAGCACCGGCTCCAGCGCCGTGGCCGCCGTCAGCGTCATCCCCGGGCGCACCCCGGCCTTCAACGCCGTGGTGGACGCGAAGGCCACGCGCCGCTGGCCGCGCACCTCCTCCACCAGCGCGAAGGGCCGGCTCGCCAGCTCCGGCAGCTCCAGCACCTTTCGCTGCACCGGGAAGCGCGTGAAGTGCAGATACGCCCTGCGCATCGCCCCCTCAGCCCGCCACGCCGGCCGCGTCCAGGCCCTCGCGCAGGGACGGCATGGGTGCGTCACGGCCGGGCCGCTGGCCGAGGATTCCGCAGCCATTTCGCAGCGCCCCGGACTGATCCCGCAGGAAGTCCGGCGTCGCATCCGCCCCGACCTCCGCCACGTCCAGCACCCGCCCGCCATCCTCTAGCCCCAGCTCCGGGTACAGCACGCTCCACGGCAGCTCCGCCCGCGTCCCCGTGCCTCCCTGCCGGCTGCGCACCACCTCCACCGACCAGCCCTTCCCGTCGCGCGCCTCCGTGCGAAGCCGCGTCACCCCGTCCGCCGGCGCCTCCGGCGAGGTGAGCAGCAGCAGCAGCCCGCCCCCGCGCTCCGCCGCGTCCGCCAGCTTGCGCGCCTCCGCCAGGGAGACCCGTGGCGTCCTCTCCACCGAGCCCACCCCTCGCGTCAGGTCCAGCACCACGCAGGCAAAGGCCCCGCTCCGGGCGAGCTGCACCGCCGCCCACACCCGCTGCTCGGGCGCCTGGGGCCGGACGATGAGCAGCCGCTCCAGGTCCACGCCGAGCGCCGCCGCCGCGGGCGGGTACAGCTCACGCGGGCCATCCACCCACGCGCAAAGCCGCTCCTCCCGGTGCGCCGCCGACACCGCCCGCAGCGCCAGGCTGGTGCGCCCCGAGGCCGCCTCTCCACACAGCTCCACCGCCTGCCCCAGCGGGAAGCCGCCCGCGGGCAGCAGCGCGTCCACCGCCTCCATGCCCGTGCGCAGCACCGCCAGGTAGCGCCGGGGCGCCGCCTGGAGCTGGCGGATCTTCTCCCGCAGCTGCTCCACCACCGAGCCCGACGAGCCCGTCGCCCCCGCCTCCCCACGCTGCTCCGCCGCCGCGCGCATCTCGCCTCCTCGCCAGAACCCCTGAGCCCGAACGGTCGTCTGGACGCTCGTTCAGTATGCTCGTGGGTCTGACATGCGCCGCACAGGACGCACCGCGATGGGGCGGCGGATCAGACCTGACAGCTCGGATCCGCGGGGGCGACGTGAGAGATCTCCAGGGTCTGCGCGAGCACCAGGCCGCTAGCCCGCGCAGATCACCTTCACTTCCACCTTCGTGTCGTCCGCGCGGCGCAGGCACGTGCCCAGGAAGTACAGGCGCGCGGAGCGCTCCTCACCCGAGGGCTCGTACCGCAGGTCGCCCGCCGCCACCGAGCAGCTCTCCACCGTGCCGTCCGCGCGCGTGAGCTCCACCTTCGCCAGCCGTGCGTCCGGCAGATTCACCACGTCGATGCTCTGCGCCACCGTGGCCAGCTCGGCGATGCTCAGCAGCGTGTCCCGGTAGCCCTCCTTGCAGATGGAGTCGAGGTTGCGCAGGTCCTGATCGAACTTCTCCGCCAGGGCCCGCTGCCGGAAACCCGGGCCGTTCGACGTCGGACAGTCGACATTGCGGACGAACGTGCCGCCGCTCGTGACGTCCTGCACCAGACCGGCCCGCTTGTCGGACAGCGCCACCGGGCCAATGGTGGCCCACAGCACCTCCCGGGAGGCCCCCGTCGAGTCATGCAGGCGCTGGAAGAGGGAGAAGTACTCGTCCACCGACGTCAGCTTGTCCCCCTGCTCCGTGCAGTGGTCCACCGACGTGTCCTCGGTGAGCACCACGGGCGGCGGGCGCTCGGTGGAGCTGCAGTCCTCCTCGTCCGACACCACCACGACGAGCAGCCGGGCGCCGTCGCGCAGGAAGCCCGCGTTGCCGCCCGCGGAGACGGCCGTCGTCGCCAGGGGCTCCGACACCGCCAGGTTCACCGCCTCGAAGGGGGACTCCTGCCCGCTGCCGTTCGTGCCCTGCTCCACCAGCCGGCGGAACTTCTCCACCAGGAACGGGTCCGAGCCCTCGATGAAGTGCTCGTCCGTCGCCTGCCCCGAGGCGTCCGGCACGGGCTGCAGCCGGCCGGACTGGTCCTCGTAGTACCGGACCTGCTCCTGCCCCTGGAACAGCACGCGCCGATAGACGGACGTGGTGATGACGCCCACACGGAAGTCCTGGGCGATGCCGCCCCCCTCCTTGAGGGCCTCCACGAAGGCGGGCAGCTCCCGGGCGATGCCCTCCTGCTCTTCCGCCATGGAGGACGAGTTGTCGATGACGAAGAGGATGTCCGTCTTCTGCGGGGAGACGACCGGGGACTCGGCCTCGCATTTCCCTGGCAGGGTGGAGCCCGGGTCGTCGACGGGCGACTTGCACGCCGACCCCCACAGGGCGGCCGTCAGCAGCAACAGGGTTGCACGGGTGCGGAG
Organism: Pyxidicoccus sp. MSG2; assembly: GCF_026626705.1. Lineage (NCBI taxonomy): Bacteria > Pseudomonadati > Myxococcota > Myxococcia > Myxococcales > Myxococcaceae > Pyxidicoccus > Pyxidicoccus sp. MSG2. The sequence continues at coordinate 12,739,142 of NZ_JAPNKC010000001.1, forward strand.
CTTCATGGGCATCTCCGAGGGGGACGGCGCACCCGGCGGCGCGCCGCATCAAGCAGGGGGGGCAAGCATGCCCCACCCCATGCAAGGACGCGAGACTTCAGAGGATCGTCGGGCATCCGACGAGGGCGTGGAAAAACGCACATCGCGTTTGCCAGGGGCGTTTTGGTTGTTACGTTGGTTCATCTGCCGCAGAAAACTGACAGATGTTCACCGGTCTGGTCGCTTGCTGACCGGGCTTGAAGAAAGAACAAGAGAAGAGGCCGAACTTCATGTCCGACGAGAAGAAGAAGGGCTCCTCCGCGAGCGCCATGCCCACCGCGATGGCACCGCCGGGGCTCATCAACAAGGAAGACATTCCGCAGGTGCTGCCCATCCTGCCGCTGCGGAATAGCGTCTTCTTCCCGGGCGGTGTGCTTCCGCTGGCCGTCGGCCGCCAGAAGACCATTGCCCTCATCAAGGACGCGGTGCGCGACGACCAGGTCATCGGTGTCGTCACGCAGCGCCGCGCCGAGGAGGAGGACCCGGGCGCGTCCGACCTCTACACCATGGGCACCGTCGCCCGCATCGTGAAGCTCCTGAAGATGGGCGAGGACAACTACTCGCTCGTCGTCCAGGGTCTCGCCCGCTTCCGCGTGGTGGAGCTGGTCCAGGAAGCGCCCTACCTGAAGGCCCGCGTCGACGCCGTCGAGGACAAGACCTCCTCGGAGAACGTCGAAGTCGAGGCCCTGGGCATCAACCTCAAGAAGCTGGCGCGCGAGGTCATCGAGCTGATGCCCGAGCTGCCGGCCGCCGCCACCGAGCTGGTGGAGAGCATCACCCACCCCGGCCACCTGGCGGACCTCATCGCCGCCAACGTGGACGTGCCCATCGAGGAGAAGCAGGCCGTCCTCGAGACGGTGGACCTCAAGGCGCGGATGAAGCTCGTCCTCGAGCTGCTCAACCGCAAGCGGGAGATCCTCAAGCTCTCCAACAAGATCGACTCCGCCGTGAAGGGCGAGATGTCGAAGACCCAGCGCGAGTACTACCTGCGCCAGCAGCTCAAGGCGATCAAGGAAGAGCTCGGCGAGATGGGCGAGGAGGAGGAGGAGCTCGACGAGCTGCAGGAGCGCCTGAAGAAGGCCGGCCTGCCGCCCGACGTGGAGAAGGTGGCCCAGAAGGAGCTCAACCGCCTGAAGACCATTCCGGCGGCCTCCAGCGAGTACACCGTCTCGCGCACCTACCTCGACTGGATCGCCGACCTGCCGTGGTCGAAGATCTCCGAGGACAACCTCGACATCGAGAACGCGCGCCAGCAGCTCGACAAGGATCACTTCGGCATCAAGAAGGTGAAGAAGCGCATCCTGGAGTACCTGGCCGTCCGCAAGCTGAAGAACGACATGCGTGGCCCCATCCTCTGCCTCGTGGGTCCCCCGGGCGTCGGCAAGACGTCGCTGGGCCAGAGCGTGGCGAAGGCCACGGGCCGCAAGTTCGTGCGCCTGTCCCTGGGCGGCGTGCGTGACGAGGCGGAGATCCGCGGCCACCGGCGTACCTACGTCGGCGCGCTGCCCGGCCGCTTCATCCAGAGCATGAAGAAGGCCGGCACCAAGAACCCGGTGATGATGCTCGACGAGATCGACAAGCTCGGCGCGGACTTCCGCGGCGACCCGAGCGCGGCGCTCCTCGAGGTGCTGGACCCGGAGCAGAACAACTCGTTCAGCGACCACTACCTCGACGTGGCCTTCGACCTGTCCAAGGTCATGTTCGTCGCCACGGCGAACCAGCTCGACCCCATCCCCGGCCCCTTGCGGGACCGCATGGAGATCATCGAGCTGACGGGCTACACGTTCGAGGAGAAGCAGAACATCGCCCGCATCCACCTGGTGCCCAAGCAGCTCAAGGAGCACGGGCTCAGCGGGGACCACATCGAAATCACCGACGAGGCGCTGCTGACGCTGACGACCTCGTACACGCGTGAGGCCGGTGTGCGTAACCTCGAGCGCCGCATCGCGGACATCTGCCGCGCGGTGGCGGTGGAGGTGGCCGGAGGGAAGATGGAGAAGCAGACCATCAACGGCGACAGGGTGAAGGAGATCCTGGGGCCCGAGATGTTCTACTCCGAGGTGGCCGAGCGGACCGAGGTGCCGGGTGTGGCCACGGGCCTGGCCTGGACGGCGGCCGGCGGCGACCTGCTCTTCATCGAGGCGACGAAGATGGCGGGCAAGGGCGGCATGACGCTCACCGGCCAGCTCGGCGACGTGATGAAGGAGAGCGCGACGGCGGCGCTGAGCTACCTGCGCAGCAAGGCGGAGCAGCTCGGCATCAGCCCGAACTTCCTCGAGAAGACGGACCTGCACCTGCACTTCCCGGCGGGCTCCATTCCGAAGGACGGTCCTTCGGCGGGCGTCACCATCCTCACCGCGCTCACCAGCCTGCTGACGGGCATCCGGGTGCGGCACGACACGGCGATGACGGGCGAGGCCACGCTGCGTGGCCTGGTTCTGCCGGTGGGTGGCATCAAGGAGAAGGTGCTGGCGGCGCACCGGGCGGGCATCAAGCGGGTCATCCTGCCCGAGCGGTGCCGCAAGGACCTCATCGACGTGCCGGACCAGGCGCGCAACGAGCTGGAGTTCATCTTCGTCACGCACATGGACGAGGTGCTCAAGGCCGCCCTGGAGACCATGCCGGTCGGCCTCGCCCCCAGCGGCGGCGGCGAGCCGGGCAAGGAGGCCCCGCTGGCCCAGAAGACGGCGGAGCCCGAGGTCCGCGCCTAGCGCACGGCCTCACGGCCGGTAGGAAATGACACGGGCAGGTTCCCTCACGGGGACCTGCCCGTTGTCTTTGCGGGCGGGCGTCGTGCTTGGGCCCTCCGGCCGGGCAGGCGCGGGACGGGGCTGCCCTTCCGTCGAGTCCCGCGCCGGGGGACACTGGGGAACGCCGCTCCGTCCCCGGGCGTCACACCCGCCATGCTGAAAACCACCTCCCTGCTCGGACTGTGCGCCGCCCTGCTCTCCGCGCCCGTGCTCGCGTCGGAAGCGGTGGTTCAGCCCTCCGTCCCCTTGGCGGACGGTGCGAGCACGGCCTCGTCCCCCGCATGGCCCGCGCCGGGCGCGCCGCTCACCGTCGCCGAGGTGCGCTTCCCGGCGGGCTTCGGGAAGCGGCGCATCTATCTGGATGCGGGGCACGGCGCGGTGGGGAACACCGGCAACCGCTCCGTCACCTGTGAGGACGAGGAGGCCTTCACGCTGCGTGTCGCGGAGGACCTGGCGCGGCGGCTGGAGGCCACCGGCCACTTCCGGGTGCGCCTGAGCCGCAAGCCGGGCGAGCGCGTCCCCTACCCGTCCCGCCTCAACGCCGCGCGGAGCTGGAATGCGCACGCGCTGCTGAGCCTGCACTCGGATGCGCGGGGCATGGCCCTGCCCTGGGAGCCCGCGCCGGGACAGCAGTGCTACCGGCAGGACGCGTCCCCGGGCTTCAGCGTTCTGTGGTCCGAGGAGGCCAACGCGCCTCTGCGCTCCCAGCGGGCCCTGCTGGCCCGCGCGCTGGCCCGGAGCATGGGACGCGCCGGCTTCCGCTCCTACGACGGCGTGGACTACACGGGGCTCTACGCCCCCGACGCCGCACAGCCCGGCGTCTTCGTCGCGCGCCCGAACGAGCCCACGCACCGGCGCATCTTCGTGCTGCGCAGGCCGACCATCCCCTCCGTCATCATCGAGACGCACCACGCGCTCGACTTCGAGGAGGCCGCGCGCTGGCGCGAGGAGCGCACCCTGGAGGCGTTCTCCGCCGCGGTGGCCCAGGGGTTGGTGGACGCGCTCGCGCCGTCCGTGTCACCGGCCGCCAGCGCGACGGCCCAGCCCTGAGCGATCAGCCTTCTCCGCGCTGTCCGCCTTCCTCCGAGACTTCATCGAGGTGCCGCGTGAGTCGCGTTGCCACCGCGTTCACGTGCGGTGCGCGCAGCGCGCTGTAGTGGTCTCCAGGCACGTCCTCCACCATGAGGCGGGACGTCACCCAGCGAGACCAGCCGTGCGTCGCATCCACGGCGTGCTCACGCTGCGAGTCCTTCGCGCGCAGCAGCAGCACGGGTCCGCGATACTCCGAGGGCCGCCAGGCCATCTGCGCGCGCAGGTTCGCCCGCATCACGTCACGCCACGCGCGGAGGTCCGCGTCCCGCACCTCCGGCGGAAGCCAGCCGGCCTCGCGGGCGTGCCGGGCGACCCGGGAGAGTCGCTCCTCGTCTGACTGTCCTTCGAGCAGCTCGGGCCGCAGCGTCGGATCGGCGCCCGCCATGCGCGCCAGGTCCATGGCCATTCCCGCCAGCAGCAGCGTGTCGTCCGGCTCGTGCGAGGACATCCCCTCCGCCGGAGCGAAGCTGTCCAGCAGCACCAGCAGTTCCACGCGCTGGCCCTGGCGCTCCAGCTCGCGCGCCATCTCGAAGGCCACCACTCCGCCCAGGGACCAGCCGCCGAGCACGTACGGCCCTTCCGGCCGCACCGCGCGCACGGCCTCCACGTACCGCCGGGCCAGTGCCTCCACCGTGTCCAGCGGAGGCTCGCGGCCGTCGAGGCCCGTGGCCTGCAAGCCGTAGACGGGCCGCCCCAGCTTCCGAGCCAGCTCGCGGTACGGCCCCACGGCGCCGCCTACCGCGTGGACGAGGAACACCGGCGTGCCCGTGCCCGCCGCTTGCAACGTCACGCAGTGGCGCGCGGGGCCGTCGGACCTCGCGCCCTCCAGCCAGGCCGCGAGCCGCTCCACCGTGGGCGCCTCGAAGAGCGCGCGCAGCGGAACGTCCACGCCGAGGGCTTCGCGCAGCCGCGCCATCACCTGCGTGGCCAGCAGCGAATGTCCCCCCAGCGCGAAGAAGTCGTCGCGCCGGCCCACCCGCCCTGGCTCCATGCGCAGCACCTGGGCCCAGACCGTGGCCAGGGCCTCTTCCAGTGGCGTTTGCGGAGGCTCGTATGCGGAGCCCGAGGTGGCTGCGCCGTCCTCTGGCGCGGGCAGCGACCTACGGTCCACCTTGCCGCTGGGAGTCAGAGGCAGTGCCCTGAGCACCGCGAAGGCGGAGGGCACCATGTACGCGGACAGCCGCTGCGACAGGAAGGTGCGCAGCTCCGTCACCTCCACCTCGGAGCCCGTGGCTGTCGGCACCACGTACGCCACCAACCGCATTCCACCGGGGCCATCTTCGCGCGCCACCACCACCGCCTCACCCACGCCCGGGTGAGCGCGCAGGGCGGCTTCGACTTCGCCCAGCTCGATGCGGAAGCCGCGCAGCTTCACCTGGAAGTCGAGCCGGCCCAGGTACTCCAGCGTGCCATCCGGCAGCCAGCGCGCCAGGTCGCCCGTGCGGTACAGCCGCGCCCCGGGGACTCCGGAGAACGCATCCGGCACGAAGCGCTCCGCCGTCAGCTCCGGCCGGCGCCAGTAGCCCCGGCCTACCTGGATGCCACCGATGAGCAGCTCACCGGGCACGCCCACCGGCGCGAGCTGCCCATGACGGTCCACCACATGGACACGCGTGTTCGCCACCGGCCGGCCGATGGGCACGACAGCACGCGCATCGCCTCTCGGGCACGCGTGGTACGTCACGTCCACCGCCGCCTCCGTGGGGCCGTAGAGGTTGTGGACCTCCGCCACCGGCAGGCGGGCCTGGGCGCGGCGGACCACGGGCGCGGGCAGCGCCTCGCCGCTGCACACCACGCGGCGCAGGTGTGTCAACCGCTCCAGCCCGGGCTCCTCCACGAAGGCCTGCAACATGGACGGGACGAAGTGCGCGGTGGTGACGCGCTCCTGCTCCATCAGTCGCACGAGGTACGCGGGGTCCTGGTGCCCACCGGGCCGCGCCAGTACCAGCCGCGCGCCCGTCATCAGTGGCCAGAAGAACTCCCACACGGACACGTCGAAGCTGAACGGCGTCTTCTGCAACACCGTGTCGGCCGACGTCAGTCCGTACTCCCGCTGCATCCACAGCAGGCGATTGACGATGCCGGCGTGCGCATTCATCGCGCCCTTGGGCCGACCCGTGCTCCCCGAGGTGAAGATGATGTAGGCTAGGGAGTCCGGGCCCGCGAGCGGCGTGAGACGTGAAGCGTCCTCACGCGCCATCGCGTCCCAATCCCCATCCAGGCACAGCACCCGCGCGGAGTGCGGGGGCAACACGTCCTTCAACCCCCGCTGAGTGAGGAGCACCGAGGCGTCCGAGTCCTCCAGCATCCACGCCAGGCGCTCGCGAGGGTACGCCGGGTCCAGCGGCACGTACGCGCCGCCCGCCTTCAGCACGCCCAGCAGCGCCACCACCAGCTCCAGTGAGCGCTCCAGGCACACGCCCACGCGCGCCTCCGGCCCCACCCCCAGCGAGCGCAGATGCCGCGCGAGCTGATTGGCCCGAGCATCGAGCTGCGCATAGCTGAGCGCCGTGTCCTCGAAGCGCACCGCCTCCGCGTCCGGCGTGCGCGCGACCTGCGCCTCGATGAGCGAGTGCAGACACACGTCGCGCGGGTACGCCTCCTCACGCCCCTGGAAGTCCACCTGGAGCCGCCGCTGCTCCTCGGCGGTCAGCAGGCGCAGCTCGGACAGGCGCAGCTCCGGCCTGACGGTGACGGCCTCCAGGAGCACCCGCAGGTGGTCGACCAGCCGGCGCACGGACTCCTCGCGGAACAGGTCCGTGCGGTAGCCAATCTGCCCGCGCACACCGCCGGGCGTCTCGACGAAGCCCAGGGTGAGGTCGAACTTGACGGTGTCGCTCTCCACCTCGACGGGATGAAGCGAGAGCGAGCCATCCCCGCGCGAGCCCGGCATCGCCACGTCGGGCGTGTTCTGGAGGATGAGCATCACCTGGAACAGCGGCGACCGGCCCAGGTCCCGCTGCGGCCTCAACTCCTCCACCAGCTTCTCGAAAGGGATGTCCTGGTGGGCCTGCGCGCCGAGAGTCGTCTCCCGGACGCGGCCCAGCAGTGCACGGAAGGACGGGTCTCCATCCAGTCGCGTCCGCAGGGCGAGCGTGTTGATGAAGAGGCCCACCAGCCCCTCCAGCTCCGCGAAGCGTCGGCCCGCGATGGGCGTGCCAACGACGACGTCGTCCTGCCCGGAGTGACGCGACAGCACGACCTGGAACGCGCCCAGCAGGGCCATGAAGAGGGTGACGCCCTCCTCTCTGCACAGGGACTGGAGCCCGCGCGACAGCTCGGGAGTGAGCTGGAACTCGAAGCTCGCGCCTCGGGAGGACTGCACGGGAGGACGCGGGAAATCCGTGGGCAGCTCCAGCGCATGCCGCGCCCCGGACAGCTGCTCCTTCCAATAGGTGAGCTGCGACTCCAAGACGTCGTCACGCAGCCATTCCCGCTGCCAGACGCAATAATCCGCGTACTGGAGCGGCAGCTCCGGCAGGGTCGAAGTCCTGCCCGAGACGAAGCCCAGGTAGAGGGCCTCCAGCTCGCGAACCAGCACGCCCGAGGACCAGCCGTCGCAGACGATGTGGTGCAGCGTGAGGAGCAGCAGGTGCCGCTCCTCGGCGAGGCGCAGCAGCGAGACGCGCAGCAGCGGCCCGTGCGACAGGTCGAAGGGACGCGCCGCCTCCTCGCGGGCCAGCCTCCGTGCCTCCGCCTCGCGGTCCTCGCGTGCGCGCAGGTCCGTCACCACCAGCCGGACAGGCCCCGGCGGTGCGATGACCTGGACGGGGACGCCGCCCTCGTCCGGGAAGCGGGTGCGCAGGCTCTCATGCCGGCGCACCAGCTCCGTGAAGGCGCGCTCCAGGGCCGCCACGTCCAGCCGTCCCTCCACGCGCAGCACGGTGGGCACGTTGTACGCCGCCCCACCCGGCTGGAGCCTGTCCAGGAACCACAGGCGCTGCTGGGCGAAGGACAGCGGCAACGGACCTGCTCGCGGCACGGGACGGAGCGCAGGCAGCGCGAGGCTCCGCGTCGCCTGCTCCACCTGCACGGCGAGCGCCTCCACCGTGGGCGCATCGAAGAGGACGCGCAGGGGCACCTCCACGCCCACGGTGCTTCGCAGGCGCGACACCACCTGCGTGGCGAGCAGCGAGTGGCCACCCAGCTCGAAGAAGTCGTCGTGGACTCCCACGCGCTCCACGTGCAGCAACTCCGTCCAGAGCGCGGCGAGCTGTGCCTCCAGCGCGGTGCGCGGCGCCACGTACTCCCGGGCCCGGACCGCCAGCGCCCCTTCCGGCGCGGGCAGCGCCTTGCGGTCCACCTTGCCGTTGGACGTCAGCGGCAGGGCGGGCAGCACGGCGATGGCGGAGGGCACCATGTACTCCGGCAGCCGCTCCTTGAGGGCCTGGCGCAGCGAGGCCACGTCCACCGGGGCCCCCTCCTCCGACACCACGTACGCCACCAGTCGCTTGTCGCCGGGCACGTCCTCGCGCACCACGGCCACCGCTTCACGCACGGCCGGGAGCCGCGCCAGGGCGGACTCCACCTCGCCCGGCTCGATGCGGAAGCCGCGCAGCTTCACCTGGAGGTCCGTGCGACCGAGGTACTCCAGCGTTCCGTCGGCCCGCCAGCGCGCCCGGTCTCCCGTGCGGTACAGCCGCGCCCCCTGCGTGCCCGAGAACGGGTCCGGCACGAAGCGCTCGGCCGTGAGGGCCGACTGGCCCAGGTAGCCTCGCGCCAGGCCCAAGCCGCCGACGCACAGCTCTCCGGGCACGCCCACGGGCAGCGCGTGCAGCGCCGCGTCCACCACGTACACCTGGAGGTTGGCCCAGGGCCGGCCGATGTTCAGCGAATCCCCGGGCCGCAGCGGCTCGGAGATGGAGGCGCACACCGTCACCTCCGTGGGGCCATACGCGTTGAGCAGCCGCACGCGGCCACCCCAGCGCTCCACCACCTCGGCGGTGAGGGCCTCTCCCGCGGAGACGAGCGTCTCCAGCGCCGGGAAGTCCTCCGGAGCCACCTGCGCCAGCACCGACGGCGTCAGGGTGACGGCGGAGATGGACTCCTCGCGGGCCAGCGTGCGCAGCGGCTCGCCTGGCAGCAGGCGCTCCCTCGGGGCGAGCACCAGCGTGGCGCCGGAGAGCAGCGCGCCGAACAGCTCCCACACGGAGGCGTCGAAGCCGATGGAGAAGAACTGCAGCACGCGACTGCCGGGCCGCAGCGACATGGCCGTACCCGCCCGCAGCGCCGTATTGCACAGGCCCCAGTGCTGGAGCAGCGTGCCCTTGGGACGCCCCGTGCTGCCCGACGTGTAGATGACGTAGGCGAGGCTGTCCGCGCTCGCGCCACTCTCGGGAGCCGTCGTGGGCCGCGAGTCGATGAGCGCCGCGTCCGCGTCCAGCAGTACGAGCTGCCCACCCGCCGAGGGCAGCTCGTCAGCGAGGGCCTCCGTGGTGACGAGCACCGGTGCCGCGCTGTCGCGCAGCATGTACGTAAGTCGCTCCACCGGCTGGCTCGCATCCAGGGGCACCCAGGCGCCACCGGCCTTGAGGATGCCGAGGATGCCGACCACCGTCTCCAGCGAGCGCTCCACGCACAGCGCCACCGGCACGTCTGGCCGGACGCCCAGCGCGCGCAGGTGATGCGCGAGCTGGTTGGCCCGTGCCTCGAGCGCCGCATACGTGAGCGACTGGCCCTCGAAGCGCACGGCCACCGCGTCGGGCGCGCGTGCCGCCTGGGCCTCGAAGAGGTGGTGCGCGCACGCGTCGCGGGGGAAGTCCCGCTCCGTGGCGTTCCACTCCACCAGTACCTGGCGCCGCTCCTCCGAGGACAGGAGGGAGAGCGTGGACACAGGTGCCTCGGGCCGGGCCGCCGCGGCCTCCAGCACCGTGCCCAGGTGTCGCACCAGCCGAGCAACCGTCTCTTCCGTGAAGAGGTCCGTGCGGTACTCGCAGGCGCACTCCAGACCCCGGGCCGTCTCCGCCATGGACAGTGTCAGGTCCAGGCGCGAAGTGCCCGCGTCCACCGGCTCGCCGCGCAGGGTGAGGCCGGGCACCGTCAGCTCGGTGACGGGCTGGTTCTGGAGCACCAACTTCACCTGGAACAGCGGAGCGTGGCCCTGGCTGCGCTCCGGGTTGAGCGCGCGGACGACCTCCTCGAAGGGCACGTCCTGGTGCGCATAGGCACCGAGCGTGGCCCGCCGCACGCGGCCCAGCAGCTCGTGGAAGGACGGGTCGCCCTCCAGTCGCGCGCGGATGGCGAGCTGGTTGATGAAGAAGCCGATGAGCCCCTCCGTCTCCGCCCGGTTCCGGTTCGCGATGTCCGTGCCGACGACGAAGTCCTCCTGGCCGGAGTGGCGCGAGAGGACCACCTCGAAGCCCGCCAGCAGGGCCATGAACAAGGTGGAACCTTCACGACGACACAGCGCGTGGAGCGAGGCCGCCAGCTCGCGCGGCAGCACGCGTGTGAGCATGGCGCCCTGCCGTCCCTGCACGGCAGGACGGGGAAATCGGTGGGCACCTCCAGCACCGGCGGAGCGCCCGCGAGGTGCTCGCGCCACCAGGAGAGCTGCGCCTCCAGTGCTTCACCCTGGAGCCACTCGCGCTGCCATAGCGCGTAGTCCGCGTACTGCACGGGCAGCTCGGGCAGCTCGGGAGTACGGCCCTCGCGGAAGGCCGCGTAGAGCGTCGCGGACTCGCGCACCAGCACGCCCATGGACCAGCCGTCCGAGACGATGTGGTGCATCATCACCAGCAGCAGGTGCCGGGACTCGGACACCCGCACCAGCGAGGCGCGCAGCAGCGGGCCGCGCGTCAGGTCGAACGGACGCCGTGCTTCTTCGTACGCCAGCCGCCGGGCCTCGGCCTCGCGTGCGCCCTCGGGCAGCGAGGTCAGGTCCACCACGGGCAGGGACACGGGCGCGGGCGGGTGGATGACCTGGACGGGGCCGTCCTGGAAGGTGGTGCGCAGCACCTCGTGGCGGCGCACCAGCTCCGTCAGGCCGCGCTCCAACGCGTTCACGTCCAGCGTGCCCTCCAGCCAGAGCACGACGGGCATGTTGTAGAAGGCGCTCCCCGGCTCCAGCCTGTCGAGGAACCACAGGCGCTGCTGCGCGAAGGACAGCGGCAGTGCGCCGGTACGCGGCACGGGCACCAGCGGCGGCGCCTGCAAGGACGCGCCCGCCAGGGCCTCCACGCGCACGGCGAGCCCGGCCACGGTGGGCGACTCGAACAGCTCTCGCAGCGGCAGCTCCACGCCCACGGTGCTCCGCACGCGCGACACCACCTGCGTGGCCAACAGCGAGTGGCCACCCAGTGCGAAGAAGTCGTCGTGGCGGCCGGGCTTCTCCACCCGCAACACCTCGGCCCAGATGGCCGCGAGCTGTTCCTCGATGGGAGTAGCAGGAGCCTCGTAGGCGGCACCGGAGGAAGCGCCATCCGGTACGGGCAGTGCGGCGCGGTCCACCTTGCCGTTGGGCGTGAGGGGGAACGCGTCCAGCGGCACGAAGGCCGTGGGCACCATGTACTCCGGCAGTCGCTGCTTGAGGAAGGCACGCAGGGCGGCCAAATCCGGCGCGGCGTCCTGGTGGGTGAAGTACGCCACGAGGCGCGGGTTGCCGGGCACGTCCTCGCGCACCCGCACCAGGGACTCGCGCACCGCCGGGTGTTGCGCCAGCGCGGACTCGATTTCTCCCAGCTCGATGCGGAAGCCGCGCAGCTTCACCTGGAAGTCGGTGCGGCCCAGGTACTCCAGCGTGCCGTCGTCGCGCCACCGCACCCGGTCGCCCGTGCGGTACATGCGCGCGCCCGGCGTGGCACTGAACGGGTCCGCCAGGAAGCGCTCCGCCGTGAGCGCGGGCCGGCGCAGGTAGCCACGCGCCAGGCCCGCTCCGGCGATGAACAGCTCTCCGGGCACGCCTGGCGGCACCGGCCGCAAGTGCGCATCCAGCACGTACAGCCGCACGTTGGACAGCGGCCCGCCCAGCGTGGAACGGGTGCCGGGCCGTACCGCGAAGGCAGTGGCGTCCACGGTGCACTCGGTGGGGCCGTAGACGTTGAAGGTGCGCGTGCGAGGCGCGGCGGCCAGCTCCCGCCACAGCGCCTCGTCGATGGCCTCACCGCCGGGCACCAACAGGCGCGGAGCACTCGCGTCTCGCAGCAGGCCGTCCCGTACCAGCAACCGCAGCAGCGACGGGGTGCAGTCCAGCACGTCCACGCGGTGCCGCCGCAGCCAGCCCCGCATGGCCTCCGGGTCCTGGCGGGGAACCTCGGGAACGATGCACAGGCAGTGGCCGTCGAGCAGCTGAACGAGCTGCTTCACGGAGGCGTCGAAGGCCAGCGGCGCGTTGACGCTCACCCGCAGCCCCGAGGTCTGGCCGGCGTACACCGTGCGCGCCAGCGCGTGGCGTAGGTTGAGCACCGAGCGGTGCCGCACCATGACGCCCTTGGGCGTGCCCGTGCTCCCGGACGTGTAGATGACGTACGCAAGGTTGTCGGCGGAGACAGCCGGCGCGGGGGCGTGCGAGGGCAGCGAGCCCGGCAGCGCATCCGCCGCATCGAGGAACAACACGCGAGGCACCGCGGGCGTCCACCCATCCACCTGATGCCGGTGGGTCAGGAGTACCGGAGCGCCGCAGTCCTGGAGCGTGAAATCCCGCCGTTGCACGGGCCACGCCGTGTCCATGGGCACGTAGGCCCCTCCGGCCTTCATCACGCCCAGCAGGGCCACGACCATGTCCACGCCGCGCTCGAAACACATCGCCACGGGGACGTCGGGACCCACGCCCAGCGCGCGCAGATGGTGCGCGAGCTGGTTGGCCCGAGTGTCGAGCTGCGCGAAGGAGAGGACGGACTCCTCGAAGGACACGGCGGGCGCGTCGGGAGTCCGGGCCGCCTGGAGCTCGAAGGCGTGGTGGAAGGTGGAGTCCACCGGGACGTCCACCGCGGTGTCGTTCCACTCGCGCAGCACCTGCTCGCGCTCGGCGGGCGTCAGCAGGTCCAGCTCGGATAGGCGCAGCTCCGGGTTGGAGGCGATGGCCTCCAGCAGCACCACGAAGTGCCGCGCCATGCGCAGGCCCGTGGCCTCCGTGAAGAGGTCGGCGCTCAACTGCAGGTGGCCCTGGAAGCCCTCGGCTGTCTCGGACAGGTCGAGGCCAAGCTCGAACTTGGCCAGCTCCCCACCGACGCCGTCCATGGACCGGAAGGTCAGTGAGGGCAGGCTCACCTCCTGCACCGGAGCGTTCTGCAGGACGAAGAGGGCCTGGAAGAGCGCGGAGCGGTTTAGGTCACGCGCCGGCTGGAGCTCCTCCACCAGCTTCTCGAAGGGGATGTCCTGGTGCTCGTAGGCACCGAGCGTCATCTCCCGCACCTGCCGCAGCAGCTCGCGGAACGACAGCGTACCTTCCGGACGCGCGCGCAGGACGAGCGTGTTCGCGAAGAAGCCGATGAGTCCTTCGGTCTCCGCGTGCCGGCGGCCGGCGATGGGCGAGCCGACGACGATGTCCTCCTGCCCGGAGTAGCGCGCCAGCACCGTCTGGTACGCCGCAAGCAACAGCATGAAGGGCGTTGCCCCCTCGCGCTGGGCCAGCGTATTGAGCGAGTCACTCAATCGCCGCGACAGGCGCACCGGCACCCGGACTCCTCGACGTGAGAGGACGGGCGGGCGCGGAAGGTCCGTGGGCAGCTCCAGGTGCGGCGGCGCACCGGCGAGCCGCTGCTTCCACCAGCCGAGCTGCGCCTCCAGCACCTCTCCGTGGAGCCAGCCGCGCTGCCACACCGCGTAGTCCGCGTACTGCACGGGCAACGCCGGCAGCGGCGCCGGCAGGCCGCGCGTGAAGGCGTCGTAGAGGGCCGCCAGCTCTCGGACGAGCACGCCCGCGGACCAGCCGTCGGAGACGATGTGGTGCAGCACCAGCACCAGCACGTGCTCCTCGGGCGACAGGGTCACCAGCGCCGCCCGGAACAGGGGCCCGCGCTCCAGATTGAAGGGACGCAGCGCCTCCTGCTCCACCTGCCGGCGTGCCTCGGCCTCGCGCTCGGAGGCCGGCAGCGTGCCCAGCTCCACCGCGCGGAAGTCGAGCACCGGCTCCGGGGCGATGACCTGCACGGGTACGCCGTGGTCCGCGCGGAACGTCGTGCGCAGCGAGTCATGGCGCAGCGACAGTGCACGGAAGGCCCGCTCCAACACCTTCGCGTCCACCGGGCCCAACAGCCTCACCGCCGCGGGCACGTTGTAGAAAGCGCTCCCCGGCTCGAGCTGGTCCAGGAACCACAGTCGCTGCTGCGCGAAGGACAGCGGCGGAGCGACACTCCGGTCCGCCCTCGGCGTCAGCGGCGGCGCGGCCCCGGCGCCACCGGTGCGGCCCCGTCGGTCGATTCTCTCCGCGAGCGCGGCGACGGTGGGGGCCTCGAACAGCTCACGGATGGGCAGCTCGATGCCCAGCGTGGCGCGCAGGCGGGCGACGACGCGCGTGGCCAGCAGCGAGTGTCCGCCGAGCTCGAAGAAGTGGCCGTGCAGGCCCACCTGCTCCAGTCCCAGCACCTCCGCGAAGACGCTGGCCAGCGCCTGCTCGGTGGCGGTGCGCGGGGCCACGTAGCCCTCGCGTGCGCTGGACGCGAAGTCCGGCGCGGGCAGGGCCTTGCGGTCCACCTTGCCCTGGGACGTCAGCGGCAGGGCCTCCAGCACCACGAAGGCCGACGGCACCATGTACTCCGGCAGGGCGCTGCCCAGGACGTCACGCAGGACGTCAGGCTCCAGCACGCAGCCCTCTCGCGGCGTCACGTATGCCACCAGGTGCTTGTCGCTGGCCGTGGCGGCGCGCGCCACCACCACCGCCTCGGCCACGTCCGGGTGCTTTCGCAGCGCGGACTCCACCTCCGCCAGCTCGATGCGGTAGCCGCGCACCTTCACCTGCGCGTCGGCCCGGCCCAGGAACTCCAGCACGCCGTCCTTCCGCCAGCGGGTCAGGTCTCCCGTGCGGTACAGGCGCGCGCCGGGCACGCTCGAGAAGGCGTCCGGCACGAAGCGCTCCGCCGTGAGGGCCGGCTGCTCCACGTAGCCGCGCGCCACGCCGTCACCGCCGATGAACAGCTCTCCCGTGACGCCCACGGGCACTGGCTGGCCCTGCGCGTCCAGCACGTACACCCGCGTGTTGCCGATGGGGCGGCCGATGGGCACCCCACCCTCCACCTGCTCCACCCGCGTCATCCGGTGGCAGGAGGCGAACAGCGTCGTCTCGGTGGGCCCGTAGCAGGCCGTCACCGGAATGCGCAGCGTCTCCAGGACGCGGCGCACGTGCGGCGCGGAGACCACGTCGCCACCGGTGAGGAGCTGCCTCACCGTGCGCAGGCCCTCGAGGTGGCTGTCCACCATCTGCGAGAAGAGGCCCGCGGTGAGGTGGAGCGTCGTCACGCCATGCCGCACCAGCACCGACTCCAGCTCGTGCACGTCGGACGGTGGGCCGGGTGGGAAGACCACCAGTCGCCCGCCGTGCAGCAGCGGGCCCCACAGCTCCAGCGTTGAGGCGTCGAAGGAGATGGGCGCGATGAGGAGGAACGTCTCGTCGGGGCCGAGATGCGCGTAGTCCACGCCGAAGACGGTGCGCAGCACTGCGGCCTGCGGAGTCCCAACGCCCTTGGGCCGGCCCGTGGAGCCGGAGGTGAAGTCGATGTACGCCAGGCTCTCGGGCAGCGCGGTGACGGGAGGCGCGGACGTCGGCTGGCCCGCCAGGGACAGCTCGTCCAGCAGCACCGTGCGCATCCCCCCGGTGGGCATGCCGAGCCGCAGGTTGTCCGTGGTGAGGAGCACCGTCGGACGCGCGTCCTCCACCATCGCCGCGAGCCGCTCGCGCGGGTAGGACGAATCCAGCGGCACGTATGCGCCGCCCGACTTGAGGATGGCCAGCAGCGCCACCACCAGCTCCAGCGAGCGGTCCAGGGCAATGGCCACTCGCGAGTCGGTGGACACACCCATGCTGCGCAGGAACCACGCGAGCTGGTTGGCGCGGGCGTCCAGCTCCCGGTAGGTGAGCCGCTCGTCCTCGAACTCCACCGCCACCTTGTCCGGATGTCGCGCAACCACCTGGGCAAACACCTCGGGCAGCGTGCGGCCCCGGGGGTACTCCGACGCCGTGGCGTTCCAGTCCACCAGCACCTGCCGGCGCTCGGCCCCGGTGAGCATGGACACGGAGGCCAGCGGCGCATCGGGCCGGTCGACCACGGACTCCACGAGCACGCGGAAGTGCTCCACCATGCGACGGGCGGTGGTGGCCTCGAACAGGTCGGTGTTGTAGCCGAGGAAGCCGGAGTAGCCCCCGTCCGACTCCGCGAGGTTCAGCTCCAGCTCGAACTTCACCGGAAGGTCGTCGACCTGGAGCGGGCTCAGCGAAAGCCCCGGCAGCCGCAGCGCCGGCAGCGGCGTGTTCTGCAGCGCGAAGAGCACCTGCACGAGCGGATTGCGGCTCAGGTCGCGCTCCGGCTTCAGCGCATCCACCAGTCGCTCGAAGGGCAGGTCCTGGTGTGCATAGGCGCCCAGTGCCGCCTCCTTCACCTGCTTCAGCACGTCGTGGAAGGACAGGCGTGCGCCCACGCGCGAGCGCATCACCAGCGTGTTGACGAAGAGGCCGATGAGCCCTTCCAGCTCGCCGCGCTGGCGCCCCGCGATGGGCGAGCCGACGCTGACATCCTCCTGTCCCGAGTAGCGGGAGAGCAGCACCTGCCACGTGGCAAGGAGCAGCATGAACGGCGTCACGCCCTCCCGCTGGCAGAGGGCGTTCACCCGCTCGGCCACCGCGGGAGACAGGACCACCGGCACCTGCGCGCCGTGGAAGGTCCTGACCGGCGGGCGGGGCCTGTCCGTGGGCAGCTCCAGCGGAGAGATTCCCGCGAGCTGCTCCCGCCACCACGCGAGCTGTGCGTCGAGCACCGCCCCTTCCAGCCACTGATTCTGCCAGACCGCGTAGTCCGCGTACTGGATGGACAGCGGCGGAAGCGGAGAGGGCCGGCCCGAGGACAGGGCCTCGTACAGCGCGGCCACCTCGCGCACCAGCACGCCCAGGGACCAGCCGTCGGCGACGATATGGTGCAGGTTCAGGACGAGCACATGCTCGTGCCCGCCCAGCTTCAACAGCAGCGCGCGCACGAGCGGACCCGTCGTGAGGTCGAAGGGCTTCCGCGCCTCCGCCTCTAGGCGTCGACGGGTCTCCGCCCTTCCCTCTTCCGGCGTCAGGCCGCTCAGGTCCACGTGCTCCAGCGGGAGCCGGACGTCGGACGTGACGTACTGCACGGGCCTGCCCGCGGCGTCCACGACGAAGGTGGTGCGCAGCGACTCGTGGCGAGTTACCAGCTCGCGCAGACCGCGGTGCAGGACGTCCGCGTCCAGCGCACCCTCCAGCCGGACGAAGGCGGGAAGGTTGTAGGTGGCGGTGCCGGGCTCCAGTTGGTCGATAAACCACAACCGCTGCTGCGCGAAGGACAGCGGCAGCGCGCCCATGCGCGGCACGGGGACGATGGCGGGTGCGCCGTCCCCCGGCCGGACTGCGTCAATCCTCGCGGCGAGGTCCGCGAGCCTCGGGGCTTCGAAGAGGGCCCGCAGCGGCAGCTCCACGTCGAAGGTGGAACGCACCCGCGAGACGAGCTGCGTGGCGAGCAGCGAGTGTCCGCCCAGCTCGAAGAAGTGGCCGCGCAGGCCCACGCGCTCCAGGCCCAGCACCTCCGCGAAGAGCCCCGCCAGTGCCTGCTCGGTGGCGGTGCGCGGAGCCACGTAGCCCTCGCGCGCCGCGCTTCCCAGGTCCGGCGCGGGCAGGGCCTTGCGGTCCACCTTGCCGTTGGGCGTCAGGGGCAGCGCTTCCAGCGCCACGAAGGCCGACGGCACCATGTACCCGGGCAGCTGCTTCTGGACATGGGCCCGCACCGCCTCCACCGCGAGCGGCGGCGACGTGGGGACGACGTAGGCCACCAGCCTCGCATCCCCGGCCACGTCCTCCCGCGCGACGACCACCGACTCGCGCACGGACGGGTGCTGAGCCAGCACGGACGCAATCTCCCCCAGCTCGATGCGGAAGCCGCGCACCTTCACCTGGAAGTCCACGCGCCCGAGGAACTCCACCGTGCCGTCCGCGCGCCAGCGGGCCTTGTCTCCGGTGCGGTACATGCGACCGCCGGGACGCGCGCCGAATGCGTCCGGCAGGAAGCGCTCCGCAGTCAGCCCCGGACGGCGCCAGTAGCCGCGCACCACGCCCTCACCCGCGATGTACAGCTCGCCCGCCACGCCTACGGGCACGGGCCGCAGTCCTTCGTCGAGCACGTACAGCGACGTGTTCGCGATGGGCGTGCCCAGCGGCACCGGGCCCGTCACCTCGTTCACCGGGTGCGTGGAGGACCAGATGGTGGTCTCCGTCGGACCGTACATGTTGTGCAGTGCGGGCACGCGCTCGCGCAAGGCCCGGGCCAGCTCCGGCGGCAGTGCCTCGCCGCCCACGAGGAGCTGGCGCAGTTGCCCCAGTGCCTTCGCGGACTCGGGTTCATGGCTCAGCGCGCGCGCCATCGACGGCGTGCACTGGAAGTGCGTCACCCCGTGACGCAGCACGGACTCCGCGAACCACGTGCGCGTCCCCATGTCGCCCTGCACGACCACCTGGAAGCCGCGCGCCAGCGTCCACAGCAACTCCAGCACCGAGATGTCGAAGGACATGCTCGTCACCGCGAGCCACACTCCTCCTTCGACGGGCCCCAGCCGCGCGTCCATGGCCGTGAAGAAGTTGGCCACCGTGCGGTGCGGCACCATCACCCCCTTGGGGCGGCCGGTGCTGCCGGACGTGTAGATTGCATAAGCGAGGCTCTCTGCCTCCGCGCCGCCGGGCAGGTCGCCGCCATCCAGGGCCCCGAGCCGCGCTTCGTCCGTGTCCACGCACACCACGGCCACGCCGTCGCGCGCGAGTGCCTCCGCGTGCCGCGACTCCGTCACCCGCACCCGGGCCCCGCAGTCCTCCAGCATGTACGTCAGGCGCTCGTGCGGATACGCCGGGTCCAGGGGCACATAGGCGCCCCCTGCCTTGAGCACGCCCAGCAGGGCCACGCCCAGCTCCAGCGAGCGCTCCAGGTGCACGGCCACGCGCGAGTCGGGCCCCACGCCGAGCGCACGCAGATGCCGCGCAAGTTGGTTGGCTCGCGCGTCGAGCTGCGCGTAGGTGAGCCGCGCGTCCCCGAAGGCGAGGGCCACGGCGTCAGGCGTCCGCGCCACCTGCGCCTCGAAGAGCCGGTGGATGGGCGCGGCCGGAAAGTCGGTGGAAGGGACGTTCCATTCCACGAGCACCCGCCGCCGCTCCTCCTCGGAGAGCATGGGCAACTCGGCCACCGGCCGGGCCGCATCACCGGCGAGGCCCACCAGCAGGTTGCGCAGGTGCGCCATCATCCGCTGGATGGCCGCCGCGTCGAAGCGGCCGGAGTCGTAGGCGAGCTGGAGCAGCAGCTCGCGGCCCGGCATCGCCGTCAGCGTCAGCGGATGGTGGTCCATCTCCAGCGAGCGCGCGTCGCGCACGGACAGCTCGTCCGAGGGCGCGTTCAGCGCGGCGTCCACCGGATAGTTCTCGAAGATGACCAGGCTCTCGAACAACGGCTGGCCCGGGGGCACGTCGCTCCAGCGACGCACCTCCACCAGCGGCGCCAGCTCGTGCTGCCGCGCCTCCAGCAACCACGCCTGGAAGGCCTTCAGCCACGCTCCCACCGGCTGGGACGGCGACAGCCGCACGCGCACGGGGATGGCGTTGATGAACATGCCCACCATGCCCTCGACACCGGCCAACGCCGCGGGCCGCCCGGAGACCGTCACGCCGAAGACCACATCGTCATTGCCGCTGTAGCGCCCGAGCAACAGCGCCCATGCCGCCTGCACCAGCGTGCCCGGCGTCAGGCCCTGCTGCCGCGCGAAGGCGCCCACCGTCGCGGTGTCGTCCATGCCCAGGCGGAGCTGCAGCTCGCGCCGGCCGCCCTCTCGGGGCGTGCCGCCCAGGTCCACCCGCGTGGGCTCGGTGAAGCCCGCCAACGACTTGCGCCAGAAGTCGCGCGCGGCGCCCAGGTCCTGCCGCGCCAGCCACGCGATGAAGTCCCGGTACGGGCGCACGTCCCGCCGAGGGGGCGTCAGCCCGCGCCGCACAGCCTCATAGCGGGTGAGCACGTCGCGCATCACCAGCGGCACCGACCACCCGTCCAGCAGGATGTGCGAGAGGCTGAACACCACGCGCCACACGCGCTCGCCGGTGCGCAGCAGCGTGAGCCGGAACAGCGGCGCGCGGGATAGCACCACGCCACGCCGCCGGTCCTCCGCGAAGAACGCGGCCAGCCGCGCCTCGCGCTCGGGCGCGGGCACCGTGCGCCAGTCCTCCACGCTCACCGGAGGCTCCACCTCACGCATCACCGCCTGGAGCGGCCTGTCCAGCCCCTCCCAGAAGAAGGCGGTGCGGAGGATGGGGTGCTGCGCGGCTGCCTGCCGCCACCCCTGGATGAAGGCCTCGACGTCGAGCGCGCCCTCCAGCTCGAAGGTGATTTGATTGAAGTACGGCTGTGCCACGTCCTCCTGGAGGTGGTGGAAGAGGATGCCCTGCTGCAGCGGCGACAGCGGGTAGAGGTCCTCCACGTCGCGCAGGCGCCCGCCCTTCTCGACCAGCCGGTCGGCGAGCGCATCCAGCGCGCCCTGCCCCAGCCCCGCCAGCGGGAAGTCCGAGGGCGCCAGCCCGCGCGGATCCTCAGACGTGCCGTGCGCGATGAGTTCGCGCAGCGCCTCACGCAGCTCCGTGGCCAGCCGTTCCACCGTCTCGCGCCGGTGGAGGCCCGAGCCGTACGTGAGCATCAGCCGCAGCCGGCCCCCGGTGACGGCGCAGTCCACGTCGAGCAGGTGCGCCCGCTTCCCGCCCGCCGCACGCGTGGGGCCCACGGGCCCGTCCGACAGCGCGAGCGGCGCCGTTGGAGGCAGCACGGTGTCGAGCTGCCCCAGGTAGTTGAAGCCCACCTCCGGCGGTGGCAGCGCGCGCAGCCGCTCCCGCAGCTCGCGGTCCGGCGACAGGTAGCGCAGCACGCCGTAGCCCACGCCCTTGCCCGGAATGCGC
Organism: Pyxidicoccus sp. MSG2; assembly: GCF_026626705.1. Taxonomy (NCBI): domain Bacteria; kingdom Pseudomonadati; phylum Myxococcota; class Myxococcia; order Myxococcales; family Myxococcaceae; genus Pyxidicoccus; species Pyxidicoccus sp. MSG2. The sequence goes on from NZ_JAPNKC010000001.1 coordinate 12,760,103, forward strand.
CGCAGCGCCTCCTTCGCGGAGCGCAGCCACGCGCCGGGGCCCTTCCCCGTCTCCTCCAGCAGCACGGGGTAGATGCTGGTGAACCAGCCCACCGTGCGCGACAGGTCCGCGCCTTCGAAGAGCTCCTCGCGGCCGTGTCCCTCCAGCTCCACGCGCACGCACGGCGCGCCCGTCCACTGGCGCAGCACGTGGGCCAGCGTGCCCAGCAGCAGCTCGTCCGGCCTCGCGCGGCACGCCTTCGCCACGTCCTGTAGCAGCGCCTGCGTCTCGGCGGGCTCCAGGGAGACTTCCACGAGCCCCGCCGCGCCCTCCGTGTTGGCGGCGCCGTTCTGCACGTCCAGAGGAAGCCGTCCCACACGCTCCCAGGGGAGCCCGAGCCAGAAGGACGCCTCCTCGCGCGCTGTCGGTGTGCGGGCGTGCTCCACCAGCTTCGCGGCCCAGGCAGCATAGGACAGCGTCTTCGGCGGCAGCCTCACGGACTCATCCGTCCGGAGCTGTCGGTACGCGGTGAGCAGATCCTCCAGCAGCACTCGCCACGACACGGCGTCCACCGCGAGGTGGTGGATGACGAGCAGCAGTTCCTGCGGCGCATCCGGCCCCAGGTCGAACAGCACGGCCCGCGCGATGTCGCCCGTGGCCAGGTCCATCCCCACCTGGGCCTCGAGGGCGTGGGACTCCAGCGCCGCACGGCGTGCGTCCAGCGCCAGCCCGGAGAGGTCCACCTTCTCGAGCGGCAGCGTCCCCTCCACGCCAGCCAGCTCCTGACGCCACGGGCCCTGCCCGTCTCGCGTGAAGCGCAGGCGCAGGGTGTCGTGGTGCTCGCGCAGGTGCTGGAGCGCACGTTCCATGTGCTCCGCGGTCACACGCTCGCGCAAGGTGAAGCGCAGGGCCTGGTTGAAGTGGTGCGGCTCCGCCAGCTCGCGCTCGAAGAACCAGCGCTGGATGGGGGTGGGCTCCACCGGCCCCGTCACCGGCCCCTGCTCCGCCGCGACGGCGGGCGCTTCCGCGGCCACCGCCGCCAGCCGCGCCACCGTGGGGAAGTCGAAGAGCTGCTTCGCGGTAAGGTGCAGCCCGGCCTGCGCGGCGCGGGAGATGATCTGGATGCCGAGGATGGAGTCGCCGCCCAGCTCGAAGAAGTCGTCGTGGATGCCCACGCGCTCGCGCCCGAGCACCTGTGCCCAGATGGCCGCGAGTGCCTCCTCGCGCGCATCGCGCGGCCCCACCCACGTCTCCGCCACCTCCACCGCGCGCTCCGGCGCTGGCAGCGCGCGCCGGTCCACCTTGCCGTTGGACGACAGCGGCAACACGTCCAGCGCGACGATGGCCGAGGGCACCATGTACTCGGGCAGCCGCTCGGACAGCCACGCCTTCAGCAGCGCGGGGTCCGGCTTCGCGGCACCTTCGTCCTGCGGCACGGCATAGGCCACGAGCCTCGCGCCCGAGGGCCCGTCGTCCCGCACCACCGCCACCGCGTCGCCCACCGAGGGGTGCGCCCGCAGTGCGGCTTCAATCTCTCCCAGCTCGATGCGGTAGCCGCGCACCTTCACCTGGAAGTCGGTGCGGCCCAGGTACTCCAGCCGTCCGTCCGCGCGCCAGCGCACGCGGTCTCCCGTGCGGTACAGCCGCGCCCCGGGCTCATTGCCGAAGGCATCCGGGACGAAGCGTTCCGCCGTCAGCTCCGGCCGGCGCCAGTAGCCGCGCGCCACGCCCGTACCGCCGATATACAGCTCTCCCGGCACGCCCACGGGCACCGGCCGCAGGTGCGCGTCCAGGACGTACAGGCGCGTGTTGGCGATGGGCCGGCCGATGGCCAGCGGGCCGCTCGCCGGGTCCGTGGCGCTCACCGTGTACACGCAGCAGCCCACCACCGTCTCGGTGGGGCCGTACTCGTTGATGAGCCGCGTCTCCGGCGCGTGCTCGCGCCAGAAGGCCACGCCCTCGGCCGTCAGCGCCTCGCCACCGATGACGAAGGCGCGCGTGCGGCCGGCGGCCTCCTCGGGCCGGAGCTGCTGCGCCAGCATTCTCAGGTGCGTGGGCGTGAGCTTCACCAGGCTGAAGTGGCTGCCCGCGCGCAGCGCTTCGCCCAGGCCCTCCACGCCCGCCTCCTCCGACACCAGCACCACGGGCCGTCCGGCAATCAGCGGCGCGAGGAGGCTCGTCACCGTCAAATCGAAGGACAGCGGCGAGTGGACCGGCGAGCCGCTGCCCTCGGCGATGCCGTAGGCGCGGATGGCCCAGCACAGGTAGTTCACCGCGCCCCGGTGCTCCACCATGACGCCCTTGGGGCGCCCCGTGCTGCCGGAGGTGTAGATGAGGTACGCGAGGTCGTCCGCGGTGGCCAGCGGCTCGGGCGGCGTGACGGGCTCACGGCCGGCGGTGCGCGCCCACTCGGAGTCCAGGCACACGAGGAACTGCGAGGACACGGGCAGCGCATCCGCCAGCGCATCCTCGGTGAGCAGCACCGGCACGCCCGTGTCCTCCAGGAGGAACGACAGGCGCGACGCCGGCCAGGCCGGGTCGATGGGCACATACGCCCCACCCGCCTTCAGCACGGCCCACAGCGCCACCACCATGTCCGGGGAGCGGCGGAAGCACAGGCCCACCAGCGTCCCGCGTCGCACGCCCAGACCACGCAGGTGGTGCGCGAGCTGGTTGGCTCGGGACTCCAGCTCCCGGAAGGTGAGCCGCGTGTCGCCCATGCGCACGGCCACCGCGTCCGGCGTGCGCTCGACCTGGGCCTCGAAGAGGCCGTGCACGGTGGCCTCGGTGGGGAAGTCCGTGCGCGTGTCGTTCCACGCGACGAGGAGCTGGTGGCGCTCGGCGTCGGACAGCAGGGGCAGCTCGCCCAGGCGGCCCTCGGGGCGCGCGGCCATCGCCTCCAGCACCCGGCGCAGCCTCTCGAGCTGCGCGTCCGCGAACGCCTCGGTGAAGCGCGTGCGGTCATAGCGCAGGTGCAGCGGCAGCCGCGAACCGTTGGAGGAGATGAGCGTGAGGGCATGGTGGTCCGCCTCCATCGCCCGCACGTCACGCACCTCCAGCGCGCGCGAAGCGGAGGTCAGCGCGGCGTCCAGCGGGTAGTTCTCGAAGACGACCAGCGTGTCGAAAAGGGCGGTGCCCGCGGGCACGTCGCTCCAGCGCTGTACCTTCACCAGCGGCGCGTGCTCGTGCTGACGCGCCTCCACCTGCACCTCTTGAATCCGGCGCAGCCACTCCACCCACGGGGTGTCCGGCGACAGTCGCACGCGCACCGGCTGGGTGTTGATGAACAGGCCGACCATCTCCTCCACGCCCGCCAGGTCCGGCGGACGCCCGGAGACGGTGGTGCCGAAGACGACGTCCTCGGAGCCCGACAGGTGGCCCAGCACCATGGCCCACGCGCCCTGCACCAGCGTGTGCGCGGTGAGCCCGTGCCGTCGCGCGAAGGCATTCAGCGCGGCCGTGGTGTCCGCGGGCAGGTGCAGCACTCGCGTGGCGCGGCCCGGGCCCTCGCCCTGCCCCGCGCCCGTGGCGGTGGGCTCGTGGAAGCCCGCCAGCTCGCGGCGCCAGAAGGCCTCCGAGACGGACAGTTCGTGCTCCGCCAGCCAGCCGATGTAGTCCCCATAGGGACGCGGCGACGTGAGCCTCGGCGTCCGGCCCGCGAGCGCGCCCTCGTACAGCGCGAAGACGTCGCGCAGCACCAGCGGCACGGACCAGCCGTCCAGCACCAGGTGCGAGTGGCTGAACACGAGCCGATGCGCGTCGTCCGCGGTGCGCAGCAGCGTCAGCCGCACCAGCGGCGCGCGGGACAGGTCGAAGCCGTCACGCCGGTCCTGCTCCAGGAAGGCCGTCAGCCGGGCCTCGCGGGCCTCGGGGGACAGGTCGCGCCAGTCCTCCACGCGCAGCGGCAGATCCACCTCGCGCAGCACCACCTGGACGGGCTCGTCCACGTCGTCCCAGACGAGGGCCGTGCGCAGCACCGGGTGCGCCGCCACCGTGCCCTGCCACGCGCGCGTGAAGGCCCCCAGATCCAACCGCCCGCGCAGCTCGCAGACGAGCTGGTTGAAATACAGCCCGTGTCCGGGCTCCGCGAGCGCGTGGAAGAGCATGCCGCCCTGCAGGGGCGACAGCGGGTACAGGTCCTCGAGGTTGTCACTCATCGCGTCTTCTTCCCGAAGCGGGCGGACAGCTTGTCCAACTGCGCCTGTTTCACCTTGGCCAACGGGAAGTCGGACGGGGAGTGGCCTCCCGCATCCGGCGCCCGCGACGCCACCACCAGGGCCTTGAGCCGCGCGAGGAAGTCCTCCGCCACGGCCACCACCGTCTCGCGACGGTGCAGCGCCTCACTGAACGTCCACAGCACCTCGAGCCGGCCGTCACGCACCGCGCTCGTCACGTCGAGCGCGTACGGGCGGCGCGAGCTCGGGGCCCGCTGCCGCAGCGATTCCCCTTCCGGCGCGAGCGCGAAGGGCGCCCCCGCGTCCACAGCCCCGTCCACCTGACCCAGGTGGTTGAAGCCGACCTCGGCTGAAGGCAGCGCCGCCAGCGACGCGTCCTTCGCCACGTACCGCAGCAGGCCCCAGCCCATGCCCTGCGACGGCACTGCACGCAGTCCTTCCTTCACCGCGCGCAGGGACTCGCCCGGCCCGTGCGTGCCTCGCAGGTCCAGGAGCGCCGGGAAGAAGCGCGTGAACCAGCCCACCGTGCGGGAGACATCCACGCCCGGGAGTACCTCCTCGCGGCCATGGCCCTCCACGTCCACCAGCGCCGTGCTCTTCCCCGTCCAGGCGGCGAGCGCCTGCGCCAGCGCGGTGAGCAGCGGGTCCTGTGGTTGCGTGTGCCACGCCTTGGGCACGTCGTGCAGCAGGGCCTTCGTCTCCTCCGCGTCCAGCGTCACGCGCACCGTGCGCGCGGTGGCCTCGGTGTTGACGCCTTCGGAGAAGTCCAGGGGCAGCCGCGCCACCTCGCCCCACGGCCGCTCCAGCCACCACGCGCGCTCCGCCGCCAGCTTCTCCGAGCGCGCCAGTGACTCCAGCCCGCGCGCCCAGACCTGGAAGGACGTCGTCTTGGGCGGCAGCCGCACCGCCGCGCCCGTCGCGAGCTGCGCATACACCGCCGCCAGGTCCTCCAGCAGGATGCGCCACGACACCGCGTCCACCACCAAGTGGTGCACCGCCAGCATCAGCCGCGCAGGCCGCCCCGCGTCCGACTCCAGCAGCGCCGCCTTCACCAGCGGGCCGTCCAGCCGCAGCGACGCTTGCAGCGCTTCCGCCTGCTCCAGCCGCGCGTGCTCCACCGTCACGGGCTCGCCCGGAGCCACGGACGCCTGGTGCCAGCCGTCCTCCGCGCGAGCGAAGCGCAGGCGGAGCGCGTCGTGGTGATCCAGAACGTGCGCCAGCGCCCGCTCCAGCAACGCCGGGTCCAGCGCCGTCTTCACGTCGAGCAGCAGCGACATGTCCCAGTGGTGCGGCGCCTCCAGCCCCAGCTCGAAGAACCAGCGCTGAATCGGCGTGAGCGCCACCGGTCCCACCACGGGCCCCTGCTCGGCCTGCACGGCGAGCCGCGTCCCCGCGACGGTGGCCAGCCGCGCCACCGTGGGGTTCTGGAAGAGCTGCTTCGGGGACAGCTCGATGCCGGCCGCGCGAGCGCGGGTGATGATCTGCAAGCCGAGGATGGAGTCGCCCCCCAGCTCGAAGAAGTCATCGTGGATGCCGACGCGCTCCACATGGAGCACCTCGCGCCAGAGGGCCACGAGCTTCTCCTCCACCTCCGTGCGCGGCGCCACGGCGGGAGCGCCTCGAGCCTCCGCCGAGCCCGCGTCGGGCGCGGGCAGCGCGCGGGTGTCCACCTTGCCGTGACGCGTGCGCGGCAGGGCGGCCAGCGTCACGTACGCGGCGGGCACCATGTACGGCGGCAGGCGGGACAGCAGCCACGCCTTCATCTCCGTGGTGGTCAGCGCCTCGGTGTTCCCCTCCGTCGCGGGGACGACGTAGGCGACGAGCCGCTTCGGCCCCTTGCCGTCCTCCCTCGCCACCACCGCGGCCTCCTTCACCGCGGGGCTCGCGACCAGCGCGGCCTCCACCTCGCCCGGTTCGATGCGGAAGCCCCGCACCTTCACCTGCGTGTCGGAGCGGCCCAGGAACTCCAGCGTCCCGTCCGTGCGCCAGCGCGCCAGGTCTCCCGTGCGGTACATCCTCGCGCCGGGACGCCCGTCGAAGGCATCCGCCACGAAACGCTCGGCGGTGAGCGTCGGCTGGCCCAGGTAGCCCCGCGCCACACCGGTGCCGCCCACGTACAGCTCGCCCGGCGCGCCGGGAGGCATCAACTGGCGCCGTGCATCCAGCAGGTACACGCGGGCCCCGGGCACCGCCCGGCCGATGGGCACGCTGCCCTGCTCGTCCGGACGCACGCGGTGCACGGTGCTCCAGACTGTGGCCTCGGTGGGGCCGTACTCGTTGAACAGCGCCACCGTGGGCAGCGCCTCGTGGTGCGCGCGGGCCAGCTCCAGCGGGCACGCCTCGCCGCCCACGCTCACCGCGCGCAGGCCGGACAGTCCGCCCGGCGGCGCCGCCGCGAGCACCTGCCCGTAGAGCGCCGGCACGGAGATGAGGTGCGTGATGCCCGCCTTCGCCATCAACTCCGCGAGCTTCCGCGGGTCCTCGCGCTCCTCCATGTCCGGGTAGCGCAGCGTGCCGCCCTCGAAGAGGGACCAGAGCAGGCCCGCCAGCGAGGCATCGAAGGTGAACGGCGCCAGCGACAGCACGACGCCAGGCACGCCGTACACCGCGCGCCGGGCCCGCGTCGCGGACACGAGCTGCCGGTGCTCCAGCACCACGCCCCTCGGCCGGCCCGTGGAGCCGGAAGTGTAGACGATGCACGCCGCATGGTGCGCCTCGGGCCCCGGCGTTTCCGCGCCCGCTTCGGGCAGGGACTCCAGCGACACCACTGCCGTGCCCTCGCGCGCGGGCACTCGTGCGGCCCACGCCCTGGATGTGACGACTGCGCGCGCCCGCGTGTCCTCGAGGATGCCGGAGATCCGCTCCGCGGGATGCTCCACGTCGAGCACCACCGCCGCGGCCCCCGCGCGCATGACGCCGAGCATTCCCGCCACCACGTCCGCGGGCTGCACCAGCGCGAGCGCCACGACGGCATCCGCTCCCACGCCCAGGTCGTGCAGATACCGCGCGAGCCGCGCGGACAGCACGTCCACCTCACGGTAGGTGAGCCGCCGCGTGCCGTCCTCCACCGCCACCGCGTCCGGCGTACGAGCCACCTGTGCCGCGAAGCGCGCGGGCACCGTGTCCGAGCCGGAGGGCTCGGGGGCCACGGACGGATTCCACTCCACCAGCAGTCGCCGCAGCTCGGCCTCGGACAGGAGGGAAAGCCGCGACAACCGCTGCTCGGGAGCGGCGGCCACGGACTCCAGCAGGCGGAGCAGGTGCTCCGACAGCCGGGAGATGGTGTCGGCGTCGAAGAGGTCGGTGTTGTACTCGATGGCGCCCGCCAGCCCCTCCTTCGACTCCACCAGCTCCAGCGTGAGGTCCAGCTTGGTGGCGCCCGTGGGGACGACGCGGCTGCGGATGTGCACGCCGGCCAGGGACAGCTCGGGCGCGGGCGTGTTGTGCAGCACGAGCATCGTCTGGAAGATGGGCGTGTGGCTCAAGTCACGGGCCACGTGGAGCGCGTCCACCAGCTTCTCGAAGGGCACCTCCTGGTGCGCGAAGCCGCCGAGCGCGGAGCGGCGCACGCGGCCGAGCATCTCGACGAAGGTCGGGTCGCCCGACAGGTCCGCACGCAGGGCGATGGAGTTGATGAAGCAGCCGATGAGCGGCTCCACCTCCGGGCGGTTGCGGCCCGCCACTGGCGTGCCCACCGCGAAGTCCTCCTGGCCGGAGTACGCGTGCAGCAGGGACTGCCATGCCGCCATCAGCACCATGAAGGGCGTGGCGCCCTCTCGACGGCCCACCGCGGCCAGGGACTCCGCCAGTCGCTTCGGCACGGTGACGGGCAATCGCGCGCCGGGGTACGTCTGCACCGGAGGCCGGGGCCGGTCCGTGGGCAGGCGCAGCACGGGCACGTCGGACAGCACCTCACGCCACCAGTCCTGCTCGGCCTTCAGCTCGGGGCCGCGCATCCACTCCTGCTGCCAGACGGAGTAGTCCGCGTACTGCACGGGCAGCGCGGGCAGCGGCGACGGCTGGCCTTCCATGAAGGCCGCGTACAGCCGCGCCAGCTCGTGCATCATCACGCCCGCGGACCAGCCGTCCGAGACGATGTGGTGCAGCACGAGCAGCAGCACGTGCTCGGTGTCGCTCACCCGCAGCAGGGCCGCGCGCATCAGCGGGCCGGTCTGGAGGTCGAACGGGCGGCGCGCCTCCTGCTTCGCCCAGGCGGAGACGTCGTCCTCGCCCGCGCCTTCGGCCACGGCCAGAACGATGGGCACCTCAAGCGACGGTGCGATGACCTGCACCGAGCCCGAGTCCGCCATGGCGAAGGTGGTCCGGAGGATTTCGTGCCGGCGCACCACCTCGTTGAGGGCGCGCTCCAGCGAGGCCACATCCAACGTGCCGCTCATCACGAGCGTGACGGCGTTGTTGTAGGCCACGTTCCCCGGCTCCAGGTGGTCCAGGTACCAGAGCCGCTGCTGCGCGAAGGACAGCGGCAGCGGCCCCTCTCGCGGGACACGCGGAATCGGCGGAGGGCCCTCGGGCTTCTTCGCCGAGGCCCCGGGCGTCGCCGCGACCTTCGGCGGCTTCGGACGGCGTGTCGGCACTGGCACGGCGGCCAGCAACTCCAGCGAACCGTCGCCACGGCGCCGCGCGCGGCGGCCCGTCATCAGCCTGCGCTCCGCCGCTTCCGTGGCCTGGACGATGCGAAGCGACGCGGTGCCCGGCGCGTTCCAGAAGCCGCGAGGGACACCCGCGCCCGTGACGGCCAGCTCGCCCACCACACCCGGAGGCACCGGTCGGCCCCGCGCGTCGACGACCTCGAACGGAACGGAGCTTCCATTCCCGGATGCGAGCCACGCGCCGAGCCCCACGTCGTGGCGCACGACCTCCGCACCCAGCGAGCGGGCCAGCGAGGCCGCATCGTCTGGCGTCGCACCCTCCAGCAGCACGCGGCGAAGGACTCCGGCGGCTCCGTGCACTTCCGACAGCGCGCGGGCCTGCGCCACCGTGCAGTGCAGGTGGGTGATGCCCGTCTCGCGCACCAGTGACAGCAGCGCCTCCGCCGCACCGGGCCCCTCCTGGAGCATCACGACGGGAACCGGTGCTCCCGGCTCCGGTGCGTAGCGACCGCGCAGCGCATCCAGATGCCGCAGCCCTTCGAGCGTCGCGTCCACCTCCACGCCGAAGTCCACGAGGCAGGCCACCTCATCCACGTCGAGCCCGCGCACGCGCTCCACCACGGGCCCGCAGGAGTCGGGCGTGCCGAAGAGGCCGCCGTCTTCCAGGTAACGCTCCAGCCCGTGCTCCAGCAGCGCGTCCACATCCGCGGGCGTCAGCGAGCGCGGGTCCATCTTCAGTCCCTGGCTGGCGATGAAGCCCGCGAGGATGTCCAGTGAGCTGCGGAAGTAGTTGAGGAGCGGCTGGCGCACGCGCTCGCGCACCCCCGCGGGGTCAGCGCCCAGGTACGTGTGCATCATCAGGCTCACGTGCCCCCGGCCCGCGTGCCCGTGCTGGCGCCAGGCCTCGCGGTACAGCGCCACCTTCGCGGCCAATTCCTCCAGGTGCTGGCCCATCAGGTTGGTGAGCACGTACGCGCCCAACTCGCCCGCCAGGCGGAACGTCTCCGGGCTGCCCGCGGCGGTGAGCCAGACGGGCAGGTCCTTCTGGACGGGGCGCGGGCGGAGGGACAACTCCACCTCGTCGCCCGCACCATTACGGCGGCGCACCGTGCCTCCGCGCCACAGCGTCCGGACCTCCTCGACGCCTCGGAGCATGACCTCCTTGCGGCGCGCGTACCGGTCCGGCGCGAAGACGAAGTCGTTGGCATGCCAGCCCGAGGCAAAGGACACACCCACGCGGCCGTCGGACAGGTTGTCCAGGACGGACCACTCCTCCGCCACGAGGACGGGGTCATGCAGCGGGAGCACCACGCTGCCGGCGCGGATGCCCACGCGCTCCGTCACCGTGGCCACGCCCGCGCCCACCACGGCCGGCCTCGGGTAGAGGCCACCGAAGGCATGGAAGTGCCGCTCCGGCGTCCACACCGCGGAGAAGCCATTCGCGTCCGCGAACTTCGCCGCCTCCAGCAGCAGCCGGTACTTGCGCCCACCGAGCGAGTCCTCGTCGTTGGCGAAGAACGACAGGCTGAAGTCCGGCCCCCGGCGCGCGGCCCCCGAGCCCGCCGACAGCAGGCTGAAACGGGCCCGCTCCTCGGGAAGCACCACGCGCAAGCCCCGCGTGAGGGCCCACAGCAGCTCCAGGTCCGAGCCCGGCGAGTGGGTCTCCTCCGCCGCGAGCCACGCGCCTTCCGCCGCGTGGCCTGCCGCGTCCAGGTGGTGGAACAGGTCCGCCACCGTGCGGTGCGTGTGGATGGCGCGGAGCCGGTCGCCCGAGGGGCCAACTCTTGGCTCCAGGCACACCATCGTCTCCGCCGCCACGTTCGCCGGACGGTGCCGCGTGAGAGCGTCCGCGCGCGAGGCCCGGAGCATCGACTCCGAAAGGGTCTCCAGGGGATGCGCCGCGCTCGGGGCCCCGGCCCCCGGCAGGAGTGACGCGCGAGCCAACGCGTCCGTGCCCTTCCCTTCCGCGAGCAGCGTGTCCACATGCAGCACGCGGGCGGCATCCAGCGTCACGCTCGTCCGCACACGCTCGTGGGTGAGCAGCAGGGGCGCCGGGCCGCCGTCGGGCGCGAGCGAGGACAGCTCGCGAAGCCGCGGCACGGACAGCAGCACATACGCACCACCGGCCTCCAGCACCGCCCAGAGCGCCACCACGCGCTCCACGGAGGGCTCCAGGCACACGGCCACCAGCACCTCGGGCCCCACGTCGCGGGCCACCAGCACCGCCGCGAGCCGCCGCGCCTTCTCACGCAGCTCGCTCCAGGTGACGCTCCGTGCGCCCACCGTGAGCGCCACGGCGCGAGCCTCCTTCGCGGCCCGCGCCTCCAGCAGCGACACCGCGGGCACCGTCGCGCGCGCGTCCCTGGACTCCGGCAGCGAAGGGGCCTGCACCGGGGCCAGCGGCAACGCGGACAAACGCAGCTCTGGAGCCGCCACCGCGGCGGCGAGCAATGCATCCCAGTGCGCCATCAGTCGCTCCATCGTCGCGGGCTCGAAGCGCTCCACGGCATAGTCCAGCGTGCCGGAGAAACCCTCCTCGCCCTCGCCCATGGAGATGGAGAGGGATGACAGCACGGCGCCGAACTGCGCCGGTCCGTCCTGGACCTCCATCAGGCTCATCCGCAGGCCCGGCAGCTCCAGGTGCGGCTCGAAGCGGTTGTGCAGGATGAACAGCGAGTCGAAGACGCGCTCGCGGCCCGTGTCCTTCGCGGGCTCGATTTCCTTCATCAGGTGCTCATAGGGCACGTCCGGGTGGGCGTACGCCTCCAGCATCACGTCCCGCACGCGCCCGAGCAGCTCGCGGAAGCTCGGGTCGCCGGACAGGTCCGTGCGCAGCGGCACCGCGTGCGCCACGTAGCCGATGACCGGCTCCAATTCCGGACGGCTCCGGTTGCCGATGGGCGTGCCCACCACCAGGTCATCGCGGCCCGACCAGCGCGCCAGCAGCGCCTTCCAGGACGCCAGCATCACCATGAACGGGGTGACGCCCTCGCGCTGCGCCAGCGCATGCACCGCGCGGGTCATCTCCGGAGAGAAGCCCACGTTGCGGCGAGCGCCGCCCAGCGCGGGACCTTCCGGACGCGGACGGTCCACCGGCAGGTCCAGCGCGCCCGGCAGCGACACCAGGCGCTCGCGCCACGCGGCGGCCTGCGAGGAGAACGCGCCCACCTCCAGCGCCTTCCGCTGCCACGCCGCATAGTCCGCGTACTGCACCGCCAGCTCGGGCAGGGGCGACGGCCGGCCCTGCTGGAAGGCGCCGTAGAGCGTTCCCAGTTCCCGTCCGAACACCACCAGCGACCACGTGTCACACACCACGTGGTGGACCGTGACGGCGAGCAGGTGCTCGTCCGGGGCCAGCCGCAGCAGCCGCGCGCGCACCACGGGCCCGCGCTCGATGTCGAGCGGCCGCGCCGTCTCCGCGTGCACGAGCCTGCGCGACTCCGCCTCGCACGCCTCTGGCGTGGCACCCGCCACCTGCTCCGCCGTCAGCGGCAGCTTCAGCTCCGGGGCAATGCGAACCACCGTATGCCCGTCCACCTGGGGGTACGACGTGCGCAGCGCCTCATGCCGCCGCGTCATCGCCTCCAGGCTCCGCTCCAGCACCGCCACGTCCAGCGTGCCGCTCATCCGCAGCACCATCGACATGTTCAGCGCCGGGTTGCCCGGTACCGCCTGCTCCAGGGCGACGACGCGCTCCTGCACCACGGACAGCGGCAGCGCACCGTCACGGGGGACGCGCACCAGGGGCGGCAGCGCCGCCTCCGTGCTCTCCGCCCCCGTGCCCAGCCGCGCCTGGATGCGCGCCGCCACACCCGCCACGGTGGGCGCCTCGAACAAGTCGCTCAGCGGGAGTTGGACGGGGAAGGCCTCGCGAAGGCGCGTCAGCATCTGCGCCGCCATCAGCGAGTTGCCGCCCAGCTCCAGGAAGTCGTCGTGGATGCCGAAGTCCGTGCGCCCCAGCCGCTCGCGCCAGATGTCCAGCACCTTGCGCTCCACGTCCGTGCGCGGCCCGGCCTTGTCCGCCGGCAGCTCCGCCACGGGCGCGGGCGTGACTTGCTGTTCCGCATGTAGGGGCGTCGTCGGCTGCGCCGTGGCGACGGCCGGAATGACCGTGGGCACCTCCACCCCGAAGGGCTGGCGCTCGAAGGGGTACGTCGGCAGCGACAACCGCCGACGCTGCTCGTGCGCGTACACGTCCTGCCAGCGCACCTCCAGGCCCTGCTCCCACAGCGCGCCAAGCGCCTCGCTCAGCGCCTCGTGCTCCGACGCCTTCACCCCCGCGCGCGGCAGCGAAGCCACCGCCCGCCCCGCGTGCCCGCGCAGTCCCAGCCGAGCCAGCGCGGTGAGTGCCTGGTCCGGCCCCACCTCCAGGAACACGGTGCAGCCGTCGGCCTTCAGGGCCTCCAGCCCGTCACCGAAGCGCACCGGCGCCCGCATCTGCCGCGCCCAGTACGCCGGGTCCGTCGCCTCCTCCGCGCGAATCCACGTGCCGGTGACGCTGGACACGTACGGCACCTGGGGCGCGGACAGCCGCAGCCCCGACACCACGCGCTTCAGCTCGTCCATCAGCGGCTCCACGTCCGCCGAGTGGAACGCGTGCCCCGCCGGAAGCCGCAGCACGCCGAGCCCTCGCGACGTCAGCTCGCGCTCCAGCGCGTCCACCTCGGACGTGGGCCCGGACACCACGCACCGCTCCGGCCCGTTCACCGCGGCCAGCGCCAGCCCACCCGTCAGCAGCGGACGCACCACCTCCTCCGCCGCGCCCACCGCCGTCATGCTCCCCGCGGGCAGCCGCGCCATCAGTCGCCCGCGCGCCGTCACCAGCGCCAGCGCGTCCTCCAGCGGCATCACCCCCGCGAGGCACGCCGCCGTGTACTCACCGAAGCTATGCCCCAGCAGCGCGTACGGCTTCACGCCATACGCCTCCCAGAGCCGGGCCAGCGCGTACTCCACGGAGAACAGCGCCGGCAGCGCGAAGCGCGGGTCCGCCAGCGTGTCGCGCGCGGCCGTCTCCGTTCCAGGCGCTGGCAGCAGCACGCCGCGCAGCGCTGTCTCCAGCTGCGGCCCCAGCCCCGCCAGGCACGCATCCAGCGCCTCACGGTACGCCGGCTCCGCTGCGTACAGCTCGCGCCCCATGCCCACCGACTGCGCGCCCTGCCCCGGAAGGAGGAAGGCCACGCGCCGCTCGCGCGCCGCCGCCACGTCCTCCAGCACCTGCGCCTTGCCCGGAGCCCGCAGCTTCGCCAGCAGGTCCGCCCGGTCCTTCGCCACCACGGCGCGCCGGTGCCCGAAGCCGCGCCGCCCCACGTTGCGTGTGAAGGCCACGTCCGCGAGCGCCACGTCGGAGGGCGCGGACTCCAGCCAGTGCGCCAGTTGCCCCGCCGTCGCGTCCAGCGCTCCCGCCGTGCGGGCGGACAGCGTCACCACCTGCGTGGGCCGGGCGCTCGGCGCGGGCGGCGGAGGCAGCGGCGCCTCTTCCAGCACCGCGTGCGCGTTGGTGCCGCCAATGCCGAACGAGCTGACACCCGCGCGCCGGGGCACGTCCCCCCGAGGCCAGGGCCGCCGCGAATCCACCACGAAGAAGGGGCTGTTCGCGAAGTCGATGGCCGGATTGGGCCGCTCGAAGTTGAGGCTGGGCGGCAGCTCTTCATGGTGCAGCGCGAGCGCCGCCTTCATCAGTCCGGCCAGGCCCGCCGCCGTGTCCAGGTGGCCGATGTTCGTCTTCACCGAGCCCAGGCCGCAGTAGCCCTTCCGGTCCGTCTGCCGCCGGTACGCCCGCGTGAGGGCCGCGACTTCAATCGGGTCACCCAACGCGGTGCCGGTGCCGTGCGCCTCCACGTAGCCGATGTCCCCCGCCTCCAGCCCCGCGTACGCCAGCGCCTCGCCGATGACGTCCGCCTGCCCCTCCACGCTCGGCGCCGTGTAGCCCACCTTCAGGCCACCGTCGTTGTTCAGCGCGGAGCCGCGGATGACGGCGTACACGTGGTCACCGTCCCGCAGCGCGTCCTCCAGCGGCTTGAGCACCACCGCCGTCACGCCGTTGCCCGGCACCGTGCCGGCCGCCTTCGCGTCGAAGGCGCGGCAGTGTCCGTCCGGGGAGAGAATCATCCCGTCCTGGAAGAGGTAGCCCGTGCGCTGCGGCAGCGACAGGCGCGCCGCTCCAGCGATGGCCATGTCGGACTGGCGCAGCAGCAGGCTCTGGCAGGCCATGTGCACGGCCACCAGGCCCGTGGAGCAGGCGGTGTAGACGGCCAGGCTCTCGCCGCGCAGCTTCAGCTTGAAGGACGCCTTCGTCGCGAGGTTCTCACCCGTGGTGCCCAACAACTCGAAGAGCGAGGCCGGGTCCAGCTTCCCCTGCCCCAGCAGCGACAGCGTGTGCAGCGACGGTCCCGCGCCCGCGTAGAGGGAAATCTTCCCCGCGTAGCGCTCCGGGTCATACGCCGCGTCCTCGAGCGCGGACCACGCGCACTCCAGGAAGACGCGCTGCTGCGGGTCCATCCATTTCGCCTCGCGCGGCGGCACGTCGAAGAAGCCGGCGTCGAAGGACTCGCCCTCGTCCAGCACCGATGCCGCGGGCACGAAGTCGGGGTGCTTGCGCACCGACTCGGGCACCAACGGTGACGCCTCCAGCACCTCGGGCTTCAGGCGGGAGATGGACTCCACGCCCTCACACAGGTTGCGCCAGAAGGCGCGCAGATCCGCGGCGCCGGGAAAGCGCCCGGCCATGCCGATGATAGCGATGTCGTTGCCACCAACGCCCGTCGTCGTGTCCTGTTCAGTCATGGCCTCGGGTGTTCCTTCCGCGCCGCTGGAGGACCTGCCTGCGGGCCTCCGCGCGCTCCTGGTGCTTGACGCCTTCCGTCTCGGGCTTCGCCTCGGCGGACAGCCTCCGGGCGAGCGCGTGGACGGTGGGATGTTCGAAGAAGTGGGTGATGGGGACGTCCCGACCGAGCGACTCGCGCAGCCGCGAGCACGCCCGCACCGCCGCCAGCGAGCTGCCGCCCAGGTCGTCGAAGAAGTGTGCGTGTACGCCGACGGACGGGTGGCCCAGCACTTCGGCCCACGCGCGGGCGATGGACTCCTCCAGCGGCGTGCGGGGCGCACCATCCGGCGCCGCGGCCCTCGCGGGAGGAGGCAGCGCACGCGGGTCCACCTTGCCGCTCGCCATCAACGGCAGCGTGCCGAGCGGGATGATGTCCGCGGGCACCAGATGCTCAGGCAGCCGCGCGCGCAGCAGGGATTTCACCTCGCCCGGCGCGAGCGGCTCAGCGGATGCGGGCACCACGTAGGCCACCAGCCGGGGCTCTCCGCCCGCGGGAGGCCGCCACACGGTGACATGGGCCTGCCGCATGCCGGCGACTTCGCGCAGCGCCACCTCCACCTCGCCCGGCTCGATGCGGAAACCGCGCAGCTTCACCTGCGCGTCCGCGCGGCCCACGAAGTCGAGCCGCCCGTCCGCGCGCCACCGCACCACGTCGCCCGTGCGGTACAGCCGCGCACCGGGCTCGCCACCGTACGCGTCCGGCACGAAGCGCTCGGCGGTCAGGTCCGGCCGGCCCAGGTAGCCGCGCGCCACGGACGGCCCGCCCACGTACAGCTCTCCCGCCACGCCCAGGGGCACGGGTTGCAGCGCCTCGTCCAGCACATACGCGTCGATGTGCGGCAGCGGCCGGCCGATGGGTGGCGGGCCCACGTCTCCCGGCGAGCAGCGCTCCCAGGTGGCGCACACCGTGACTTCGGTGGGGCCATACGCGTTGACGAACGTCCGGCCGTTCGCGAAGCGCGTCACGAGGTCCGCCGGGCAGGCTTCGCCCGCGGACATGAGCATCGTCAACTCCGGGAGCGGCGCCTCCGGCAGCAGCGTGGAGACGGACGGCGGCAGCGTCACCGCGGTGATGCGCTGCTCCTTCAGCACGCGGTGCAGCGCTTCGCCAGCGAGCAACTCACCCGGCGGAGGCAGGTGCAGCGTGGCGCCGGTGGTGAGGGCCTGGACGTACTCCGCCACCGAGGCATCGAAGGATGGCGAGGAGAACTGGAGCACCCGCGCGCCCGGGCCGAAGGGAAGGCCCGCGCCCATGGACTCGGACAGGTGCACCGCGCCCCGGTGTGTCACCGCCACGCCCTTGGGCCGCCCCGTGCTGCCCGACGTGTAGATGACGTAGGCCGCGCAGTCCGAAGACGGCACCGACGTGCCAGTCACGACGGGTTCCTCGGCGGCCTGACCCGGAGCGCCGTGTTCTTCCCAGAGCAGGGCTCGCACGCCCTCCGGCAGGGTGATGCGCTGCGCGAGCCGCCCATGCGCCAGCAACACCCGCGCGCCCGCATCCGCGAGCATCCACGCCACGCGCTCGGGAGGGTGTGCCGGTTCGAACGGAACCACCGTTCCGCCCGCCTTGAGCACTGCGAGGAAGGCCACTACCGCCTCCGGCCCACCGCGCTCCAGCAACGTGCCCACGCGCACCTCGGGCCCCACGCCATGACGCCGCAGCCGGGCCGCGAGCCGTCCGGCCCACGCATCCACCTCGCGATACGTCCACCGGGTGGCGCCGGCCACGAGCGCCACGGCATCGGGAGTCCGCGCGGCCCAGGCCTCGAACAACGTATGCAGCTCCGCGCCGGCAGCGTGCTTCGGAGCCTCCGCTCGACGCCCCAGGTCCAGCAAGCCGCGCCGCTCGTCCGCATCCAGCAGCGACAGCTCCACCAGCGGGACGTCAGGTGCGGAGGAAGCCGCCTCCAGCAGCGCGCGCAGGTGACGGGCCATGCGCGCGGCGGCGTCCGCGTCGAAGAGGTCCGCGCAGTACTCCAAGCTGGCCGAGAAGCCGCCGTCCACCTCCGCCATCATCAGCGTGAGGTCGAAGGCGGAGGCGCGGTGGCCCAGGGGGAAGGACTCCAGCTCCAGCGCCCCCAGGCGGGCCCGTGCGCCCGGCTCTCCGAGGGCGAACGCGCCCAGCGCCTCGCGCCCGGGTCGGCCGGACTGCAGCGCGAACATCGCCTGGAAGACGGGCGCGCGGGACGCGTCCCTCCGGGGATGGAGCCGCTCGACGAGCCGGGCGAAGGGCAGCTCCTGGTGCTCCAGCGCCTCCAGCACGGTGCCACGCACCTGCGCCAGCAGTCCGGAGAAGGACAGCGCGCGGGGCATGCGTGCGCGCAGGGCCACGGGGTTGACGAAGTAGCCCACCTGCCGCGACAGGTCCGCGCGCGTGCGGCCCGCAGTGGGCGTGCCCACGATGACGTCCTCCTGGCCTGTGTAGCGACGCAGGAAGGCGACGTACCCCGCCAGCAACGTCATGAACGGCGTGGCGCCATGCGCGTGCGCCAGTGCCTTCAGGCGCGCGGCCGTCGGGGGCTCCACGCGGAACGACACCGTGGCGCCCCGGAAGGACTGGAGCCGGGGACGAGGCCGCGACGTGGGCAGATCCAGCGCCGGCAGCTCGCCGCCCAGCCGCTCGCGCCACCAGGCCTGGAGCGCGTCACCGGCAGGCCCCGTGTAGCGCGGATCCTGGGCCTGGAGGATGGCCGGTGCGGGAGGAGGCGGCGGGAGCAGCGCGGCGGATGTGCCCTGGACCTCGGCGGTGTAGAGCGCGCCCAATTCCTCGGCCAGCACCTCCAGCGACCAGAAGTCGGTGACCAGATGGTGCAGCACGAACAACAACACGGACCCGCCTGGCACCCCGGTGAACAGCCGCGCGCGGACGAGCGGCCCGTGCTCCAGGTCGAAGGGCCGATGCGCCTCGGCATCGAGCCGCTCACGCAAGACCTCCACCGTCATCGCCGAAGCGTCCTCCAGCTCCAGCGACGGCACGGACGCCGAGGGCCGCAGCACGGGCTCCCCGCGCTCCTCGGGGAACGCGCAGGCCAGGGCCGGGTGTCGCGTAACGAGCGTCGAGAACACGCGCGCGAGCACCGCGGCATCCACGGACGAGGTGAACCGCAGCGCGCGGGCCACATGGTACGCCGTGCTCCCGGGAGCCATGCGCTGGAGGAACCACAGCGCGCGCTGACCATCGGACACGTACGTCGCGCCATTCGCGGGAGTGGACGGCACCGCCTCCGAACGCACGGACGCGTCACCGCGCCGTTGCTCCACCCAGGCCGTGACTTCGCGCAGGCTCGGTCCCTGGAGCAGCAGCGCGGGCGGCAGCGACACGCGCCACCCCTCCTCCACCGCGTGCAGCACCTCCAGCGCGCGCAGCGAGTCGAGTCCGAAGTGGGTGAGCGGCGCATCCACGTCCAGCGCGCGCGCGTCCACACCGAGCAGCCCCGACACGCGCGACACGAGCCACGAGAGCACCTCGCCCTGCCCTGCCGCGGACACCTCGGAGACCCGGGGCTCGTCCCGCGTCCCCGACCCCGCCGCGTCCTCCACCTGTCCCTCGCGCCACTCCCGCACCACGTCCAGCGTGCCGGCCAGGAAGGCCTCGCGGCACGCGCGCCGCTGCACCTTCCCGCTGGACGTCTTGGGCAGCGCGCCCGCGGAGATGAGCACCACCGCATGCGCGGCCACGCCATGCTCCTCGGCCAGCGCCGCGCGGATGCGCGTGAGCACCGTGTCCACGTCCCCCGCCACCTTCGCGGAGACCTCCTGCACCAGCGTGAGCCGCTCCTCCCCGTCCACCTCCACGGAGAACGCAGCGCCGCAGCCGGGGCGCAGGCCCGGGTGGCAGCGCTCCACGGACAGCTCCAAATCCTGCGGGTAGTGGTTCCGCCCGCGCAGCACCAGCACGTCCTTCAGCCGCCCGGTGACGAAGACCTCGCCGCCTTCGACGACGCCCAGGTCGCCGGTGCGCAGGTACGGCCCGTCCCCTGAGCCCGCCAGCCGACCGTGGAACGTGCGCGCGGTCTCCTCCGGCCGCTGCCAGTACCCATCCGCCACGCTGGGGCCACGCACCCAGAGTTCCCCCACCCGCCCCGGCGCGGACGGCACGCCCGTCTCCGGGTCCACCACGCGCAACTCCTGCCCGCCCAGCGCCGCGCCGCACCCCACCAGCACCGCCTCCACCTCGCCGTCCACCGGCGCCCGAGCCTCGCCGTGCCTCAGACCCTCGCGAGCGAAGCGCCGCACCACCGGGGCCTCCGCGCGCCGGCCACCAGTGACGATGAGCGTCCCCTCCGCCAGCCCGTAGCAGGGATAGAACGCCTCGCGCCGGAAGCCCGAGGGCGCGAAGGCCTCCGCGAAGCGCTCCAGCGTCTCCTCGCGCACCGGCTCCGCGCCGCAGAACGCCACCTCCCAGCGGCTCAAGTCCAGCGCGGCCCGCTCCTCCGGTGTGCTCTTGCGCACACACAGGTCGAACGCGAAGTTGGGCCCGCCGCTCACCGTTCCGCCGAAGCGAGACACCGCCTCCAGCCACCGCATGGGCTGTTGCAGGAAGAACAGCGGCGGCAGCAGCACGGTGGGGATGTCCCGGAACAGCGGCTGGAGGATGCCGCCAATCAGCCCCATGTCGTGGTACGGCGGCAGCCAGATGACGCCCACCGGATTCGGGGCCGCGTCGAAGCCGCGCGCGATCAGCCCCGAGTTGTGCAGCAGGTGCCGGTGCCGCAGCACCACGCCGCGCGGCGTCCCCGTGGAGCCCGACGTGTACTGGAGGAACGCCACCGCGTCGCCGTGCAATTCCACCGGCCGCCACGCCTCCGCTTCCTCCGCCGCCACCGAGTCCGTGGCCAGCCAGCGCAGCGCGCGCAGGTCCGGCGCGTCCTCCGTGAGCGGCTCCACCATCGCCGAGATTCCGGACGTGGTGAGCGCCACCCGCGCCCCGCAGTCCGCCACCAGCGCCTGGAGCCGGGGCAGCGTGCGCCCCAGCCGCATCGGGTCCGGCGGATACGCGGGCACCGCCACCACGCCCGCGTACAGGCAGCCCAGGAAGCCGAGCACGTACTCGCGGCCGGGCGGGTACAGGAGCAACGCTCGGTCGCCCGGTGCCAGGTGCCGCCGCAGCAGTGCCGCCACCGCCCGCGCGCCCGCGTCCAGTTCCGCGTAGGTGACGGTGCGCTCCCCTTCCTCATCCAGGAAGGTGAAAACGTTCTGTCCCCCCTGCGCCGAGGCCCGGGCGCGGCAGAGGTCTACGAAGGTCAGGTCCTCGGGACAGACGAATTCGGAGGCGGGGTCGGCGCGCGTCGGCAGGTGCATGTCGTGAGTCCCGGGGGGCCTTCCCAGGAGGGCGCCATAGACGGAAACCCCACGCGCGCACCCCACCCGCAATCCAGGGGGGCCCGCCCGACGGCTCCGCTCAGCGACCCCCTCGGATTCCCCGTACGTTTAGCGGAATCTGGGCAATCAGAAAAGACACCCGTTCATGAAAGACCCACCCGCCCGGAGTATGACGCGAGGGCTCCAGGGAGAGGGGCGTGCAAGCGTCCCCTGAACCCCGGCTCGACGGAGGAATCAACCGATGAAGTACACCAACCTGGGTCGCACCGGCCTGCGCGTGTCCCGCATCTGCCTGGGCTGCATGAGCTACGGCACGCCTACCTGGCGCCCATGGGTGCTGGACGAGGAAGCAGCGCAGCCCTTCTTCCGCCGTGCGGTGGAGCTGGGCATCAACTTCTTCGACACCGCGGACATGTACTCGATGGGTGTGAGCGAGGAAGTCACCGGCCGAGCACTGCGCCGCTACGCGCGCATGGACGAGGTGGTGATTGCCACCAAGGTCTACTTCCCCATGGGCGACGGGCAGAACCTGCGCGGCCTGTCGCGCAAGCACATCGTCCAGGGCTGCGAGGCGAGCCTGAAGCGGCTGGGCGTGGAGGCCATCGACCTCTATCAAATCCACCGCATGGACCCGAACACGCCGCTGGAGGAGACGCTGTCCGCGTTGGATCAGCTCGTGCGCCAGGGGAAGGTGCGCTACCTGGGCGCGTCGTCCGCGTACGCGTGGCAGTTCGCACGGGCGCTGGGCGTGGCGGACCTGCACGGCTGGTCGCGCTTCGTCTCCATGCAGGGCCACTACAACCTCGTCTACCGCGAGGAGGAGCGGGAGATGCTGCCCCTGTGCGAGTCCGAGGGCATCGGCGTCATCCCCTGGTCTCCGCTGGCGCGTGGCCTGCTCGCGGGCTCGCGCAAGTCGCTGGACGACCGCAGCTCCACGGCCCGCGCGAAGTCGGACACCTTCTCCGGCCAGCTCTATGACCAGCCCGGAGACTGGGAGGTGGCGGAGGCCACGCAGAAGGTGGCCGCCGCGCGCAACGTGCCGCCCGCGCAGGTGGCGCTGGCGTGGCTGCTGTCGCGGCCGCAGGTGACGGCGCCCATCATCGGCGCCACGAAGCCCGAGCACCTGGAGGACGCCGTGCGCGCGGTGGACCTCAAGCTGGCCCCCGAGGAGCTGAAGGCGCTCGAGGCGCCCTACAAGCCCCACGAGGTGCGCGGCATGTGACGCACGCGGAGGTCCCTCCCGGGACTGAGCTAGAGTCCAGCGCTCATCCCGGAGAACTCCATGAAGCGGCTCCTGCGCGTCACCCTGCTCGCCGTGCTGATGGTGGGAGCGGCCTCCTGCCGTCGGAGCGGGTCGGCGCTGCGTCATGCGCCGGAGCGCACGTGTGTGGTGCTCTCCGTGGGGGCGGCGCGCGGGCTGGCGCACCTGGGAGCGCTGGATGCGCTGATGGAGCGCGGCGTGCGCATCGACTGCGTGGTGGGCAACAGCATGGGCGCGCTGGTGGGCAGCCTCCATGCCTCCGCGCCCGGGGAGGACATGCGGACCCGCTACCGGGCGTTCTTCCGCCAGTACGCGCACGAGACGGAGCACGAGGCGAAGAAGCGCGGCGCGGTGGGAGCGGCGGTGGGGCTGCTCGCGGTGCTCATCTCAGGCGGTGCGCTGGCGCCGGCGCTCGCGGCGGGGGCGCTGGGCGCGGCGGGAGGCGCGGCGTCGGTGCCCGAGCTCAGCCATGAGCGCTTCACCCAGGTGCTGGAGCGCTTCCACCATGGGGCGCGCATCGAGGAACTGCCGGTGCCCTTCGCGACATTCTACCAGGAGCCCACGGGCGAGGGCCTGCACCGGGTGGCGGCGACGCAGGGCTCCGTCGCGGAGGCCGTGGCCTCCAGCGCGGCGAACCCGTTCCTGTTCGAGGACGCAACGCTGCAACGCATCGACCCGGGGGCAGACCGGGTGTCCGCGGTGCCGGTGCACGACGCCTGCGAGCTGTTCCCGCGCTCGCGGCTCATCGCCATCAACGTCACCGACGAGCCCGCCTTCTACCGTTCCGACCTGGACTGCGAGGTGCGGGAGATTCGCGTGGACATGACCGGCACGCCCGTCGAGGCGTTCCAGGGCGCGGGCGAGGCGTTTGAATCAGCATGGCGCGCGGGCCATGACGCCGTTATCCGCGCGCTCGACGACGGGCAGTGGTGAAGGTTGCCCGTCTGTCTTCACGAATTTGAGGAACACAGATGCCAACTGTGCTCGAAGAACTCGCCAGACCTGTCATTTTCGGCCGCTCCAGCTCCCACTTCACGCGCATCACCCGCATCTTCGCCGCGGAGCTGGGCGTCGATTACGACCTCCGCGTGGTGCGAGACCTCATGTCCTCCAACGTGGAGGACTACGGCGGCAACCCCGCGCTCCGGATACCGAGCCTTCAGACGTCCCGAGGTGTCTGGTTCGGTGCGCTCAATATCTGTCGCGAGCTGTGGCGGCAGTCGGGCCGCAAGCCCCGCGTGGTCTGGCCGGAGGACCTCGACGTACCGGTGCTGGCCAATGCGCAGGAGCTCGCATCGCAGGCCATGGCGACGGAGGTGTCGCTGGTCATGGCCAAGGTGGGGGGCGGCGGGGACGGTGCGCATCAGGCGAAGATGCGCACCGCACTGCTCAACATGATGGCGTGGCTGGAGGAGAACGTGGGGGCCGTCCTCGCCGCGCTCCCGCCGCAGCGGGACCTGAGCTTCCTGGAGGTCACGCTGTACTGTCTGGTGACGCATCTGGAGTTCCGGGAGGTCCTGCCGACGGCCCCCTACTCCGAGCTGACCCGGTTCTGTCAGCAGTTCGCGACGCGGGCATCTGTCGGTGCGACTGCGTTTCGATTCGACCCTTGAGGGTCGATGAGGCAGCGCCCTCTGACTGCCCGCGCCTTCACTCCGCGGTATACACGCGGGGCTGTTCACCTCCTCCCAGGTAGACGGCGTCGATCGGCCCGGAAGCCGGGGTCCCGGTCGCCATCCTCGTCCAGCTGCCATTCATGACGGCGGTCTGGTACAGGTTCCCGGCTTCAGCGGTGAACACCTGCGGCCACCCTCCGCCCATGTTCAGTGCCGACAAAGTCGCGCCGGGCGCAATCACGATACCCGTCGACATCGTCACCCACTCCGTGCTCGTGGCCCAGATCTGATGGAGTTGCCCGTTCATCACGGTCATCACCTGAGGTGCGCTGCCCCCCATGTACACCGCCTCGAACGCGTCGCCGACCGGCTTTCCGGTGGACGCGATGTGCCACGCGCCGCCGCCGGTCCACACCTGGTACAGCGTCCCACCCTGATTGATCATCGCCTGGATCGTGTTGTTCGCCATCACGACAGCGGAGACCTTGCCCGTCGTGTTGATGCCGGTCCAACCCTTGTGCCATCCGTTCGAATCGCCCCAGACGTGCATGAGCCGGGCATCCTCCACCGCGAGGATCTGCGGCGAAGCCTGCCCGACATCCACAGCGGACATGCTCGTGGCGTTCAAGGAGAGCCCGGAGTTGAGGGTGACCCACCGTCCACCGCTCACGAGCGTGTGCCAGAGGTAGCCGCCGGAGCTGCTGAGGATGTCACCCCATCCCGTCCCCATTTTCACGGTCGTGAAGACACTCGAGGAGATCTGCTGCCCCGTGCTCAGCTTCTTCCACGCGTCACCGTGTACCGCCGTCTCGTGGATCGTCCTTGTCGTGTTGGACTGGAGCCCGGGAAAGTCCATGGGGATCGCATAACCCCTCGTGACTGTCTGGCCGCACGAGTAACCCTGGTTCGCGATGTTCGCCCCGTTCCGCTTGAGCTCGAAATGCAGGTGATCTCCGAAGGAGTTACCGGTGTGGCCGACGAGGCCGATCGTCTGGCCCTTCGTCACGGGCTGGTTCAATGCGACGGCCGGAGCCTGCTGCATGTGCCCGTAGAGCGTCGTGTAGCCGGACGGGTGTGTGATGATCACATGGTTTCCATAGCCTGACGTGCCGAAGTCGACGACGCGCGTGGTGACGACGCCGTCGTACGCGGCCACGATGGGCGCGCCCCCCGGGCCCGCGATGTCGATTCCCATGTGCGTCGGCCTGGGGTCGGAGGGACAGCCGCCAACGACATACGAGACCCTCCCCGAGGCCGGCTGCATCATCGCCGCATGGTCGGCCCGAGCCGGCGACGCGCCAAAGAGCGTCGTCGCGATGATCCCGAGCACTGCCAGGGTCTCCATGAAGCGCCTACGTATCGCCAGGTGCATACGAACTCCCGTCTCGATGAATTCAATAAATTCATGGACAATATGGAGTTCACGGAGGTCGCTCAAGGCCTGACCCGAGCGGCGACCCAGGCATGAATCCCAGACCTGGCTAGCGCGCCATCGGCACGAGTTCCTGCTCCAAGGGAGACGCCGCAGCATCGCCCATTGCCAGCCGTTGACCCCGACCGGTTCGAGCGCACGGTCGTAGATCACCTACGCCCGGCGGGCCGTCACCCGCAGGCTGGTGCAGGAGCACTCCGTTTCCATATTGCGAGTATCTACACGCAATCGCCGCACTCCGGAGGTAAGGTCCCATCCATGCACTTCACCACCGAGCGACGCCTCGACGACGGTGTTCTCGAGCGCGAGTTCGTGGTCGGTGACGTTCCTGGCATCCTCTGGACACCGGCATCCGTACCGGCTCCGCTGATCCTCATGGGCCATCCGGGCGGACTGCGCAGAATGCATCCGCGACTTGTCGGGCGAGCCCGGCGCTCGGCCGTGGACGGATTCGCTTCGGCCGCTATCGAGCTTCCCGGCGGCGGTGACCGCGCCCCGCTCGCTGATCTCGAAAAGGCACGCGCCGACCTGCACCAGGCGTTGGCGAACCAAGCACCGGTCGACGAGATTGTCGACCGGCTGGTCCTCCCCCTGGTCGACAGAGCTGTCCCGGAATGGCAGTCCACCCTCGACTCGCTCCTTGCGCAGCCTGAACTCCGCGGTCCTGTCGGGTTCTCGGGAGGACCCGCCGCGATCGCCGTGCGACTGGCGCGGGTCGATCCGCGCATCGCGGCAGTGAATCTCTTTGCCGGCAGTTACGTACCCCGCGCCATGTTCGAGGAGGCGCGGCGGATAACGGTGCCGCTCCATGTGTTGCTCCAATGGGACGACGCGGGAAACGACCGGCAGTTGGCGCTGGACCTGTTCGACGCGTTCGGGTCGCCGGAGAAGACATTGAGCGCCAACATGGGCGGACACACCGGGGTCCCGGCATTTGCCGGCGAAGAGGTTGCCCGATTCTTCACCCGACACCTGAGGTGATGAGCGCGGCGAGGCCTGGATGCTTCCCGCTTCGCGGCGTGGCGACCTACAAAGACATCTACAAGCTCACCTACGTGCGCGGTCCCAGCGGCATCCTCGTCATGTTCGCCGAAAACCCCAGGAAGAAGCCGGGCCAGGGCGTGTCGCCGAGCACGAGGGCCACCCCAGGCGCTCAATCAGTTCTTGAAGATCAGGACGCGCAGGTCGCGGTCGGGCCGCCATTGGGTGCGCACCATCTCGAAACGTGTCGGTGAGAGCTTCCGGATGCCCGAGCTGCCGGCGGGCTGTACCCATTCTCGCCACCCGCTGCCACGCCTTCAACGTCAGCCCCGCGGCCTGAGAAGGGGAACGACCAGGGGCTGACGGTGCCGCCGTGGCCTGGCCCTGTCCCCTTTTGCTCCTCAGGGAACCAGCGCGACGAGCTGGTTGTTCGTCGAGGGCGTGAACTTGAGGGACTGGAAATAGAACGCCTGGTAGCAACCGCCCGAGGCGCCGCAGTTGCCGGACGCGTCGGCGCCGTTCAGGAACGGCGAGTTGTCGGGCGTCCAGCCCTGCCAGAAGCTGATGAAGGCGTAGCACAGCGACTCGTCGTAGGAGCCGACTGTCGACATGTCCTGGCTCCGGATGACGACGTAGTTGTTGCCCGTGCCCGTGAGGTCGACCGACCAGGTGACCGTGTTCGGCTCCCAGTCGATGCGGTAGCGGTACACCGACGCGCCCCAGCCGGAGGTCGTGTCGGGCAGCGGGTTCGGCGGGGTGCCGGTCCACAGCGGCGTCGCGGTGTCCACGTACTGCTTTCCCTGCCACCAGACGTTGGTCGACACGCTCTGCGTGCCACACGGCGTGGACCCGGCGGTGCAGTGGCCGGCGAACTCGAAGTCGATCTCCTGCTGCTGGTCCTGATTGAATTCGCTCAAGTAGAAGGTCGTGGTCACGCCGCTCCCGGCGCCCACCTTGATGGACAGCTCGTACTGGCCAAAGCCGAGCGCGACGCCGAGCCGCATCTTCGCCGAGTACCAGTTGCCCGCCCCGCCCCAGTTCGCCATGTTCATCGTCGCCAGCTCGATGTTCGGCCCACCCCCGGCCGGCGGCGGCGAGTAGCTGTAGGTCGCGGACGCGTACGGCCCGCCCGTCAGGTTGGTCCAATCCGGCGAGCCGAGGCTGTAATAGACGCTCTGCCCGGCGACGGTGAGCCCGCGAGCGGGGTCGGTCTTCAGTTCGCGACGTGCTTTGTCCATGGCCCACTCCACGGTGGTGACAGATGATGAAGAATATCCAGCCCGCGAGTGAACCCTCGCAGGTGGGCGGCGTCACCGCATCATTGAGACGAACCGGGGCGCTCGGTGTGACGCGCCTCGGGCGATGACGCGGCGCGCGACTGGAACCTCTGGAGCGCCGATTTCGATACGAGCAGCGCTACGCCGGCGTGGGCGGTCCGAACCACCGGGTGAGCGCGTCCCGCAGCCCCGAATCCGTGCCGTCTCCCACCCACGCGACATGGCCATCGGGCCGAACCAGAACGGCCGAGGGCGCGGCGACCGCACCGAACACCGGGAGCTCCCACGCGCCCGTGTATCGGGCATCGACCCGCCGAACCCGCTCCGCCCACGGAGTGAGGTCGAAGGCGCCCGGCCCGCCGAGGTTGAGGAAGACCGGCCGCGCCTCGTGCAGCAGCGAGAACACGCGCTTCGGACCGCTCTCGGTGCTCAGCTCGAGGTCGGGCATGCGACGCCCGAGCAGCGGGTGCCCCGCACCAAGGTCGTAGTGGACGTCGAGGCCCGACATCATCGCGGCGTACTGCTTGCGAGGCTGCTCCATCTTCAGCAACTCGGCCATGTTCTCGCGCAGGGCCTCGGTGCGATCGTCACCGCGGCCGAGCGCGATCTGGGCCATCGTCAGGCGGAGCACGCGGGCACCGATGGGGTGCCGCTCGGCGTGGTAGGTGTCGAGGAGGGTCTCCGGCGAGAAGCCCTTCACCACCTGCGCGAGCTTCCAGCCGAGATTCACTGCGTCCTGCACGCCGATGTTGAGCCCCTGTCCGCCCGTGGGGGCATGCACGTGCGCCGCGTCGCCGGCGAGGAGCACCCGTCGCTCCCGGTAGGACGCCGCCTGCCGAGCCATGTCGGAGAATCGGGAGAGCCAGGTCGGATTGCGAACACCGAAGTCGGTCCCGTAGACCGCAATCAGCGCCGCGCGCAGATCCTCCAGGGTCGGCTCGATTCTGTCGCCGACCTGTGGCTCGACCAGCACGACACCGGCGCGCTTCCCGTCGTCGACCTTGCCGATGGCGTTGACGCCCTTCTCTCCACGGCGGATGCCCCATGCGGGCTCCTCGGCCATCTCGACCTCGGCGATGAGGAAGCTGGTCGACGCGTCCCAGCCGGGGAACTCGATCCCGGCCTGCTTGCGAATCAGGCTCCGACCTCCGTCGCACCCGACGAGGTACGTCGCCCGGAGCGAGGCGCCGTCCGACAGCTCGACGTCGACGCCGGTGTCGTCCTGCGCGAACCCCGTCACCTCACGCCCTCGATAGAACGTCACCGGCAGCTCGGCGACCCACTCGGCCATGATGCGCTCGATGCGAGCCTGCCTGAGCGCGAGCCCGTGGTTGTGGCGCGTCGGGAAGTCGCTGATGTCGAGCGGGATGAACGAGAAGCCCGCAACCTGCATGATCTGCCCCTGCGAGAGGAAGCGCTCGGCGACACCCCGCTGATCGAACACCTCGATCGTTCGGGCGTGCAGGCCGCCAGCGCGTGACCCGGGGAGCTCCTGGTTCACCCGACGCTCGACGACGGCGACGTCGATCCCCGCCAACGCCAGCTCTGCTGCCAGCATCAGGCCCGTCGGGCCGCCTCCGGCGATCAGCACTGCATGGTTGTGCGTGGCCACACCGCGTCCGGATTCGTTGTGCATGTGTTCCTCCGCGCCCGCTGTTTTTCGCGTGCGGCCGGCGTCTGTGCCTCACAGAGGGGGGCTTGTGGCAATCCCCCGGTCCTGGCATACCGCTGGAAGTAGCAAGGGGGAGATGTCGCGTCCGCATGCGCCTCCCCGAAGCGAAACAAGCCTCCCCCCGGGCACACCCTACTCCGCCCAACCCGCCGCTTCGCTCGCCGTCGCCCTCGCCAACCGGGCGGCCGCCGCCGGATCCACCCGCGCCGTGACGAGCACGCCAATCACCGCGCCCACCAGCAACTCCACGCGGCGGGCCACCGTCTTCCGCGGCAGCGTCCCCGCCCGCGCAGCGCCCTCCAACGCCCGCGTCAGGTGTCCGTGCAGCAGGGTGCGGTAGTCCTCCACGGCCTGGTGCGCGGCCTCGTCATGCGGCGCCAGCTCCGTGGCGGTGTTGACGAGCAGGCACCCCCGCCGCGTCAGGGCCGGCGGCGCGGTCGCCATCGTCGTCGCGAGCGCTTCGAAGTAGGTCGTCACCTGCTCCAGCCCGGGCGCGCCCGAGGCGAAGACACCCAGCCGGGGCGTGATGACCTCCCGCAGGTACAGCGCGACCGCCCGCGAGAACAACGCCCGCTTGCTCTCGAACGCCTGGTACAGGCTGGAGCGGTTCAGCCCCGTCGCCGCCTCCAGGTCCGCCAGCGACGTGGCCTCGTAGCCACGGGACCAGAACACCCCCAGCGCCGCACGCACCGCCACTGTCTCGTCGAACGCACGCGTGCGAGCCACGTCACCCTCCTTGACAATTCTGAACCGAACGTTCCAATATCAATTCGGAACTGATTGGTTCAGAATAGCCGCAACCCGGAGGGGAGTCACCATGTCGCTGTTGGCCCAGGTCTTCGCGCTCATCGCCGCCGCCATCCATGTGCTGTTCTTCGTGATGGAGAGCATCCTCTTCTCGCAGCCGAAGGTGTGGCGGCGCTTCGGGCTGAAGTCGCAGGCGGACGCGGACGTGATGCGGCCAATGGCTCTCAACCAGGGCTTCTACAACCTGTTCCTCGCGCTGGGCGTCTTCGTGGGCGTGGCGCTCACGTACACCGGAGCGGTCGCCTCGGGCGTGGCGGCCGTCGTCTTCGGTTGCGCGTGCATGGCGCTGGCGGCCCTGGTGCTGGTGGCGTCCAATCGCCGCTTCTTCACCGCAAGCCTCGTCCAGGGCGCGCTGCCGCTGCTGGCGCTCCTGCTCATCGCCTTTTAAAGCAGGAAACGTTGCCCTCGGGTCCACACCTCCAGCGCAGCTGTTGCTCTCGGTTCTACACGTGACGAGGTGCCTCTCTCGGAGAGCACCCTGGCCTCGATGTTGCTCAGGCCCTCTTCCCGCATGGAGCGCATCGCTCCATGTCATCCCCGAAGAGCTCACGACCTGCTGGAAGCGTATGACCGCTCACACCCCTGATGCAGCCCCACCGCCGGAGCTGGAGTCCGCTGTTCGCATCCGCGCGCACAAGCAGTTCTTCCGCCGAACCCTCCAGGCCTTCGACGAACAGGACGCCGACTTCCAGCCCCGCCCGGGGATGCTGAGCGTGGTGGGCCACGTCCACCATGTCACCGCGGGGTTGGAGCTGTTCCTCGCGGGCGTCTTCCCGGCCATGGAGCGCTTCAAGGGGCGGGAGTGGAAGAGCCGCCGGGGCGAGGGACAGGCCTGGCTCGGGCTGGGCCCGGGATTCACCAGCATGGAGTGGACGAAGGTCTCCAACGACAACCTGTCGGGTGGAAGCGACACGGAGAGCCCGCTGGCCTTCGCGCTCCGCGCCTTCGACGAGACGATGGACCTGGCCGCGGAGCTGTATGGCCAGCTCACCCGGGAGGAGCAGCTGCTACCGCTTCCGGAGAACCCCATCCGCCTCAGGACCCCACAGGAGGCGCTGGAAATCATGATTGACCACACGGCGCACCACCGCGGCGCCCTCGCGCAGTACGCGCGCCTGCTCGACCGGGAGCCCAAGATTCCCTACTTCGAGATGAGCGAGGCCATGCACGAGGCCCAGCTCCTCGCCGGCGGACACGCGCCCTGACCGAGACTGTCCCAGGGCGTGTGACCTGCCACGCTACACGAAGGGCCATTCTGTAGCCTGTCCCGCTACAGCGGACCTGTCGCAACGGGCCTCTCCGTCTCCAGGTGCCTGTGATTACACGCCAGGACATCCTGGCATTCCCGGTGCAGCCCGAATGAGGGCAGTCCCCTCGCGGTACCATCTCGGACGGTGTCATGAAGACCCAATCCCTCAAGGTCGTTGGATTCGTCGCGGCAATGCTGTTCGCCTCATCGGCGTTCGCCGGTGAGAACACGCGGCTCGGGACGTATCTGGCCCGTGCGGACATCCAGCAGCCGGCCTCCGCCCCGCAGTGCTCCGACCCCAAGGCCCAACTGATTGAGGCTGCCGACAAGGCCGGCGTGAAGCTCAACGTCGAGCAGATCGTCACCGCCAGCTCCGAGGACGTCAACTTCGTGGGCACGAGCATCCAGGGGTTCGAGCAGGTTCCGGCGACCGACCTCCCCAAGGGTGTGGATGCCGGCTTCGTCTACCTGGACGCCCCCCGGAGCGGCATCCCCGCCGGCTTCTACCGGCTGAACGCGCACGCCGATGAAAAGGACATCCAGAAGGGGACCTACCAGGGCACCGTCGGCCTCATCGGCGCGGACGGCAAGGAAGTCACCCGGCTGGCCGCCACCATGGAGACGTCCTCGTTGTCGGTCCCCAACCCGCTGCCCTACGCGCGCACGCGCCTCGAGACCCGCATCGGGACCCATAATCCCGAGCGGCAGGACATCATCATCATCATCATCCACTGCCCGAACGGGACGACCATCATCATCGTCATCTGGTAGGCGACGCCTGAGCGGCCGCCTTCGCGCGGCCCCTCTCGACGTCACCTGACCGGCCAGCGCGCCGGGCGGAAATGGGGCTCGGGACCTTCGAGGTGCATCCTCGGGGTTCCGGGCCCCTTGTCGTTTCCAGGTCCAACCGTAGGCATTGGAGCCCGAGAGGAGTGCGATTGTTGAGGGTGCGGGCTCGGGCTAGAAACCTCCGAGGAGTCAGGAGGAGTCCATGTCGAGTCGAGTCGTCTCCCGGAGGACGTTGCTCCAAGGTGCGTTGGCCGCAGTGGCATTCAATCCCATGAGCCGAAGCTGGGCCTCCACGATGGAGGCTGGCGCGGTCCCCCTGCCACCACTGGATGGCGAGCTGCTGATGGACGCGGCGTCGCGGACCGCGGCGGCGGAGGACTTCGGTCACATCATCCACCGCACGCCGTGGGCGGTGCTCGTCCCCGGCTCGGTGAAGGACATCGTGGCCATGGTCCGCTTCGCGCGGCGCCAGGGCCTGAAGATTGCCGCCGCTCGGGGCCTCGGTGAGAGCCACAGCACCTTCGGCCAGTCCCAGGTGGCGGCGGGCATCGTCATCGACATGTCCACGCTGTCCACCATCCACGAGATTTGCGAGGACAGTGCCTGGGTGGATGCGGGCGTCCGGTGGCACGAGCTGCTGCAGGCCTCGCTTCCCTCCGGCAGGAGCCCGCCGGTGTTCACCGACTACATCGAGCTGAGCATCGGTGGGACGCTGTCGGCGGGAGGCATCGGCGGGCAGGCGTTTCGCCACGGCCTCCAGGTGGACAACGTGCTGGAGCTGGACGTCGTCACGGGCCGGGGTGAGCTCGTGCGGTGCTCACGCTGGCGTGAGCGGCCCCTGTTCGACGCCGTGCGCTCGGGCCTGGGCCAGTTCGGCATCATCGTGCGAGCCCGGGTGCGGCTCGTCGACGTGCCGCCCCGTGCGCGGACGTACACCGCCCTGTACAACGACCTCCACCGCTTCATGGAGGACCAGCGGATGCTCATCGACGACGGTCGCTTCGACTACGTCGAGGGCTTCGCCGTCACCTCCAACGGAGGCCGGGCGTATCAGCTCGAGGTGGTGAAGTACTTCACTCCGGGCTCGGAGCCGAACGATGCGCGGCTGCTCGCGGGCCTGGGCTTCCAGCCCGGGACGCTCCAGGTGAACGACGGCAGCTACTTCGACTTCGTCAACCGGCTCGCGCCGCTGATCGAGCTGCTCAAGCAGCTCGGCATCTGGGGCTTCCCCCACCCGTGGCTGGACATGTTCGTCCCCGCCCGGGCCGCGGAGGCCTTCATCCAGGAGATCCTCGC
Source organism: Pyxidicoccus sp. MSG2 (assembly GCF_026626705.1). Taxonomy (NCBI): domain Bacteria; kingdom Pseudomonadati; phylum Myxococcota; class Myxococcia; order Myxococcales; family Myxococcaceae; genus Pyxidicoccus; species Pyxidicoccus sp. MSG2. The sequence goes on from NZ_JAPNKC010000001.1 coordinate 12,793,395, forward strand.
CCAGACCACCGAGGCGGACATGGGTCAGGGGCCCATCATCATCTACCCCTTCCGCTCCTCCGAGCTGACCACGCCCTTCCTGCGCACGCCCACGGACCGGCACGTCTTCCTCTTCTCGCTGCTGCGCACCGCCATTCCCCCGACGCTGGAGAATGTCGCGTCCCTGCTGCAGAAGAACCGCGCCATCTTCGACCGGCTCACCGCCATTGGCGGGAAGATCTACCCCGTCGATGCCGTGCCCTTGAGCCCCGCCGACTGGCGCCGCCACTTCCACCCCTACTGGGAGCGCTTCGAGCACGCGAAGCGGCGCTACGACCCGGACCGCATCCTCACGCCGGGCCAGGGCATCTTCTGATCGCAGCCCCCTGAAGGGGCCCGGTGAAGCCGAGCCCCTTCACTTCTGGATCTTCACTTCCTCGTAGTCGTCGGGATTCAGGCCGAGGCCGCGCAAGGCGTCCAGGTCCATGCGCGTGTCGCCGCCGATGTATGTGTGATCCCGCTTGTGCATGAAGTACCGCTGGTAGCTGTTGTCGACCTGGAACGTCTTGCCGCTCGCGCCGACCACCGTGTTCTCGTCATTGATGTAGTTCAGGAAGTTGCGGTGTTGGGCGTCGCCAGCGGCCATGCGGTCGTAATACCCCTTCATGCTGGCGTCACCCTGCTGCTGGATGGCCTCCATCCGCTGCTGGTGTCGCTGGGCGCTCTGCTGGATGGCTGCCATGTTCCGGTGGTGTTGGGCGGTCATCTGCCGCCCGAACTCCTGGATCTGTGCCATGCGCGCCTGGTGCTTCTGGTTCTGCTCCGCCTGCCAGGCAGGGTTTGCCTGATAGGAGCGCCCCATGGCTTCGATCATCGGGATGTATTGCTTCGGGTCGCCCGAGGTGGTGATTCCCGTGACGGTGACAATCCAGAACGGCCCGCTGTCGGTCGTCGTTCCCATCAGCAGCGCGTTCATGGGACGGCCGCCATCCGTGTAGCTGAAGGCCACCTGCACGGCGGTCGCATGCACACGGTGCCCCGCCTCGGCGAACCGCTTCTGGAGCTTCTGCTCTCCTTCGGCATCCACCTCGGTCGAGACGAGCTTGAAGTCCGACAGCTTGCCGAACTTCCGCTTCACGTAGGCGGGGAAGTATTCCGTGGCGGGTACGAACGGCTCGATCTTCATCCGGGGATGGACCCGGGCCATGTCGTAGTGGATGGGTGTCGCCGCGGCCGGACTCCAGTACTGGGGGAGGCTCGGATCGCCACTGAAGATGAGGACGCTTCCATCCGGGCTGACCGTATTGACCACGATGCTGTGGATGTCGAACACCCGGGCCGAGTAGGTCCGGTTGTGCCAGCCCTTCGGCATTCCCATCGTGAAGGCGTTCTCGACCGGGTCGCGCATCATCACGAGGTCGGTGGTGGGCGGCGTGCTTTGCGGAGCGGTCTTCATGGCGGGCTTCTTCGGGTCGCTCCCCCCGACTGGAGCGGCCTCATTGGGTTTGGAGCAGGCAGTCGTCAGGGCGAGCGCGAGGACGGCGAGATGACTGCTCGAACGCATGGCATGGACTCCTTGAAAGTCATTTAATCCTACCGCCGGCAACGAGGGAACCTCTGGCGTGGGTGCCGTCCGATATCCTGGCGCTGAGATACCTCTACAGCTGCTGAGCGCGGCGGCCCCCATCAATGCACGGCGGGAGGCGTCGGCGAGACGCCTCCATGCGGCTGTCCCGCTGCCCCGGCCCGAAGCTCCAGGAAGCTCCGCACCGCCGCTCCCACGGTCGGGTGGAGGTTCTCCCTTCCAATCCGCTCCCCCAGCCCCGTGCGCCTCAACATCCGGCGCATCGGGGCACGGGCCTCGGCGATGCCCAGCACCACGCCCTCCTCCTCGAACTCCCTCCGCAGCTTCTCCAGCCCCTCCGCCGCGGTGACGTCGAGGTCGAACACGGCCGACGCATCCAGCACGAACCACCGCACCGGCGTTTGAGCCCCCGCCACCAGCGCGCGGGCCTCCTCCCTCAAGTGCCGCGCATTCGCGAAGAAGATCGGCGCGTCGAAGCGATAGATGACCAGCCCCGGAACCGTCTCCGCATCCTCGTGCCGCTCGATGTCGTGGTAGCCCGGCACCCCTTCCCTCGTGCCGAGCACCGCGTCGTGCGGCCGGGCCGCCCGGCGGATGAGGTCGCCCAGCGCCAGCGCCACCGCGACGAGGATGCCCTGCAGGATGCCCAGCACCAGCACCCCCACCATCGTCACCACCGCGAGCACCGCCTCCACCGGCCGGACGCGCCACAGGTCCACGATGGACCGCACCTCCATCAGGTACACGGCGGCCACCATGACGATGGCCCCCAGCGTCACCATGGGGAGGTTGCGCAGCAGCGGCGTCAGGAACAACGCGAAGACGAGCACCACCACCGACGCCATCACCCCCACCCACTGCGTCTTTCCCCCCATGGACGCATTGACCGCCGAGCGCGAGTCGCTCCCCGTGACGGGGAACCCCTGAGTGAAGGCCGTGGCGAAGTTCGCGACGGCCTGCCCGATGAACTCCTGATTGGAATCCAGCGGGTAGCGGAACTTGTCCGCGTAGATGCGTCCGGTGAGCACCGAGCTGGCGTAGTTGACGAGCGCCAGACTGAAGGCCGCTGGCAGCAGCGCGCGTACGTCTCCGAACTGGACGGAAGGCAGTCCGAAGCCAGGCGGCGCCGCGGACAGCTCGCCCACCACCTTGACGCCTCCGTGCGCCAGTTGGAACAGCTGACCCGCCAGCGTGGTCAGGACCACCAGGATGAGCGGGCCGGGCGCTCTCGGAAGGAAGCGCCGCAGCAGCACCAGCACTCCGATGATGCCCACGCCGAGCAGCAGCGTGGGCAGATGGGCCCGCTGCACGTTCGCGCCCACCTCGTACACCTGACCGGCGAAGTCGTCCGCCTTGCGCTCCAGCCCGAAGAGCCGCGCCAGCTGGCTGCCGATGATGATCAGCGCCGCACCGTTGATGTAGCCGAGCAGAATCGGCCGGGACAGGAAGTCCGCGAGCGCGCCCGCCTTCAGCAAGCCCCCCACGAGGCTCAGCACGCCCACCATCAGCGCGAGCAGCGCCATCAGTGACGCATAACGCGCGGGGTCCGCCCCCGCCGCCAACGGGGCCACGGCCGCCGCGGCGAGGATGGCCGCCCCCGCCTCGGGCCCGATGATGAGGTGCCGCGAGGGCCCGAACAGCGCGTAGGCCAGCATCCCCGCGATGCCCGCGTAGAGCCCCGCCGCCGGGCGCACGCCGACAATCTGCGCGTAGGCGAGCCCCTGGGGGATGAGCATCGCGCCAATGGTGAGCGCGGACAGCAGGTCCGCCCGGAACCACCGGCCCGAGTAGCCCTCCGCCAGCCGCAGCCCGGGCACCCCGCGCCGCACCGCCTGCCACATCTTCGCCGCCGACAGCTTCATCGCCCCCACCACGCCCACGCCTACTGGCGGGCCATCGCCATGCGGAAGTTCTTCATGGTGACCTGTCGTCCTGCGTGCCACAGCCTGCGTTGCTGGGAAGCTAGGCTGCCCGCGACTCCAGGCCAGTGCCCCACGGGAGTGACCCCGCACAGGCTTCAGGACGCTTCCACGGATGCGGCGATGGTCCACTGACGGCGAGCCCCCGAGGGCAGGACGGAGGTCCGGGCCGTGACGAACAGCACCGCTCCCCGTCCAGTGGCCACCGTGGAAAGGCTCTCCCAGGTTGGAAGCCCATGAAACCGACGACCGTGGGGCTGCTCCTGCTGCTGAGCGCGGCACTTCCTGAAAACGCGTCCGCCGCTGAAGCGCCCGAGTGCCATACCGCTGCTGACAGCCGGAAGCTGGGCGGACACACCTTCCAGTTCCCCATCCTCCAGCAGAGCGCTTTCGTGACGACGAACGTGGGCCTCCGCGAGGGCCTTGCGCGCTACGACGTGCCGGACCTGCCCATCGGCAGTGTGGGCGCGACGGACGTGCTGCTCACGGGCGTCCAGCAGACGCTGGACCTGAGCTTCTCCATCACGGACTGGCTGGGCGTGGCGGGCTTCGCTCGAGGCACCATCATCACCGGTGCGAACGCGCGCTCCCTGCTGGTGGACGGCGCGTCGGTGGAGCTGATCGGCCAGGCGGGCGCCATCGTGCGCGTGTGGCGCAACGAGCGCAGCGGGACGCAGGTCTCCGTGCGCGGCAACTTCGGCTACCAGAACGGCAAGGAGGTCACCGTCCTCCCGCTCGTCACCAGCGTCCTGAACTCGCCGGGGCTGACGCTCGAGGAGCTGATCCTGGGCAATCTGGGCCGGTTCCTCCTCGTGCCCGCGACGGAGACCTCGGTGAACGGCGGCGCGTACCTGGCCCAGTCCTTCAGCCGTACGTTCTCACTCCAGGCCTCCGCGAATGGCGAGTACGCGTGGCGAGAGCGGAATCCCTTCGACTCGGAGGCCGGCGACCGCCTCACCCAGAAGACCCACGCGGCGCGCGTCAACCTCGGGGCCGCGCTCACCGCGGACTTCGCGCCCCACGGGGTCCCCGTGGCCGTCATGGGTGAGTACCTGTTCACCACCGGGCAGGAGACCGAGGCGCGCCTGCCCGACAGGACCTTGAAGTCGAGCACCGTCGCGCTCGGCGTCTACTACTCCGGCCGGCCCAACCTGCAGGTCGGCCTGGGCGCCGTGACGACCCTGAATGCCGCTCCCCGCATCGGATTCGACGCGGATGGCAACCCGCTCGAGTCCGACACGCCCACGCTCAGCTACGGCCAGCTCATCCTCCGCTACATCTGGTGAGCCCCCGCGCGCGCGGGCGGCGGTGGCCGCGCGTCCTCGCCTGGGCGCTGGGCGCGGCGCTGCTCCTGGAGGGGCTGCTCAACCTCGCGCTCAACACGCCGCTCGTCCCGGCGCTCATCCACCGCGTCACGCCGCGCACGAAACTGGGATGGCGCCTGGCCTGGTGGCCATGGCCGGGCCAGCTCCATGCCCGCGACTTCTTCCTGGAGCAGCGTGACGCGCACGTGCGCTGGCGCGTCGAGGCGGATGAAGTGGAGGCGAAGCTGTCCCTGGCCGCCCTCTTCCGCCGCCAGGTCGCGGCCGAGGGAGGCCGGGCCCGGGGAGTGCGCGCGCGGGTGGAGCCCCTGCCGCCCGAGGAGCGCACTCCGCCGAGGCCCCCCAAGCCCCATCCGTGGCAGGTGGTGCTGCGCGGCCTGGAGGTCCGGGACGCACGCGAGCTGGCCTTCGGCACCACGCGCTATGTCGGGCCCGCGGACGCACGAGGCAGCGTGCACATCGTCGCCGGCCAGCGGCTCACGGTGGAGGCAGGGCAGTTGCATCTGGAGCGAGGCTTCGTGGAGGTCCAGGGTCAGCGGGCCGCGCGGCTGTACATGCTGTCCACCGACTTCTCGCTCGAGGCCACCCGGCGGAGCCCCGAAGAGGGCTGGGACGTCCTCGGCGGGCTGAGCGGTCGGCTCCAGGCGAAGGCGGACCTGGTGCCACTGGACTGGCTCGAGACGCACCTGTCCCCGCACGGACAGGTAGGCCTCCACGGCGGTGCCGGCACGCTCGAAGTGGACCTGCGCGTCCAGCAGGGCCTGCTGGAGCCGGGCAGCTTCCTGGAGGGCACCGGTGCACCGCTGCACCTGCGGCTCGGGCCCGCGCACGTGCGGACCTCATGGCACGTGAGCGGCACCGTGGAGGGGGATGCTGACGCCGCACCACGAGGCCGGCTGAAGCTCGCCTTCTCCTCCGTCCGGATGGAGGGCCCTCATGCGCGGTTGCTGGAGCTGCCCGAGGTGGCGCTCACCTTCCATGCGGAGCCGCGCCTGGGGCTCCCGTCGCCGGCCGTCCAGCATGAGCTGCGCGTGGCACCCAGCAAGCCGGTGGACCTGCGGATGCTCAACGCCTGGACGGGTGAGGCGTTCCGGGTGGACTCCGGCAACGTCACCCTGAAGGCCACGGGCCACGGTGACTCCGAGCACGACCGCAGGTCGATGCGCCTCACGCTGGACACCGACCTGGTCGAGGCCCGGACCGGCGACAACCGGTGGCTCGGGCGCGCCTCCGTGGAGCTCGACACGCGAAGGCTCGCGTTGCATGGCAGGGCCGTGGGGCTGGATGGGACGATGCTGCGGCTGAGCCAGGTGTCCGCGGACCTGGACACCGCGAAGGTGCGCGGGTGGAGCGGCACCTTCTCCCTCCCCCACGCCACGCTGACGTTGGCTCCTCCGGGACTGGAGGCCCGGTTCTCCTCCAGCTTCTCCACCGCGGCCCCCATCGTCGCGGTGCTCTCCAGCCACGAGAAGCTGCCCCGCTTCCTCACCCCGCTGCTCGCGGCGCGGGACCTCGAGGTCTCCGGACAGGTGCTGATGGGCCCTCCGGGCATCCAGGTGAGGGAGCTGCGCATCAAGGACGAGAACCTGGAGCTCGAGGGCCGGATGGACCTGTCCCGTGGCGCCACCCACGCCCTGGTGCTGGCCACGATGGACGGCATCACCGGCGCCGTGGAGGTGACGCCCGAGGACACCCACGTCCAGCTCGGGGATGCGCGGCACTGGTACGAGGAGCGGCTGGCGAAGCCGTCCCCCTGAAGCACCCGGCCCACTTTGCCCGAGCACCATGGCTCCGACGTGGCGCTCGTGAGCCGCGAGGTCAAGGCGCTGAGCGCCCGCCGATCTCCGGGAAGCGCTCGTAGGCCCGAAGGAGCGCGTCCAGGTGGGCGGGGTTGTCGAGCTCGAGTGGCGCCTCCGTGAGCCGAACAACCCACCCGCCCGTCGCGGTGCGCCGTGAGCGCGAGAGCAGGTCCGTGTCGCGCGCTGAGTCAGGGAACCCGATGGCACGTGCAGCAGCGGCAGACCAATAGTTCAGCCACCCCAGTCGATGCGGAATTTCAGGTGAGCGCATGGCACCAGGGGACTTGATCGCCGGCAGCCCCCGAGGAGGGGGGGCCAGGTCGTCGGGCAGATTCTTCGTCTGACGTGCGATGTCCCAGGCCGCGCTGATCGGCGTCGCGTGCCCCCAGAACGCGCGTCCATTCTCCGCCACGGCTTCCAGCAGAACCTCCGCAGCCGAGATGCCGTCAGCGGACAGCGGCAGCGCCACATGAAATTCAAACTGAGCCCGACCGTCAGGACAAAGACCCGCCGGTATTCCCCACCCTGTTACGCTCACTCGAAAGTTGTCATCAGTGCTGCGCAGCGGCGGCATTTCTCCACGACTGCTTTCATGGGCAACGAATCCATCTCGATCCGGCAACGGGAGCAGTTGACCTTCGTCAGAAATCATCATCCCGATGCGCAAGCCTGGTCGTGCGCGCTCCATCCCATGAACAACAGCCAAAGTGCGGCCATCATCCTCTGCAAGCGCAGGCGCGTAGACAATCATGCTGATTTGGTTTCGCTGCGTGGCAGGCATTTCAGCACCAATCCATGAGAACGATAACGCCCTTGAGTCGCGGCTCTTGTGTTTCCAACATGGCCTTGTGCGTGGCGCTTCGCACGCCGACCCGGAAGTCGAATCCGCATGCTCGCGCAAGTTCTCGCTCGACCAAGAAATCACGCACATTCTTTCTGAGCACGATGTCTTGAAGCTCCTGCGGGTAGGAGTCGAAATTATCTGTCTTCACCTCCCAAAGCACACCCGCGACAACCTGCAGAGCATCGAACGCCTTGCCATTGACAAGCGCATTGGCTCCGCGAAAGGCATTGAACGGAACGTTGTCAGCACACCAGTTGTGCAAGGCGTTTCCGCCCTTGGGGGGAACGCGCTTGGGAACGCACTCTGGGCGGCGCTCTCGCTCCATTGGCTCGGCCGGCACCGGGGGGAACCCGTCTTGCCCTGATGGCTCTGGCTTGAGCTTTCGATTCGCTGAGGGTGCCTGCGGACCGGGCTTCGTTTGGGGCGCGGACTCGATCTCCTCCGGACTACTCCCGCTCAGCTCGTGCGCATCCAGTGCTTCCTTGATGGCGATTCCCACCACCACCGCGCCAACGACAATCACTGCGCCCACAGCGAGCTCGGGCGCCGCCAAGACACAGAGGCCGATTCCCAAGGCAGCCGCGCCCGCCGAGGCAACCGCGCACCTTCTCGTGGGGTCGTGGAACCGGATCCGGTCATGGTCGAGGGCATGAAAGCACCGCTCCGCCAGCACGGGCCAAGGCTGGGAAGCCTCACGGACGACACACTGACCCCCATCTCTCCATGGCAACTCCGCCGCTCTCTGGAGGTTGGCGCGCCTTGGATTCCGGGCCGCTGGCTCTCTCGGACTCTGCGCTGGCGTCGCACAGGCCAGGAGAAGAAGCAGAAGCGCGCTGCCAGCGCGGAAACGCAATGACCACGTCCTTTCAATCGAGCCAGGTCGTCGCGGGCCAAGGCTGGCTTGTTGCGGAGTATGCCAGCACGCTCGGACGACGAGGCAGAGAGCTGCGCCAGTACATGCAGGAGCGACTGTCGGGTATGCACACCCCTACTGACGGGACGGGCCACCGCGGTGGCAGTGCTCGTGGGTACGCGAGGATGCACGGGATGACCGACCAGATAGGCGCTCAGCCCATCTACTGGCCGCGTTTCTTCCAACCGTCTCCAGGGTGAACGGATCGCCGCCCCAACTGCTCCGGACTGCGATCCGCTTGGCCGACCCCGCTACGAACAGCTTGGGTGACCCGTCTGCGCTCCATTGCCCCGGCCCGTTGCACGGCGCGGCGCCGCCGTCCGCCCGGGACCACCGAGGGAGACCCAATCGTTGCGCTCCAACTCTCATTTTCTTGGTACTTGAGCCCGCAAAACCAGCGAAGCTGGCAAAGCAGCTCTTGAGGGAGGACGCACATGAACAAGCTGTCGGTCACGATGGTTGTGGGCCTGCTGCTCGGCGGTTGCGGAGCGACGCAATCCGACCTTGGAGGCGAAGGCGTCGCCAGTCAGATGGAGCAGGACTTCGGTGGCCCGAGCGGCCTCCTGGACTTCTTCGAGAGCCACTCGGAGGAGGAGATCCGGGAGGCGATGACGCAGTACGGCGTGGGGTACGTCGTCCACGGGAACGTCAACGAAGCGCTCATCAGCGACTGCCCGAAATACTTCCCGTCGAGCGACCGGAACATCTGGCACACCTTCGACGGCGAGTACTACTTCATCGACACCGCAGGTCGTCCGAATCGGGCGTACAAGTTCCTGCCGAAGATCACCGCCGCGCCGCGCGTCGACGCCTGTCAGACGAGCGTGGGGCAGTGGGGCGACGCGGAGAACCCCAGCAACGACTATGACGGGGGACACCTCATCGGCTCGCAGCTCGGGGGCTGGGGGGGCCGGGCGAACCTGGTGCCCCAGGATGTCAACTTCAACCGTGGCAACTGGGCTCAGCTCGAGAACAAGATGGCCACGTGCGGGGGCCTGCCGAGCAGCCGGCTGCGCTACTACATCGGTGCGAACTACCCGAATTCCACCGCGCTCATCCCCAACAACCTGACGATGGAGATCAAGAACCAGTCCACGGGGAGCACCGTGTCCATGTCCTTCTCGAACGTGGACCTCGGCGGCTCGAACGGGACGAGCGAGCGGACCCGTGGCGTCAACTGGCTGTCCAGCCAGGGCTGCAACTGAGCTGAGGTTCGCGCCCCGGCCGGGCCACGCCTCCACCCGTTGGCGTGGTGTCGAGCCCCACGGGCGGAGGCAGTCGTCCACTTCCAGTGCTCGCCTCCGCCCGTGAGGGCCAGTGCCTTCGTCCGCCGTCGCGTCCAGCTTGCCTCCGGCGGAGTGCGCGTCCACCGACGCCTTCCCGGAGGAGCCAGGCATGAGCACGGACATGAGCAGCGAGGCCATGAAGCTGGAGCCGGAGCCCTCCCCGACTCCCGAGCCCCCGCCGGGCGAGGCGCCCTTCCCGGACATGACGTGGGTCCCGGGCGGGACGTACTGGATGGGCTCGGACCGCCACTATCCCGAAGAGGCGCCCGCGCACCAGGTGACGGTCACCGGCTTCTGGATGGACCGCTTCACGGTGACGAACATGCAGTACGCCCGCTTCGTGGATGCCACGCGCTATGTCACCGTGGCCGAGCGCCCGCTGAATCCCGCGGACTACCCGGGCGCGCTCCCGGAGCTGCTGGTGCCCGGCTCGCTCGTCTTCCAGAAGGCCATCGGGCGCGTCGACCTGCGGGACTACTCCCGCTGGTGGGCGTACGTGCCAGGCGCGTGCTGGCGGCACCCGGAGGGGCCCGGCAGCAACCTCAAGGGGCGCGGCAAGCACCCCGTGGTGCAAATCGCCTTCGAGGACGCGGAGGCCTACGCCGTCTGGGCCGGCAAGGCACTGCCCTCGGAGGCCGAGTGGGAGCGCGCCGCGCGCGGCGGGCTGGACCGCCAGGAATACTGTTGGGGGGACGAATTCACGCCCGGCGGCAAGCACCTGGCCAACACCTGGCAGGGAGAGTTCCCCTGGCAGAACCTGCGCGAGGACGGCCACGAGGGCACCTGTGCCGTGGGCAGCTTCCCGCCCAACGGCTTCGGCCTGCACGAGATGGCCGGCAACGTGTGGGAGTGGACCACGGACTGGTTCCAGGCGCGCCACACGGGCAACAAGGGCAAGGCCTGCTGCATCCCCGTCAACCCGCGCGGGCCCGCCGGGGCGGACGGCAGCAAGGACCCCGGCATGCCCCGGGTGAACATCCCCCGCCGCGTGCTCAAGGGCGGCAGCCACCTGTGCGCGCCCAACTACTGCCTGCGCTACCGCCCCGCGGCGCGCTCGCCCCAGGCCGTGGAGAGCGGCGCCAGCCACATCGGCTTCCGCTGCATCGTGCGCCCCGCGGCGCGCTGAGGACGGGCGGCGTCAGGTGGGTACGCTGCCCGGAGGTACCCGGTCCGTCCGCTCCCGCCGCTTCGCCCAGATCTTGTAGGGAATCAGCGCGAGCAGCCGGACCAGGATGAAGGCGCCCACCACCGCCGCCACCTCCAGCGCCTGCAGGCTTGGGTAGCTCTGGATGATGATGGTCATCGTCAGCGCCGGGTGGGCCAGCGCGGCGGCCAGCGCCACGGCCTTGCGGTCCTCGGGCCGGGGGCCGCCCGCTTGATGTCCCAGGAAGTCCGCGACGGACACGAGCACCACCAGCGCCAGGATCGTGGTCACCCCGAGGTCCATCAACCGCGGCGCCGCCAGGATGACGACCACCGCCGCGACCGCCAGCAGGAGCACGTTGAACACGCGGTCGACCCACACGGCCAGCACCGGTGCCACGCGCGGGAAGAAGTAGTTGACGGCCATGCCCGCCAACATCGGAGGGAGGAGCTTCACGAGCAGCGTGCGCAGCACCAGCCCGGGCGTGGCATGGAACTGGAATCCCGACACGCGGCTCAGCACGTCGACCCAGAGGGGCACGGTGACGATGGCGCACAGGGCCAGCAGCAGCAGCAGGTTGAGCGAGGTCGTCGCGCTGGCCTTCAGCGACTTCGCCTGGTTCACCTGCAGGGGCGCCCCGGGACAGATGGCCGTGAGCATGATGGCGGCAGCCGCCACCGGGGGAAGCCTGAAGAGCCGCACCAGCACGTATGCCACCAGCGGCACCGCCACCAGCACCACGGCCAGGGCCCGCGCGTAGAGCCCCGGGCGCTGGAGCACGTGCCGGATGTCTCCCGGGCGCCGCATCAGCCCGGCGGAGAACATGGCCAGGACGATGACGTTGGACATCGCGAACATGACGATGGATTTCAACATGGCCCCTTCCCCTTTCAGGGCAGCCCGTCGTGGATTGCCTTCAAGACCGAGATGAACTCCCGGTCCATGATCAGCAGGATGGCCAACGGCGCGAGCGCCGCGGCGGCGAGGCCCATCAGCGAGCGCGGCTCGAACGGGAACAGGCGCATCTTCCGGGCGATGATGAAGGAGCTGCCCAGGTCGGCCAGGGAGGAGAAGTCGGGCGCGCCCAGCACCTCTCCGCTGGCATCGTCGCGAAACCACTTCCGTTCGAACCGCCGCGAGTGCCAGGCAGCGAGCGCGGAGAACCGGATGTCACCCCGCCGCTTGGCCTTCACGAGCTGGGGGGTGAAGAACCCCAGCGGGGCATAGACAGCGAGCGCCAGGATTCCTCCGAGCACCACCTGGGGAATGGCGTAGGTCAGCGGATCATTCACGACGCCGTGGGGCTGGAGCCTCCACTGGTACGCCGCCAGCCCCGCGGACAGCGCGAACACCACCGGCGCGAAGCTGGACTGGCTGATGGCCAGGAACCCCAGGCCGCCCGACATGTCCGGATGCGTGGGCACCAGCGCGAGCGGCAGCCGCGAGACGCGGAACAGGAAGCGGGCCCACACGACGGCGCGCCACATCCACCGCAGCGCCAGGAACCGGACCAGGGGCTGGCTCACGGTCATGTACCACCAGCCCGCCGGGGAGGGCGCGCCCCCCGTCTCGTTGAACATCCACGTCCTGGAGTGGTCGTGCGGTGTCACGAGCACGAGCGCGAAGGAGGCCAGCAGCAGGCAGGCCTCGGCGAGGCTGTTGTCCCGCCACCGCATCGCCGCACGGGAGGCGTCCTCCAAGGCGGGCCGGCTTCCCACCCCCACCAGATGTGAGACGCGGAACTGGCGCGCGGCCAGGGCGGTGTGCCTGTCGACGTAGGGCTCGGCCGCGATGAGCACCGTCAGCGCCACCAGCAACTGGGCGTGGACCTGCATCTCCGAGAACAGGGCGTGCGGCGCCGTGCCACCTTCGGCCAGCGCGAGGAGGGGGATGGGCAGCCAGGTCAGGATGATGAAGGCGAGCATGCACCGGCGCCTGCTCGCACGGTCGGGATGGACGAGATGGAGCCTGCTCTCGCACTTGAAGAGCGGCCCTCCCTGCACGAGCGAGAAGTCGGTGGATGGGGAGGATTTGACCATGGCTTGGCGGCATCCAGGCATTCACGGGGTGCCAGCCCACGGGCCGGCCACGGGCGGGCATGCGCGGGCGCCCTCCACTCCACGGTGTGCCCGCGCCCCGGGATTGACAATCCAGGCGACCAGCGGGGCGCCGCTCCTCCGGAGCGCACGGGACAGGCGGGGCGGGAGGCCGTCCGTCCGGGGGCTCGCGCGCTCCCGCATGGGAAGGATGACAGCCCCTCCGCCCGGGCAGAGCTTCACGGCATCCGCGGAGGGCGGCCCACGACGACCGGCCGGCTCCGCTCCGGGAGGTCCCCATGCGTGACACCGCCGCTCCCTCGCCCCCGGCCGACGAGGACCGGGCCGTGGCCTTCCTGCTCGACCTCGCGCGGGCACTCCACCTCGCCTACCTGCCCGCCCACGTGCTCGAGGCCCTCATGAAGGGGGCCGCGCGAGGCCTGGGCCTGCGCCTGGAGCTGTTCACGCTGCAGAGCTTCGTGGCGACGGAGATCACCTCGGGAGCACGGCGGCGGGTGGACATCGAGCGCCTGCCCTTCAACCCCCACTGGAACCTGCGTCGGACGTCCGGCGTGCTCCTGCTCACCCGCGCGGTGGCGGCGGGACGGCTCACGCTCCCGGAGGCGCGCGCCGAGCTGGACCGCGTCGTCCAGCAGCCCTCGGCATACCCGCACTGGCTCGTGTTCCTCGCCTATGGCGTGTACAGCGCCGTCGTCGGCGCCCGCGTGGGCGGAGCGTGGCGGGAGATGGCCGTGGCGGGCCTCATCGGCGTCGTGGCGGGCGTCATCCATTACGGCACGCTCAAGTCGATGCGCATCGACCTGCAGAAGAGCTTCCTCGCCGCGTTCCTGGGGACGCTGCTGGTCTGTGTCCTCTCCCTGCTGCTGCCGCCCTTCGACCTGGCCAAGGCCCTCTTCGGCGGGGCGACGCTGCTCATCCCCGCCATGGTGGTGACGCTGGGGGCCGACGAGCTGGTCAGCGAGTCCGTCGAGGCGGGGATGACGCGCCTCACCTACGGGCTGCTGCGCTTCCTGCTGGTGGGCGTGGGCATCACCGCCGCAGCCCGGCTCTGGAGCTTCTTCCTCCCGCTTCCCGCCCACCTCCCGGCCCATGCGATGCCCGAGCCCGTGGTGCTGGCCCTGGTCGCGCTGGGTGGCGTGGCGCTGACGGTCTGCATGGGCGGCCGGCAGCGCGAGCTGCCGTGGATTGTGGGCGCCGTGCTGCTGGCCTTCGGAACCCAGGAGCTGACGAAGCTCTTCGTCGGAGGACGCGGCAGCCCGCTCGTGTCCGCCTTCGTGCTGGGCGTCGCCGGGCTCCTGTATGCCCGGCTCCCGGGGAGGACCGCGACGACCATCATCATGCCCGGGCTGCTCCAGCTCGCTCCCGGCTTCATCGGCACCCAGGTCATCCTGGCGCTGCTCCATCCGAGGGCCTCCTCCTCCGGAGACAGCTTCTTCGAACTGCTCCTGGTGTCGGGGCAGCTCGTGATGGGCCTGGTGTTCGCCTCCGCCGTCGTCCAGCCCCGCGTCCCGACGCCTGCGGGGGAGGCGCCGGCGTGAGGCACGTCAGCGCGTCCCGCCGAAGATGGTCTTCCAGTCGTCGCGCATGCTGACGACGTTCCAGCCGCCCTCCTTCGCCGCCCGGAGCGAGGCCCCGTCCTTCTCCTGGTAGGCGAACTCCCTGGTCGCGTCGTCGTGGTTGATGAGGAGCTGGAAGGAGGGCCCGCGCCGCTGCGCGGAGGCGCCCAGCATGGCGATGTCCCCACCGCTGCGGACATTGCCCGCGACGAACACCGGGGACCTGCCGATGTGCAGGTCGTTGCCCACCGGCTTGCCCTCCTTGTCGTTGAGATGGTCCGGGCGGGGCTCGCGCCACAACACGTAGCGGCCGCCGCGCTTCTCGTACTTCTCCGCCAGGCTGCTGCCGATGACGCGCTCCGGAGGAATGCCATACACCTCCTCGGAGAAGACGCGCATGAAGTCCATGCCCCCGCCCGAGCTGATCCACGTCTGGAAGCCGTTGTCGCGCAGGTACTGGAGCAACTCGAGCATCGGCTGGTAGGCGAGCTGGGTGTAGGGCACGCCGAGCTTCGGGTGACGCGCCGTCTTCAGGAACTGGCTCACCTCGGCCTGGAACTGTTCCTGCGTCATGTTCGCGTGGGTGGCGGCGAACAACTCCATCAGCGCCTTCTCGCCTCCCTCCATCAGGGCGTCGACGTCCCCTTCCAGCACGGCCTTGAAGGGCTGCCGCTGCCGGAGCGACGGGTCCTTCGCGGCCAGCGCCTTGACGCGCTCCACCAGGAAGGCGCCCTGGACCACCGGTTTCTCCTGCCACAGGGTGCCGTCGTTATCGAAGACGGCGACGCGCTCCTCCTCCGGGAGGAAGTCCGGGCTGCCCTCCGTCGTCACACGGGCGACGAAGCCGAGGATGGCCTGCTTCACCGGCCCGTCGTTCCATGACGGTAGCGGGTCCGCCTTCGCGGCCTGCGCATGGGCCGCGGCCGGGAATACCAACCCGAGCACGAGCACCAGCGCGACGGGAAGGGCGTGACGGTGGGGACATGGAGCCATGGGGGCACCTCCTCCGCCACACGCTGGGACCGCCGGGCCTGGTTCGCAACGCACGTGTCACACCCGGGAAGGGCTCCGCCAGCCATGCGCCACCCCGCATGGCACGGAGCGTCTTGACCCTCGTCGTGCTGCAACCGTACCGTGATTACAGTTCTTCCATTTCTCTCTGGAACAATCCCATGCATGTCCCTGAAAGCAGTACTCGCGCCCTGGGCGTCCTCGCCCGGGTGTGGCTGGGCCTCGCGCTGTCCGCCTGTGGCGTTGCACCGGAGCCGTCGGCCACATCCGTGGACCAGCAGCGCGCGGCGGTGCTGCCCACGAATGGCGTCTGCCCCGGGCTGGACGGGGGCTCGCTCTCCATTCCCCACCACTACTGCCACGTGCGGATTGCGCAGCTTGCCTACTACGGCGTCCCCACGGACGCGTACATGGACGACCAGCTCCAGAACGACGTGGACCTGGTCGTGGCCAATGACCCCGCCGTCCGCGCGCACATCGACACCCTGGCGCCGAACACGCCGCAGCTCGTCTACTCGAATGCGAGCAACCTGTATGGCAACTGGAATGGCAACTCGCTGGGCAACGGCGGGCTGCTGGTCCACTGGCTCAACTACGCGGACGCATACGTGGCGGCACCCGAGAATCGCGAGAGCGGCTTCTTCCACTGCGACTCCACGCTGCTGAATACCTCCAACAGCAAGTACGGCTGCCAGTTCAGCGCGGTGGGCCAGTCCACGGTGCCCGTCTCGCGCTTCTGGCAGGTGAAGACGGGGCCGCTCACCGGCACCGCAGGCTTCACCGACTACACGGCGGCGGCACACACGACGAGTACCGCCGTGCAGTTCGGCACCCCGGGCAACGCGCTCTACATCGGGCACACGGACAAGTTCCGCCAGGTCATCGTCACCGTCTCCACGGTGGCGAGCGGCTGGACGTACCAGTGGCAGTACTGGAACGGCACCGCGTGGACGGCCCTCACCGTCTCCGAGCCCGCGGGCACGTGGACGACCACCGGCACCGCCCGCATCCTCGCCTTCCATCCGCCGAGCGACTGGAAGGCCACGGGCATCGCCGGGGCCAGCTTCGGGGACCGCTTCTTCTACGTCCGCGTCCAGACGACGGCGGGCACGCCCCCGGTGGCGGAGACGATTTCGAGCGAGGACTTCGTCTTCACCAGCGGCAACGTCGTCACCATCCCCTCCTTCGACGGCGCGGCGGACACCAACGGCGACGGCTACCTCAACGACACCGAGTGGGCGGCCCGCTCCGTGGGCAGGGACGCGCGGCTCAAGTGGTGGAGCCGCATGTTCTCCACCTATGGCCAGATGCGCTACGCGACCAACCCCAACTCGTATGCCTTCCGGCTGTGGTCCGCCTGGTACCACCGCAACTGGCTGCCCACCAACGCGCAGGCGGACGCGGTGTTCATGGACAACTCGGGGGCCACGGACCCCTACCCCAACTGGCCCAAGGCGGGCGCGGCCTTCCCGTTCCCCACCCTGGAGTGCGCCGTCCCGTGCACCGGCACGGGCTGCCTCTGCAACAACTACGGGACAGACTACGGGAAGCTCATCCAGAAGGTGGACGAGCAATACCTGACGTCGTCGGCCTTCACCGTCCTCAACACCTCCGGCTACATCGCGGGCCCCAACGCGGCGCTGGCGCAGGTGCAGAAGGGCATCACCTACGAGGAGAAGTACCCGCGGCCCGTGCAGTTCATGGCCAACAAGTGGAAGGAGGCCCTCCAGCTCACGAGGGACCGGGCCAGCGTGACGCCGCGCCCGCACGTCATCTACGACGTGCTCGTGGCGCCGCCGACCACCGAGGCGTACTGCAAGACGTGCGGCACCGGCACCGGCTGCCCCACCACCTGCGCGTCGTCGTACCCGACGGGCCTGGGCGGAGTGACGGACACGCGGACGCTGATGGCCGTCCTCGCCTCTCACTACACGCTGCAGGACCCGGAATTGTCCTTCCTCGACGTGAATGGCGGCGCCGCCCCGGCCTCCTCGTGGCAGTACCACTTCATCCCGGCTTGGCGGTACGACATCGGCACGCCCGACGTGGACCAGCTCACCTGGCTGACCCAGGCGCTGGACGACACGGCCGGCAACGACGCCGTCATCGTGGGCAATGACCCGTCGCCGTACAACAACTGGGATGCGTCCGGCTGCGGCGTGAAGACGCCCGCGAAGTACCGGCTCTACAAGCGCGTGTACACGAAGGGCACGTCGAAGGTCATCGTGCTCTTCAAGTCGCTCTCGTACCACACGGTCTGCACCGGCTTTAACGGCGACTACAAGCAGACGCACGTGGGCCCGACGACGGCCACGACGTTCACCTGGGGCAGCCCGCTACCGGCCACGTGCCGCAAGCTCAAGCCGGACGGCACGGTGGACACGGTGAACATCAGCGGCACCACCGGCGTGCCCATCGAAAACGCCGAGGGCGTCATCCTCGTCTGCCCCTGAGCGTGAGGGGTTGCCTCACGGCGGCCCCTTCTTCTTCGGCCCTTGCGGGAACAGGAACGCGAGCTGGAGGCGCAGCTGCCAGTCGGCGCTGCCTTCCGGACGGACTGCGTTGTAGTACGCGCTCACCGAGCCGTTCAGGGCCTGCCCGCCCACCTTGAAGACCCTGCCGGCGCCCGCGCCAAAGGGGATGACCCACGGGTCCTCATCCGCCTCCCAGTTGGCGGTGAGGATGGGCGCCGACGTCACGTACCAGCCCCCGGGCAGGTTGCAGGTGATGAAGTACTGCAGGAGCAGCTGGTTCACCGACGCCCGGTCATCGCTTCCAAAGACGGACCACACGTTGTTCGCCAGTACGCCCAGGGACCAGGGCTCGGGCTGGACGAGCAGCACGACCGAAGGACCGGCACTCCACTTCCCCGTGCCGAGGACGTCGTCCGTCGCCGTGGGCAACAGCAGCGCCGGCCCCACGCCCCAGATGAGCTTCCCGGGCTTCGCGGGCGCCACGAAGAAGGTGACCGACGTGTCCCCCAGCCCGAACGTCCCCCCGCTGTCCGCCGCCACGTCTGGTTGATACACGATGGGCAGGATGACGCGGGTGATGAGGTTCCAGTCCAGCGTCAGCGACACCGGTATCACCGGCTGGATGTTGAGGGTGTTGCGCGTCCGGTTGGACGCGCCGATGCCGAAGTCCACGTTGTCCTGCAACGGCACGCTGATGAGGTTGGCGACCGGGTTCTGCACGGCCTTCGCCAGGTCCTGCTCGCTCGCCTCCCCGCCCTCGCCCGCCGGCTGCTCCTCGGCGGCGGGTTCCTCCGGCGCCTGAGCCAGCGAGGCCGGCGCCCACGCCAGCAGTCCCAGCACTCCCGCCCACCCGCAAGCGCTCCGACACCCCGAGCCCATCACGCCCCCTCCCGCCACACGCCTGACACGCAAAGCTGGGCAGCGCGCTCCGCGAGGTCCAGGGGCCACGGGTCGCACCCCGCTGGGGGCTGGCTCACAGCGCGTCCACCCTACCCCGGAGTCCGGGAGCCTCGGGCAGGCCATGGCCAGGCCTCCTGCCTCTCGAGGATTTGCGTGGGGGTGGCGCCGTCCACACCCCTTATCGCACCATGCCCCCCTCTCCAGCGAAGCCCACGGTCTCCTGGCTCGCCCGAGCCATGCCCTTCGTCGCGACGGTGCGCGGCTACCAGCCCGCCTGGCTGAAGCGGGACCTGGTGGGCGCGCTCACCGTCACGGCCCTCCTCATCCCGGAGAACCTGGCGTACGCGGGGCTGGCGGGCATGCCGCCAGCGGCGGCCTTCTACGCGGCGCCCGCGGCCCTGGTGCTCTATGCCCTGTTCGGCAGCTCACGCCAGCTCATCTCCGCGGCGTCCGCCGCGGTGGCGGTCCTCTCCGCCGCCACCGTGAGCGCCATGGCGCCGGTGGGCTCGCCCCGGTTCGTCATCCTGACCACGGCCCTGGCGCTGATGGCGGGACTCGTCTCGGTGCTCGCGGGCGTGCTGCGGCTGGGGCGCATCGCCCAGTTCTTCTCCACCTCCGTCCTCACCGGCTTCGTCTTCGGCCTCGCGCTCATCATCGCAATCAAACAGGTGCCCAAGCTCTTCGGCATCGAAGGGAGTGAGGGCAACTTCTTCGAGCGGCTGTGGTTCCTCGTCACGCACCTGAAGGCCACGCACCTCGTCACGCTGCTGGTGGGTGCCGGCAGCCTGCTCCTGCTGCTGGGATTGGAGCGGGTATCGAAGCGGCTCCCGGCGGCCCTGCTGGTGCTGGCGGCGTCCATCATCGTCACGGCGCTGCTGGGGTTGGACGCGCGTGGCGTGCACGTGGTGGGCAAGGTGCAGGCGGGGCTCGCCGCGCCCCGGCTGCCGGACGTGGGCCTTCGCGACCTGCTGGGCCTGCTGCCCGGCGCGTGCGGCATCGCGCTGGTGGCCTTCGCCGAGGCCATTGGACCCGCACGCATGCTGGCGGCCCGCCATGGCTACGAGGTGGATGCCAACCGGGAATTGGTGGGACTGGGCGCCGCCAACATGGGCGCCGGGCTCTTCCGGGGCTTTTCCGTCGGCTCCAGTCTGTCCAAGTCCGCGGCCAACGACGCGGCGGGGGCCCGCACGGAGGTGTCCGCGCTGCTGGCGGCCGGCTTCACGGTGCTGGTCGCCCTGTTTCTCATGCCCCTCATCCGCCTGCTGCCCGAGGCCACCCTGGCCGCCATCGTGGTGTTAGCCATCTCCGGGATGATGGACGTCCGCGAGTTGCGGCGGCTGTACCGCCTGCGGCGGGAGGACTTCATCGTAGCGATGGTGGCGCTGGTCGGCGTGCTCGCCCTGGACGTGCTGCCGGGACTGCTGGTGGCGGTGGGCCTGTCGATCTTCCTGATGGTGTACCGCGCCAGCGTGCCCCGCATGAGCGAGCTGGGACGCACGCCGGGCACCCTCGCCTTCAGCGACCTGCGCCACATGCCGCGCCCGCTGACGGTGCCGGGCATGCTCATCCTCCGCCCCAACGAAGGCATCTTCTTCGCCAACGCCACGTCCCTGCGCGACGAGGTCATCGACCGGCTGCGCCGCTCCCCACGCCCCTGTCAGGCCCTGCTGTTGGACCTGGAGGTGACCGCGGACCTGGACGTCCCCGGCGCCGACATGCTGGCCAGCCTGCGCGACGACCTGAAGCAGCGAGGCGTCACGCTGATGCTGGCGAGGATCATGTCCCCCACGCGGCGGATGCTGGACCGCACCGGCGTGACAGCGAAGGTGGGCGACGCCAACCTCCACGCCCAGGTGCTGGACGCGGTGGTGGAGCACCTGTCCCACTCCCCGGCGATGACGCCGGAGGAGCAGGAGCTGCTGCGAGATGGCATGCACCGGCTGCGCGCCCTGGTGGAGGAGGCCGGCTCCACGCTCGATGAGAGCGAGGGCGCGGACCGGGAGAGGCTCCAGGACCTGGGCCAGCGCCTGGGCCGAGCCGAGTCCGTGTTGCAGGGTCCTGGAAGCACACCGCACTGAGCGGTTGGACGGGAGAGGCCCGGCCTGCCTTCCTCACGCGCGCCGCCAGGCCCTGGCCACCAGCACCACCAGGACGAGCCCGCCCACGAGCCCCAGGGCCACCAGCGCCAGCAGCCACAGGAAGACCCGGTCCACCAGGTGCCCCGCCCGGTCGAAGGCATGGTCCACCCAGCCCCGGGCCAGGCCGTCGACCTGCTGGAGCGTCGCCACGCGCTCGGCGTGCAGGGCGTCCACCACCGCCGCGCGCTCCTGCCCCACCCCCGCCATGACGGCCTGCCGCTCACCCGCGATGAAGTCCTGGAGCGAGCGCCGCTCCATGTCCAGCGCCTCCAGCACCGCCGCGCGCTCCCGGGCCACCAGCGCGGGCGTGTTCGCGACCATGCCTCCCACGCGGTCGAGGATGTCCACCGTGCGCGCCAGCTCGGCCATGGCGGAATGGAGGGCCGGGGCATTCATGGCATCCGCGGCCACCAGCTCCGCCTGCCAGCGCGCCTGGCGCGGGAGGCTGGCCGCGTAGAGGTCCACCCGCGCGGTGAGGTCGCGCGTGTCCTCCAGCAGTCCGGCCGCCTTCGTCCTCAGGCCCCCACCCGAGGCCCTCGTCACGGAAGCCAGCAGGGGCGCGGTGGACTCGCGCGAGACGAGTGTCCCCGTCAGGGGGTGCTCGGCGGCCCACTCGTGCACTCGCGCCCGTGCGGAGGACACGTCCTCGCTTCCGGTGATCTCCCGCCACACCGCCTCCACCTCTGACTCCATGTCCCCCAGCGAGCGCTGGGCCTTGGCCAGCAGCTCCGGTTTGGCACCCACCGCGGTCCTGGGCAACGCCTCCTGGAGCTGGGCCAGCAGCGCCCACGCATCCACCAGCGCGGCCACCGGGTCCGGCTGGAAGAGCGCGCCCTGCATGGTGGGCACCGCATTCGCCTTGAACGTGAGCATCGCCCGCGCCGTCTCGGGCGAGTCCGAGGCCGCGGCGAGGTCGTCCGCCGCCACCTCCAGCAGTCCGGAGAAGCGCCGGGCCAGGTCGCGCACGCGGACGCGCAGCGCGCTCACGTCCAGGTCCGAGCGCCCCACGCGCTCGGCCAGCTCCGAGCGGGGCGGATTCAGCGTGGCACATGCCGGGAGGAGTGCCGCGAGCACCACCACGAACACCCGAAGCCTGGAGCGAAGAACCGGAGACATGAGCCCGGCGCAAGCTGCGCATGCCTGCCCGCTCCGCCGACCCTCCCCTGCAACGGGTGGGCGCGTCCCGCTCCGGACAGTCCCGCTGCCGCGGGAGCAGGCCGAAACCCGGCGGCGCCCTTCCGAGATAACCTTCCAGCCAGGTCCTCCCCCATGCGAATTCCTCCCAAGCCGCCCGCGTCCTCGCGCCCCACTGCCGCCGGGCCCACGACCCGCGCCACCACCGCGAAGGCCGGGTCGGGCGCCGCCACCCGCCGCGAGCCCCAGCAGGCGGTGGCCTTCATCCAGGACTTCCACGCGCGGCTGGACCTGCCCCCGGCACGGCTGAAGGAGAAGCTGGCGCTGATGCGCGAGCGCCCGTCCTCCCTCTTCCGGATGATGCCGGCCCTCTTCCATGCGGACGTGCGAGGCCCCCTGGCAGCGGACGCCCGGCTGCTGGAGCGGCCCGCGCCGCGCATCCGCGTGGTGGGCGACGCGCACGTGGGCAACCTGGGCACGCTCCGGGGGCCGGAGGGAAAGGTGGTGTGGGGGCTCAACGACTTCGACCAGGCGGGCCGCGGCTCGCCGGAAGTGGACCTGACCCGCATGGCCACCAGCGCCGTGCTCACCGCGCGCGAGGCGGGACTGTCCGCCAGGGAACAGGGCGACGTCGTCCGCGCCTTCGCGAAGGCGTACTTCTCCACGCTGGAATCACTCGCCGGAGGCGAAGAGAACCCGGGCGCCTTCCTCACGAAGAAGGAGGCCACCGGCGAGGTGGATGACCTCATCGCGCAGGCGGGAGACACCTCACGCAAGGAGCTGCTCGAGCAGTACGCCCGGCTGGACGGCCCGGGGGCGCCGCGCTTCCGCACCACGGA
Source organism: Pyxidicoccus sp. MSG2 (assembly GCF_026626705.1). Lineage (NCBI taxonomy): Bacteria > Pseudomonadati > Myxococcota > Myxococcia > Myxococcales > Myxococcaceae > Pyxidicoccus > Pyxidicoccus sp. MSG2. The sequence goes on from NZ_JAPNKC010000001.1 coordinate 12,816,295, forward strand.
CACGCTGCGCCCGGTCCCCGCCGCGCAGCAGCGCGCGGTGCGCTCCGCCCTCGCCTCCTACGAGACGCAGCTCCGCGGCACCGAGGGCGTGGCACTGCCGCTGCGCGTGCTGGACCAGGCCCAGCGGCTGGACGCGGGCGGCAGCAGCTACGGGCTGGAGCGCTACTACGCGCTGGTGCAGGCGGCGGACCCGAAGCAGCCCCCGGTGCTGCTGGAGCTGAAGGAGCTGCTGGCCTCCAGCCTGGAGTCACCGCCCCGGCCCGCGGATGGCGCGGCGGTGGTGAGCGCACAGCGCGGGCTCGCGGGCCACGCCAACCCGCTCACCGGGGCCACCCAGCTGGGAGGCCGGGCCTTCCTGGTGCGCGAGTTGGAGCCGGAGAAGGCGAAGCTGGAGGGCGGCGCGCTCACCGGGAAGAAGGATGTGGTGTCCGCCTTCGCCCAGGCCGGGGTGGTGCTGGCGCGAGCCCATGGCGCCACGCGTGCGCAGGCGCAGAAGCTGGCGGCCTGGGTGGGCCCGGATGCAGGGGAGGCCACCACGCGCCTGGCGGCCTTCGCCCGGACCTACGCGGACCAGGTCCAGGCGGACTGGCGTGCACTGCGTGACGCGGCCTGAAGCGCCGCTTCCCACCCCGCGACCCCCAACAGGGCGCCGCGCGCAGTACCTCACCGGCGCGCTCCACCCGAAGTCCACCGGCCCCATGTTCCAGGCGCTGACTGCCCTGGAAGGCGTCGGAAGGACAGCGTAAGCCAATGTAGACAATCAGTATGTCTTCATAGCAATCATACAATACAGCTGCTTGCCCCCATACTGCCCGCGTTGATATCCCACCCTTCGCGTGAATTGCGCGTTCAGCAGGACTGACTGTTCTCACCTCGGGGTAAGCGCATGAATCGACGAAGCAGCAGGGTTGGAAGTCTTCTTGGCGCGGTGGTGTTGCTGGCGGCGGCTGGGTGCGAGCGCCCGGCGGAGAGCGACCCGGCAGTTGAAGTGGGCGCCACGAGGCAGGGCGCCGTATCCGGCCCGGACTTCATCGTGTCCGCGGTCACGGGGCCGGCCAGTGCCATGTCCGGACAGCAGATCTCCGTCTCCGTGACGGTGTGCAACCAGGGCACCGTCGGTGGCAGCGCTCCGGTGGAGGTGTACCTGTCGGCGGACGCAACCATCACCCCCAACGGCCCATCGGGGCCCTCGCCGGACTTCTTCGTGGGCTACGCAGGCTCGCCGTACCTCAACGCCGGCCAGTGCCAGGCGCTGACGGTGCAGGGCCCGGCGTACGCTTCCACCGAGGGCGCCTACTACCTGGGCGCCGTGGTGGATCCGCAGAGCTCCATCTCCGAGCTGATTGAGAACAACAACACCCTGACTGGCAGCCGCATCGGCGTGGGCAACAGGCCCGACTTCATCGTCTCCGCGGTCACCGGACCGGCCAGCGCCACGTCCGGACAGCAGATCTCCGTCTCCGTGACGGTGTGCAACCAGGGCACCGTCGGTGGCAGCGCTCCGGTGGAGGTGTACCTGTCGGCGGACGCAACCATCACCCCCAACGGTCCGTCGGGGCCCTCGCCGGACTTCTTCGTGGGCTATGCAGGCTCGCCGTACCTCAACGCTGGCCAGTGCCAGGCGCTGACGGTGCAGGGCCCGGCGTACGCTTCCACCGAGGGCGCCTACTACCTGGGCGCCGTGGTGGATCCGCAGAGCTCCATCTCCGAGCTGATTGAGAACAACAACACCCTGACTGGCAGCCGCATCGGCGTGGGCAACAGGCCCGACTTCATCGTCTCCGCGGTCACCGGACCGGCCAGCGCCACGTCCGGACAGCAGATCTCCGTCTCCGTGACGGTGTGCAACCAGGGCACCGTCGGTGGCAGCGCGCCGGTGGAGGTGTACCTGTCGGCGGACGCAACCATCACCCCCAACGGCCCGTCGGGGCCTTCACCGGACTTCTTCGTGGGCTACGCAGGCTCGCCGTACCTCAACGCTGGCCAGTGCCAGGCGCTGACGGTGCAGGGCCCGGCGTACGCCTCCACCGAGGGCGCCTACTACCTGGGCGCCGTGGTGGATCCGCAGAGCTCCATCTCCGAGCTGATTGAGAACAACAACACCCTGACCGGCAGTCGCATCGGCGTGGGCAACAGGCCCGACTTCATCGTCTCCGCGGTCACCGGGCCGGCCAGCGCCACGTCCGGACAGCAGATCTCCGTCTCCGTGACGGTGTGCAACCAGGGCACCGTCGGTGGCAGCGCTCCGGTGGAGGTGTACCTGTCGGCGGACGCAACCATCACCCCCAACGGCCCGTCGGGGCCCTCGCCGGACTTCTTCGTGGGCTACGCAGGCTCGCCGTACCTCAACGCTGGCCAGTGCCAGGCGCTGACGGTGCAGGGCCCGGCGTACGCTTCCACCGAGGGCGCCTACTACCTGGGCGCCGTGGTGGATCCGCAGAGCTCCATCTCCGAGCTGATTGAGAACAACAACACCCTGACTGGCAGCCGCATCGGCGTGGGCAACAGGCCCGACTTCATCGTCTCCGCGGTCACCGGGCCGGCCAGCGCCACGTCCGGACAGCAGATCTCCGTCTCCGTGACGGTGTGCAACCAGGGCACCGTCGGTGGCAGCGCGCCGGTGGAGGTCTACCTCTCGGCGGACAGCACCATCACCCCCAACGGCCCGTCGGGGCCCTCGCCGGACTTCTTCGTGGGCTACGCAGGCTCGCCGTACCTCAACGCCGGCCAGTGCCAGGCGCTGACGGTGCAGGGCCCGGCGTACGCCTCCACCGAGGGCGCCTACTACCTGGGCGCCGTGGTGGATCCGCAGAGCTCCATCTCCGAGCTGATTGAGAACAACAACACCCTGACCGGCAGCCGCATCGGCGTGGGCAACAGGCCCGACTTCATCGTCTCCGCGGTCACCGGACCGGCCAGCGCCACGTCCGGACAGCAGATCTCCGTCTCCGTGACGGTGTGCAACCAGGGCACCGTCGGTGGCAGCGCGCCGGTGGAGGTCTACCTCTCGGCGGACGCAACCATCACCCCCAACGGCCCGTCGGGGCCCTCGCCGGACTTCTTCGTGGGCTATGCAGGCTCGCCATACCTCAACGCCGGCCAGTGCCAGGCGCTGACGGTGCAGGGCCCGGCGTACGCTTCCACCGAGGGCGCCTACTACCTGGGCGCCGTGGTGGATCCGCAGAGCTCCATCTCCGAGCTGATTGAGAACAACAACACCCTGACCGGCAGCCGCATCGGCGTGGGCAACAGGCCCGACTTCACCGTGTCCGCGGTGTCGAGCGCGAGCAGCGTGAGGCTGAGCCAGACGCTCACGGTCTCGGTAACGGTGTGCAACCAGGGCACCGTCGGTGGCAGCGCGCCAGTGGAGGTGTACCTCTCGGCGGACAGCACCATCACCCCCAACGGCCCGACGGGGCCCTCACCGGACTTCTTCGTGGGCTACGCAGGCTCGCCGTACCTCAACGCCGGCCAGTGCCAGGTGCTGTCGGTGTCGGGCCCGGCGTCCGTGCCCACGACAGGCTTGTACTACGCGGGGGCCGTGGTGGATCCGCAGAACTCCATCGCGGAGCTGATTGACGACAACAACACCCGGGCGGGCACGCGGGTCTCCGTCACGCCCTGAGTTGATCCGGTCGACCGCGACCGGCGAGTGGACCCGCTCCGGCATCCCCTCGCTGGACTAACTCTACTGAGAGCTGGCGCGACAGCCCCCGGGTCCGTTCATGACCCCGGGGGCTCGCTCCTCGCGGGCACCGTCATCCCGGTCCATGTGTGAAAGCCGCTGCGCCCAATCAGTGCCGGGCGTCGGGCCTGGAGGCCTCCGCCTCCCGGGCGAGGCCGGGCCGGGCGCCGATGCCGAGCTGGGTCATGAAGCTCAGCGCGTCGTAGTACTGGCGCATCTCGGCGATCTTCCCATCGCGGAGCTCGAAGACCTCGATGAGGCGTATCTCGATGGCGCGGTTCGAGGGCGGAATCGTCACGTCCCCCGGCCCCTTGAAAGGGCCTTCGTGCGTACCCCGCCCGGTGATTTCCGCGACGACCCGGTCTCCCTGGACGATGAGGTTGGTGACGTCGACCTTCCCGTCCGGCAGAGCGGTGGCCCAGCTCTCACAGTGGTCGATGAGCTTCTCCGTCTCGTCGAAGGGGATGCTCTGCACGATGGCATCCGCGTGCATCACGGTGCGGACGAGGTCGAGGTCCTTCTCATTGAAGGCCCGGTAGAACTCCCGGATGACGGCCGCATTGTCGAGGGTTGCCATGATCGTCGTCCTCCTCCAGACGCCACCGAGCGGAGGACCGTGCGCCCGGCCGTGCCGTCACACGCTCCGGCTCCGTGCTCCTGAGCCGATTCCCCTCGACTGAGTTCGGGACGAGGGCGCCCGTTTGCAAGGCCCTCTCCCGAACCAGCCCGCTCCCTCACGTGGGCTCCTCTCGGGGCCTTCAGCGCCCCCCTCTCAATGCAGGCAGCTGGCGCAGGGGCCAGGTGCACGCGCCATCCACGACAGACGGCGGCGATGATGCATCAGTAGTTCCATGCGACGCAGTCCGTCGTCGTGCGCGTGACGAACTCGGCCAGCGTGCGCATGTTCCTGACGAACGTGCTCGTGTCGAGATAGTCACCGGCGGTGGCGCCGCTTCGCGGGCCACCCGGGCTGTACGTCGTGATCCACTTCTCGTTGTTCACCGTCGTGTCGACGGCTTGCGCCGTGTCGGCGCGGAGCTTCTGGCACGAGCGCTTCATCACGGTCGTATCGCTCGCCAGCCGGTCGTACTCCGCATGGATCGCGGCGAGCTGCGACGGGACCTCCCAGGCGTAGTTCTGGTAGGTCGGCGGCGCAGGAGAGAACTGGACCGGGTAACCGCCTGGCTTCACCGTGTAGAAACCGATGTTCGACGGCGAGGTGTCGTCGAGCTCGATGTAGCGGTGGATGAGCGTGTTGCCCGCGGAGTCGACAGTCTCGAGGTACGCGAGCGCAGTCCCGACCGCGTCGCGGTTCGCCGGCACGCTCGGGTCGAGCTGGTAGAGGCGAAGGAGCGCCCACATGACGTCCTGACTCTCCTGGCCCGCGATCGCCGGAGCCTCCCAGTTGCGCGCCCAGCGAGGCTGCATCTGGATGTCGTACTGCTGCGCCCAGGCAGGCTGTGGCTGTGGCATCTGCGCATGGCGAAGGAAGTCACCGAACGCGGTGAGCATGGCCTGATAGGTCGTGGCCCGCGCGGGATATATCTCCCTTGCCCAGTACAACATCTCCACGAAGGCCGACGCGAGGTTGTCGTTCAAGGTCGGGTCGTCCCAGTACTCTTGGGTGTAGGCGTTCGCGTAGCAATTGGCGAGGCCACACGAGGTCCCGATCGAGGGCGGATAGCCCGCCGCCAGCGCCGGGCGCGCGGCGACGGGACCGGCGAACCCCTGTGGGAAGCCGCCATGCGTCGGAAACTGCGAGGTCTCCACCCGCGCGCGGGCGTAGGTGGAGGAGCCGGAGATCGCCGTGTTCGCGAACCCGAGGAGCTGGTCCGTGCGCATCATCGCAATGAGCGCATTCTGTGTGGCCTGGTCGTCGTAGGTCGTCGTCGTACAGCCGCCGCAGCTGCAGCTTGCCGTGGTGTTGAGGTAGCACGCCTTCAACGTCGGCGTCGGTTTGAAGTCCGCGTAGAGGCGCCAGCCCCCCGACTTTATCTGCCCGTGACGCAGCGCCATCGCCGCGTCCGCCGCGTAGGTCTTGAGCACCGGTGTTGCCGGGTCGGCGAGTGCAGCTTCGACGAACGCGATCGTCACGTCCGACGTGCCCGGCGACTGGATCATGATCTGATCGTCGTCGAGCTGGATATCGCCCCAGCGCTCGCTCAGGTTGGCGGCGTTGTGGTGCCACGCATACCCGCCGTTGCGCGCGACCACATCGTGAAAGTACTTCGCCGCGTTCCGCATGCGTCCGAGCGCCTTCGTGCGGAGCGGAGTCGTGGCCCCCTGCCCCGCCTCGCCGAGCCCGATGGTGGTTTGTGGGCCATCGCCCTCCAGCTCGGAGTCAGCCGAAACGCAGGCGGACGTCGCGATGGCAGGGAAGAGAACGAGCGCAAAACGTATTCTCATGAATTGCACGTTTAGCACAGCTTGCCCGGTCGCGACGCGTGGCACCGGGAGGCTGAAGGATGTGGCCTGGCACCAGCCCCGGGCCAGAGCTGCCCAGGGGCCATGCCCATGGGAGGAAGCAGCCCTCCCATGGGCCTTCGCCCATCAACCTGAAGTGACTAGAAGCCCACGCGCGTCATGGTGAACGGCACCGGCGACACGCTGCCGCCCTTCACCAGGACGATGCCGGTGATCTTCCCGGTGAGGGTGCTGCGCTGGATCTGGCTGATGGCGTAGAAGTCCCGCTCCGCGCCCGTCGGAGTCTTGAAGACGATGAGCGCGCCCGTCGCCGGGTTGTTGGGCAGCGCCCAGAAGGTACCCGTCTCCGTGTTGCAACCGTAGATGGGACACGCGCGGCTCACCGTGCGGACGTAGCTCCCCTCCACGTGGTCCACGTACTCCACGCCCGTCAGCGTCATGGAGGTGAGCTCCTCCGCGGCCGCCGGCGGCCAATAGCGCGTGTAGGTCCCCAGCAGCCCGGAGAGGCTGTCCGGCGACTCGTACACCGCGGACTCCGCCGTCTCCAGCGACTCCGCGCCCTCGGGCGCGGGCACCCGCGGCTCCTGACCGCCACAGCCAACGAACAGCCCAAACCCGACGAGCAGCCCTCCAAGACGTCCAATCGAATGCATGTGTTCCCCTGAGGTGTGGTTGTGCAACGCGCCCCTGAACTGAATGATGATTCAGGTTTCATGAAAACTACCGGCGCATCACGGGTCGGTCCAGAACCATCCGGGTCACGGCAACGCTGGAAATGGGCGCCAGTCGTTCTTGCTGAGCCTGACCCGCTTCGGCGGTGAGCAGCCGAGCACGCCGCAGGGCCCGCGCGTCCTGGCCGCGCGGCCGGCCCTTTGTGTGCCGCCCGCGACCGGGGTGGTAGGGTTCCTGCCGTGAGAGCGGAAAAGGTGTACTCGGTCGTCAAGACGCTGGGCCAGGGAGGGATGGCGAAGCTGTTCCTCGCCTACTCGCACCTCCGCCGCGAGAACGTGGTCCTCAAGCAGATGACGCTGAAGGCCGACGAGGCCGGCCGCCGGAGCTTCCTCAACGAGGCGCTCCTCAGCCTGAAGCTCACGCATCCCAACATCGTCCGCGTCTACGACGTCTTCGAGAGCCAGGGCCAGCTCTTCATCGAGATGGAGTGGATTCCGGGCCGGAGCCTGGAGCAGCTCCTCCGGGCCCGCGCGGCCTCGGGGCTCCCCGCCAACATCGTCTGCCGGGTGATGTACGACGTGTGCCAGGCGCTGCATGCGGCGCACCACGCCACGGACTCGCATGGCCGGCGGCTGGAGGTGGTGCACCGGGACGTCAAGCCGTCGAACGTAATGGTGGGCCTGGGCGGCGTCACCAAGGTCATCGACTTCGGCATCGCCTGGTCCGCGCGGGCGACGGCGCCGGCCGCGCATGAGCTGTTCTTCACGCCGGGCTACCTCGCGCCGGAGCGGGCGGTGGAGCTGCTCAGGTCGGTGCCCGGGAGCGATGAGGGCCTTCCGTCGGAGCCGATACCGGTGGATGGCCGGAGCGACCAGTTCTGCGCGGGCGTGCTCCTCTTCGAGATGCTGACGGGCCGGCTGCCCATTCCTCCGCCCGCGGATGTCTCCGTCTCCGTTCCCAGCCAGGTGGCGCACTGCCAGCAGCTCGCACGGTGCCAGGTGGACGTGTCGGCGCTGCCGCCGGGGCTGGCGGACGTCGCCGCGAAGGCCCTCGCGCGCAGGCCGGAGGACCGCTACGGCTCGTGTCAGGAGATGGCGGAGGCCCTGGCGCGGGCCTGTCCCCTGGCGAGCCCGGAAGAGGTGGGACGTTTCCTGCGCGAGTGCTTCCCCGAGGCGCAGCGGGAGGCGGAAGAGGGCCAGCGGGTGCCGGATGCGACCGCGGAGCTCCGCACCCTGGCCATTGGCGCCATGCCCGGACCCGCCGTCCTGGAGCCGCGAAGGGCGCCGCACGTGCCTTCACTGCCCGGTGCCCGCGGAGAGCCCGCCTGGGCCACCGCGGGGGCACTGAACGGCGGGAGCCAGGACCTCCCGGCACCGCCGCCCGAGCGCAAACCGTCGCGGTGGGGATGGGGCCTGGCCTTCGTCCTGGTGCTCGGTGCGGCCGGAGCGGTGATGCTCCGAGAGGATGGATGGCAGTCGGTGGAGGCGGTGCTCCGTGAGCACGGGGGGCCCGTGCTGGATGCGGTGCTCGGTGGGAAGGAGGCGCCGCCGGGGGAGCCGGTCACGCCGGTGCCCGCGCCCGCCGAGGTGCCACCTGCGAGTCCCGTGGCGCAGCCGGAGACAGCTCCGGAGGTGCCGGCCCGCGAAGCCCCCTCCGTCCCGGCCCCGCCGAGCAGGAAGAAGGAAGGACGGCATGGCACGGGGGCCGCCGCCATGGCCGCCGGGGTGCAGCCGATGGAGCCACCGGTCATGGGCAGCGTGGACGCGGGCAGCCCCACCCAGGCGGAGCCTTCCCTGAACACGGAGGCCGGAGGCACCCTCGTGGACGACGCGGCAGGTGGAGGCGCGCCTCGCCTGGAGAAGCAGGCGGAGCCCGAGGATGCAGCCCCGGGCGACGGCTCCCCGGCGGGAGCGCTGGAAGCGGACACAGGCCGGGCCGAGGCGCCCGTCTCCGGCGAGGTTCCGCCGCCGCCCTCGGATGAGCCCCGGCCTTCGAGTCCGGCGACGGAGGGCGGCGCGCGCGATGCGGAGGCCGCTCCGCCGTCAGGGGCCGTGGCTGCGCCCGATGCCGGTGTGGAAGCCGCGCCCGGCCCCCAGGAGCCCTAGAGAAGCCGCCGCATCACTGACTACGGACTCGAGGTCGACAGGTTGGGCATGGCAATCCAGCCCCAGTGACCGGACTGGACATAGCCATACAGGAAGCTGAGGCGGGTCGAGACCTGCACCGCGCTGCCGGAGCTGCAGTCGTAGAGCGGCAGCGAGACGGAGTGCTGGACCTGCGCGCGCTTGAAGTTGAGCCCCGTGTTGTTCGGGTAGACGGCCTTCGTCGGGGACCCCTTCCCTGGCAGGTTGGTGATGAGGTTGATGCGGCCATTGCGCCCCAGGTAGTGGACGGCCAGGTTGTTGGCGGGGCAGTTGTCGGTGATGTGCAGCCCGTCGTAGGGCACGTTGTTCGACGGGATGATGTACCAGTCGCTGTACGTCCCACCCGGGTCGGGGGCCGGCCGGTAGTTCTGGGTCAGCCAGTTCATGATGTTGGTGTAGCCCGCGTCCAGCTGGTCGGGACGAATCCAGCCGCTGATGCCGCCGTTGTTCGTCGGGGCCGAGAAGGCCATGGCCAGGTAGTTCGGAGAGACGGTGGAGATGGTCCTCCGCGTCCCCAGGTTGATACGGACCTGCTGCCCCGCGGCCACGGTGCCCATCACATTCCCGAGGCTGTCGTAGACATTCGCGGCCGAGGTGGTCTTGAAATAGAGCGTCTTCGAGTTGCGATTGCACAGGCGCGGCCGGGGATCACACTTCATGCCTCCCAGCTCGCAGTTGTTGGGTGTGTTGGGTGAGTCCACACCGGGGCTCCCGGTTCCGCAGGCCGCGGAGTCCGCGACGGAGCACGGGTTGGCGGCCCAGTCCGCCGTGCACTCGCCATCCAGCTCCTGCTCCGCGGAGGCGACTTCGTCCCGTCCCTCCACCGCCGCGGGCGGCGTCACGTCCGCGCCGCAGGCCGTGAGCACGGAGACCAACACCCCCAATCCCCAGTGACGAGTGAGAGTCATCCGCGTGTTTTCAATGATTGACATGGTGCCGGATCCTTTATTCGAGCCTCACTCCAGTACGACAGGGCAATCCTAGCGATAGCAGCTTTACAGGAAAAGCATGACTGCCTCCCTGGTGAGGTCGTCAACAACCTCCACATGGGCCACCGGGCACCGCGGAGCTCTGGCGCGGCGCCCAGCGTTGAGGGCGGGCGCGGTTTCACAGGCGAGGGGCCCCGGGCGTCCTGCTGTCCATGGACGACTCGACGAAGGCCTCCTCGCGGACCCACGCGTGGACCCAGGACCCGCTGGTGGCCGAGGGCGAGGGATTCATCCAGCCCCAGCAGCGCCCCCTGGCCCAGCTCCCCGTCTTCTCTCATCCCTGGGCCCTCGCGTTCAGCGCTTCCGGGCCTGGTGACACGGGCCTCCTGCTCATGCAGGAGAGCGCCGAATTCGACGCACAGCTCCAGGTCCTGCCGGGCTTCCTGCCCCAGGCCCTCGGGGTCCACCGGATGGGCGACTACGACGCCGAGCTCGTCATGCGCGCGGCGGATGACCCGGACCGGCCCGCCTCCCTCCCCGCCGACGCACAGCTCCAGCTGGGCGTCGTGCGCGGGAGCCCGTTGCTCCACTTCACGGCGTTCAAGCTCCCCAGGGTTGCCTTCAAGTTCACGAATGGCTCGCCGCGAATCAGCTTCGGCACCCTCGACGTCGGCGGCACGAAGATCTCTTGCTGCGTGCAGCAGAACACGGTCCTGTTCTTCCCGAGCGGCGCGGCCCGCTACCAGAGCGCTTCGACCTCCGACTCGATGCTGACCTTCGACGACGCGACGGCCAGCAACTATTTCGTCCTGGGCACGCTGCCCGACAACTGGTTCGACGATGGCTCCGCGCTCACGCAACTGGCCGAGGCCGCGTTCTCCTACCCCACCGGCTCCACCGTCACGTACACGTACGACTCCACCGGACAGACGGTGGACGTGACGTACACGCTGACGACAGCCAACGTGCTGGGCTTGCCGGTGAACACGGCGGTTCACGGCCTCCTGCCGGGGCACTACCTGCCGAGCCCGATGCAGGACAACACCCCCGTGCTGCAGGGGAACCCGGTACCGGTCCGGAGCAAGGCCGGCAAGCCGATGCGCTTCCTCACCGTGCGCGGAGAGCTCAGGGTCTTCGCCGCCAGCAGCTTCACCTGCCGCTACGCACACCCGGGCATCCCCTCCTGGGTGCCGCCCCTGGACGCGGGCGACCCGCAAGGAAGGGCCCCGTTCGAGAAATGAGTCAGCGTGCGTGCGCTTCCAGCCAGGCCACGCCGCACTTCACCAGGTGGCGTGCGTCGAACAGATGGGACAGCCCCTGCGCGACCCGGCCCGCGCGGCCGCCCCCCTCCGCGAGGCACTGCTCCGCGATGGCCGTGAAGTAGTCCTCTCCGGAAGCGAGCAGCGCGTCCGTCACCGGCTCGCGGGTGTCGAACTCCTCGAAGTCCACCCAGCGCCGCTCGCCGTCCACCCACATGGGCCGCTGGTACCGCGTGATTCGTTTGCCGGGGATGTTCGCCACGTGCTCCGCGTGATGCAGCACCGTCAGCGTGTCGAGCGGCGCGCCGAGCATCAACACCTTGCCGCCCGCCTCCGTCAGCTTGTGCAGCGGAGAGCCCGCGCCATACCCGTACTGCAGCGGGTGGTCCGCGCAGAGCCACTCCGCGCGCGCACCTATCGCCGCCACGCCGGCATCCGGGTGGTCGCTCCGGACCGCCCCGGGCCAGGTGCGAATCGTCTCCGCGAGAATCCCATGGTCCCGGCTCGCTCGCGCGATGCGCTTGTCGAACGTGGGAATCTCCTCACGCAGGCGCGCGTCCTCGAAGTCCTCCGGTTCGACCCCCATCTCCCAGTCCATGTACGCCATCACCGTACCGTCGGCGCCCACCGTGTCGAGCAGCGCCTGCACCACGGCATTCACACCGCCGAGCACGGGGCCCAGGCTCCGGAGGCCGGCATGAACCATCACCCGCTCGCCAGCACCCAATCCCATGCGGCGCAAATCGTCCGTCAAGCTCGTACGCGTCGCGGGCGTCCTCGTCATGGTCCTCCAGGCCTCCTACCTCGGGAACATAGAACGAGCGTTCATATTGAACTCCAGTGAATCCAGTGAAGCGTGTGTTCTATGATCGAGGCATGACCAGTCAGAATGCGCGCGCCGGAGATGCCGTGGCCGCCTTCAACCCGATGGCGCCGGACCAGATTGAGAACCCCTACGCGCTGTACGCGCGGCTGCGCCGCGAGAACCCCGTCTTCCACAGCCCCATGTTCGACCTGTGGGTCGTCACCCGCTACGAGGACATCGCCGAGGTGGAGCGGGACACGGCGCGCTTCTCCTCGGTGGGAGCGCTCGATGCCCGGGCCGAGCCGCACCCCGAGGTGCGCAACATCCTCAAGCAGGGCTACTCGCAGTTCCTCTCCCTCGTGCAGAGCGACCCGCCGGACCACACGCGCATCCGCGCCGTGTTCGGCCGGGCCTTGAGCGCCCAGCGTATCGCCGCGATGGAGCCCTCCATCCGGGCGACGACGAACGGGCTCATCGACGGCTTCGTGGACGACGGCCAGGGGGACCTGGTGCAGCAGTTCGCGTATGCGCTGCCCGCCTTCGTCATCTGCGACCTGCTCGGCGTGCCGCGCGCGGACATGCAGCAGCTCAAGGGCTGGTCCGACGACAAGACGCTCTTGATGTCGGCGACGGCTCCCGTCGAGCAGCAGGTCGAGAGCGCGCACGGCTTCATCGCCATGGAGCGCTACTTCAAGGAGAAGATCCACGAGCGCAGCCGCAAGCCGCGCGAGGACCTGCTCACGCTCCTGGTTCCGCAGTCGATGGGAGGCACCGCGCCATTGAGCGAGCAGGAGGCGGTCTGCAACGCCATGGACCTGTTCTCCGCCGGCCACGAGACGACGACGGGCCTCATCGGCAACGGCGTGTGGCTGCTCCTCAACTCCCCCGAGCAGCTCAAGGAGGTGAAGGAGGACCCGAGCCTGCTGCCCGGCGCCATCGAGGAGATTCTGCGCAAGGAGCCGCCCGTGCGCGGCTTCTTCCGCCAGGTGACGGCGGACACCACGCTCGGCGGTGTCTCGCTTCCGAAGGGCTCGCGGCTGTTCATCCTGTACGAGTCCGGCAACCACGACGAGACGCAGTTCCCCGAGCCGGACCGCTTCGACATCCGCCGCGCGGACGCGAAGAAGCACATGGCGTTCGGCAAGGGCATCCACTTCTGCGTGGGCGCCCAGCTCGCGAAGCTGGAGGGGCGGATTGCCTTCGAGCAGCTCCTGAAGCGGCTGCCCAACCTGCGGCTGCGCACGGATGAGCCCACGGTGCGACGGCCGTACCTCATGCTGCGCGGCTTCGAGCACCTGCCCATCGCCTGGGACGTGCCGGCGTAGGGCTCTCGTCAGGGAGGCGGGCTCGAGGGTGTTGACCCGCGCCGCTTCGAGGAGGACTCGAAGCGGCCGAGCCACGTCAGGCGCCTGGCCCGCGTGGCGGAATCAGAGTGGCGAGCAGGTGGAACAGACGGGCTTGATGAGCTTCCAGCTCCCGCACGTCGTCGGGCCGTCGCCGCTGCGGGGCTGCTGGCAGCACCGCTCGTAGTACGTGCCCGGGAGCCCGAAGCCTCCTCCGGCAACCGTGGCGCAGTTGCCACAGGCCGCGGCCCACTCCGTCTTGCCCTGGATGAAGCCCACCACGGTGGTGGAGCTGGTGCACAGCGGCGTCGAGCCGATGCTCTGCTCGACTTCATCCACCGTCGAAGGCGTCTCTTCCTGGGTCTGGGGCTCCGCCGGACCACAGGCCGCGAGCGCCAGCACGAGGCACGAAGCCGACGCCCAGAGAATCATCTTCCGATGCATGACAGGTCTCCTGAATTGGGTGAGCCGGGCCCTGGACCGGGTGTCCTCAAGGTTCCGGTGTTTCTCACTATACCGAAAGGGAGGGGCCAACTGAGCCAGCGTGGGCCATGTCGCGTGGCCCCCGAGCGCTCTCACGATTGCGTGCCGTCCCGGAGGTGCGCACCTGCATGAAGAGGGGCGGTAGCCCCCGCGACGGGGGGAGCGGCAGGGATGGGAGTGGCACTGCATATCGGGGCGAGCGACGCCCTGGAGCCACGCCTCGCGGCCGAGACGGCGGTGTGCCAGGCACTGGAAGGCACGGAGGCTCCCGTGCTGGCGCTCGCCTTCTGCACGGAGCAGTACGACTCCGCGGCCCTCGCGGGCGCGCTCGGACATGAGTTGGGGAGCATTCCGTGGGCCGGGTGCTCGGCGGCCGGTGTCATCGCGGGGGAGCGGCTGCTCTGGCAGGGCCTGGTGGTGGGAGTCCTCGCCGGGGACGTGCGGGCGGGCGTGGGCGTGGCGGGGCCGGTGAGCCGCAGTCCCTTCGAGTCCGGCCGCAAGGCGGTCGAGGACGCCCTCATGGGCTTCGGCGCTCCTCCTCCCGAGCGCCGCCGCGCGGTCATCCTCCTGCCGGATGCCTTCAGCGCCAACGGGTGCCAGGTGGTGCAGGGCGCCACCCGCGAAGCCGGGGCCGGGGTGGCGTGGGCGGGCGGCGGCGCGGGCGACAACCTGCACTTCGTCCGGACCGCGCAGTTCGCCTTCGGCCACACCTACCAGGACCATGTGGTCGCGGTGGTGCTCGATGCCGACCGTCCCTTCGGCGTGGGGCTGCAACACGGATGGAGCCCCTATGGGCCTCCGGTACTGGCCACCCAGACGCGAGGCCCGGCCGTGGTGGACCTCGACTTCTCCAACGCCTTCGACGTGTACCGCAGCACCGCCGCGCACCGGGGGGACGCGGTGGGCCGCGACGACTTCAGCCACTTCGCCATGCTGCACCCGCTGGGCATCCCCGGCGCCGCGGGCAGCTATGCCATCCGAGACCCCCTCTCCGTGGAGGCGGATGGCGCCCTGCGCTGCCTGGCCGAAGTCCCGGACGGCACCCTGCTGCGGGTGATGGAAGGCGACCCCGAGGCCCTCATCGCCGCCGCGGCCCTGGCGGCGACGGAGGCCCGGGAGCGTGTCGGCGGGGAGCCGGCCTTCGCGCTGGTGTTCGACTGCGTCTCGCGTGCCCGCGTGCTGGGCCCGCGCATCATGGAGGAGCTGCGCGCGATGCACACCGCGCTCGGAAGGAAGGTGCCGATGATGGGGTGCCTCACCTTCGGTGAGGTGGGCTCCTTCGGGGTGTCCCTGCCCCAGTTCCACAACAAGACCTCCGTCCTGCTGTCGCTGCCGGCATGAGTGTCAGTCCTTCCACGCCCTCCTTTCAATCCAACCCGGGAGTGACGCCCAGCCCTCCGGTGGACGCCGTCTCACTGGCGAGCGTGATGCAGGAGTTGACCCGGGCCGCGCTCGACCTGTTCGACGAGGCGGGCGACCTGGATGGCTTCCTGCAACACCTGGCCACCCGGCTGGGCTGCCTCGTCGTGCTGTGGCTGGAGCAGTCCCCCGAGGGAGCGGTGCGGCTGCTGGGCTCCGCGGGACTGTCGCGCACCTCGCGCGCGCTCCCCCTCACCGCGGGGACGGAGGCAGGGCCCGAGCGCGCCCAGGCGGTGGTGCACTGGGGAACCGTCGACCTTCCCTACCCCGAGCTCACGTCGTCCTCGCTGACCGTGTGGCAGTTCCCGTTCCAGCAGGTGCCCGAAGGAGGCCCGCCCTCGGAGTTCCTCCTCTTCTTCGAGTCCTCCCGGCCACTCTTCGCGCAGTACTTCGGGCTGGTGCAGCGCCTGCTCCGGGTGGCGGAGAAGGCGCTGGACCACCGGTGCCTCGATGCGCGCCTGAGACAGAGTGAGCACCGCCTCTCCGAGCAGATGCTGCTCCTCGAATACGAGAACGAGGCGACACTCGACGGCATCCTCATCGTCTCCGCCGACGGGCGCATCGTGAGCCGCAACCGGCGCCTGCTCGAGCTGTGGGGGCTGACCGAGGACGAGGTACGGCGCGGGGGCTCGGCCCGCACACTGCTGCTGGTGTCCGCCCAGCACGTGCGGGAGCCGGCGCGCTTCTTCAGCCTGGTGCGCCAGCTCCTGTCCGCGCCGGAGGGGACCTTCACCGACGCACTCACCCTGCGGGACGGACGCAGCCTGGAGCTCTTCAGCGCTCCGCTGCTGGACCAGGCGGGCCGGGTCTTCGGCCGCGGCTGGTACTTCCGCGACATCACCCAACGCAAGCAGGCCGAGGCGGAGCGGGCGGGACTGCTCGCCCGTGAGCAGGCGGCACGGCAGGCCGCGGAGTCCGCGCGCCAGCGCTCGTCCTTCCTGGCCGAGGCCAGCCGCCGGCTCGCGAAGCACCTGGACGCGGACAAGGCGCTGGCGCAGGCGACCGGGCTGGCCGTTTCGTTCCTGTCCGACTGGTGCGTCGCCCTGCTGGTAGAGGACGACGCCCTCTGCGTGCGCGCCGCCGCCCACCACTCGCCCGAGGGCGTGGAGCAGGTGGGCGCCTTGAGACAGCTGCGGGTGCCGCTCGACGTGCCCGAAGGCGCGCCGCTGGTGGCGCATACGGGCCGCTCGGCGATGGTGCGCGGCGGAGACGCCACCGTGCCACCCCTGGCGCCCCTGGGCCTGCGGGAGCCCGCGCACCTGGAGCTGCTGCGCGAGCTGGGCGTCTCCGCGTGGCTGTCGGTGCCGCTGGTGGCGCGCGGACGGACGCTGGGGGTGCTGACGCTCGTCTCCACCGGGGAGACGCACCGCTGGAGCCCGGAGGA
Organism: Pyxidicoccus sp. MSG2; assembly: GCF_026626705.1. Lineage (NCBI taxonomy): Bacteria > Pseudomonadati > Myxococcota > Myxococcia > Myxococcales > Myxococcaceae > Pyxidicoccus > Pyxidicoccus sp. MSG2. Next base: position 12,832,842 of record NZ_JAPNKC010000001.1, read on the forward strand.
CGTGGAGCTCGTCGAGAACCTCGCCGCGCGCGTGGCGCTCGCGGTGGACAATGCGCGCCTGTACGAAGAAGCGCAGCGGGCCATCCGCGTGCGCGACGAGTTCCTCTCGGTGGCGGCCCACGAGCTCTTCACGCCGTTGACGTCGCTCCGCCTCACCGTGCAGGGATTGCAGCGCGGTGCGGGGGTCGCTCCGACACCGCCCTCGCCGGCCGTGCTGAGAATCGTGGACCGGCAGACGCACAAGCTGATGCGCCTGGTGTCCGAGCTGCTCGACACCTCTCAGCTCCGGACGGGACGTCTCAACCTCCACCTCGAGGACGTGGACCTGGGCCAGGTGGTGCGGGATGTGGCCGAGCAACTGGGTCCGGAGCTGGAGCGGACCGGCACGACGCTGACGCTGGACGTGGCCCAGGGCGTGGTGGGGCGGTGGGACCGGCTGCGGCTCGAGCAGGTGGTGCAGAACCTGCTCTCCAACGCGGCGAAGTACGGCGAACGCAAGCCCGTGGAGCTGCGGGTGATGGCGGATGAGGGGCTCGCCCGACTGGTGGTCATCGACCATGGGATGGGCGTCCCACCCGAGGACCAGGAGCGCATCTTCGCCCCCTTCGAGCGTGCGACTTCCTCCCGCCACTTCGGGGGGCTGGGCCTGGGGCTGTACATCGTCCAGCGCATCGTCCAGCAGCTCGGGGGGAACATCCGCCTGAGGAGCGAACCCGGCCAGGGCTCGACGTTCGAGGTCGAGCTGCCGCGAACGCCCCTTCCCTCCTCCCGCGCGCCGCCTTCCGAGGCGCGGCAACTCCACTGAGGCAGAGGACGTTCACCTCCAACCCACGCCCGTACCGGGCGCACCCAATGAAAAGGGCCGGAGGCTTTCGCACCCGGCCCTCGGACAGCTGAATCGACGGTAGCGCTACTTCGCGCCGCCCTCTTCGCCCACGGCGAGCGTGGTCACGGGGCCCGTCGGCTTGGTGCCGCCCTCTTCGCCCACGGCCAGGGTGGTCGTCGGAGGAGGCTTGATGCCGCCCTCCTCACCGAGCGCCTTGGTGGTCATCGGAGGAGGCTTGATGCCGCCTTCCTCACCGACGGCCAGCGTCGTCGCGGGGCCGGAGGGCGGAGGAGGCTTGATGCCGCCCTCCTCACCGAGCGCCTTGGTGGTCATCGGGGGAGGCTTGATGCCGCCCTCCTCACCGACGGCCAGCGTCGTCGCGGGGCCGGAGGGCGGAGGAGGCTTGATGCCGCCCTCCTCACCGAGCGCCTTGGTGGTCATCGGGGGAGGCTTGATGCCGCCCTCCTCGCCCACGGCCATGGTGGTCGTCGGAGGGGGCTTGGTGCCACCCTCCTCGCCCACGGCCATGGTGGTCGTCGGAGGAGGCTTGATGCCGCCCTCCTCACCGAGCGACTTCGTGGTCATCGGAGGAGGCTTGATGCCACCCTCTTCACCGACGGCCAGCGTCGTCGCGGGGCCGGGGGGCGGCTTGGTGCCGCCCTCCTCACCGAGCGACTTCGTGGTCATCGGAGGAGGCTTGATGCCGCCCTCCTCACCGACGGCCAGTGTCGTCGCGGGGCCGGGGGGCTTGCTGCCACCCTCCTCACCGAGCGACTTCGTGGTCATCGGAGGAGGCTTGATGCCGCCCTCTTCACCAACGGCCAGCGTCGTCGCGGGGCCAGGCGGCCTGGTGCCGCCCTCCGGCCGGGTCGGCGGCCTGGGCGTCTCGTACTTGATGAACGGCGGTGCCTTCGGAATCTTGGTGGTCACGAAACTCTCCCTGCGAACACCAGGATTGTCGGCAGTAGGTATTTGTAGTTGCCTGAGAAAAAGCGATACCTCCGGAAACACCCGGTGGCCTGGGGGCACGGCCTTGAGAATTGGCATCTTCGGTGACGGCAATGACCCGCAGTGCGCGGCGGTGGCGCACGAGGCGGGAGTCCTCGGAGCGGAAGCGGTCATCATCGACAGTGAGGCCCTGGAGCACGGCTGGCCGCTGTCCATGAAGGACGACGAGACCTGGTACCTCGGCCAGCGCGTGGACGACCTGCGGGGCTTCTACCTGCGCTTCGTCCCCGCCCCCTTCGTCCCGGCCCTGGAACAGAACGGAGAGCTGGTGCTCTACCAGGACTGGCACGACCACTTCATGCAGACGCGCGAGCGCGCCTCCTACTTCGTGGCGTGGCTGCTGAAGCTGGCCCACCAGGGCGCCACGCTGGTCAACGGCCCGCACGCCGCCAGCGTCATGCAATACAAGCCCTTCCAGCTCCACGCGCTGCGCAGCCTCGGTGCGCGGGTGCCGCGCACGCTCATCTCCAATGACCCGGCCGCCATCCGCGCCTTCCACGCCGAGGTGAAGGACGTCATCTTCAAGCCCATCATGGGCGGCGCCATCACGCGCACGCTCGATGCCGAGGCGCTGGAGCGACTGGAGGCCGTCACGGCCTCGCCCGTCATCTTCCAGGAGCGGGTGCGTGGCGACGACCTGCGCATCATGCTCGTGGGTGACGAGGTCGTCTCGTGCGTGGCCATCGAGACGCCCGAGCAGCACCTCGACTTCCGGGCGGACCCCATCTACAGCGAGGGCCAGGCCAGCTACCGCGAGGTGCCGCTGCCCGAGCCGGTGAAGGACTTCTGCCGCCGGGCGGCGCGCGCGTGCGGCCTCACGTTCGCCGGCATCGACATCAAGCACCACGGAGACGACTACGTCTTCCTGGAGCTCAACAGCTCGCCCATCTACCTCGACGTGGAGGTGAAGCTCGGGCACCCCATCAGCCGCACCATCGCGAAGGCCGTGGTGGAAGGTGCGCGCACCGCGCGGTAGTGACCACTCCCCCCCATCGCCGAAGTCGACGATATGCGACTCGAAGGGCGTACCGTTCTCGTAGAAGCGGCAGCGAGGCAAGAGCATGGACCTGGAAGAGCTGCGGGCCTTTCTCGATGTCGCGGAGACGGGCTCGTTCCTGGCCGCCGCGGACTCCCTGGGAGTGTCGCGCACGACGTTGAGACGCCGCGTCGAGGCGCTCGAGGCTCGCGCCGGCGTACCGCTCCTCAAGAGCACCCGGTCGGGCATCGTCCTGACAGAGGCCGGCACGGTGCTCGCCCAGCGCGGGCGCATCATGATGCAGGAGACGAGCGCGTTGCTGGCGTCCATCCGCGAGGTGGGCCAGGACCCGACGGGCCTGCTGCGGGTGGTGCTGCCCGTCGGGCTCCCGCCGCACCTGCTCACCCCGCTCTTCGGCGCGCTGCGCACCACGTACCCGCAACTGCGCGTCCACGCCCGCTTCAGCAACGACCCGCTGGGCGAGCCCCTGGACGACGTGGACATGGCGGTCCACTTCGGCGAGGCGCTGCCCAGGGGGCCGTGGCTGTCGCACGAGGTGCTGCGGGTCCGTGAAGGGTTGATTGCCAGCACGGAGTACCTGGAGCACCGGGGCGTCCCCCGCTCCATGGAGGACCTGAAGGGCCATGAGCTCTTCTCGTGGGAGGCACCGGGAGAGGACGCTCGCCTCTGGCCCTCGCTCCGTGGAGCGCTGTTCAGCGTGGAGCCAGCCCTCATCACCCCGGACATCCACTTCATCCGCTCATGCTGCATCGCCGGGCAGGGCATCGGCCTGGTCCCCAGCGTGGAGCTGGCCGACCCCGGCGGTGCCGGAGAGGTGCTGGTGCCCGTTCTGCCCGACGTCGTGGGGCGAGAGCGCCCGCTCCGCATCAGCGTGCCCGAGGCGCTCTCCGAGATTCCCAAGGTCAAGCACGTGCTCTCGCACATCCGAGGCTTTCTCGACCCACTGTGAGCCCTGGCGTCACGGAGCTTACGCGGCGCGTTGCGAGATAACGGCCATCGCCTGTCCACCTTCGGCCATCACCCACGGCCGGCCCGGGCTACTCCTGGGGTGCTCATTCCGCGCTGGAGCCCGCCATGCACATGCCGACGCGTCTCGCCCTCACGGTTGCCCTGCTGACCCTGTCCGCCCACGCCAAGGAGCCCTCGGTCGGGGCGACGACCTTCACCGTCTACGAGGCCTTCCTCAGCCCCGCGCAGGAGCCCGGTGAGGAGTCGGAGACGCCGAAGCTGCTGGAGAAGAGCCTGGGGGCCACGGCGCCGTCCACGCCGCGCGAGAGTCGCAAGTCCCGGGGCTGGGGACAGGTCCGGTTCGCCAAGGACCTGAGCCGGGCCTACGTCGACGTGCAGATTGACGGGGTGAATCCCGCCGACATCCTCATGTTCCACATCCACTGCGGTCCGCCCGGAGTGCTGGGCCCCGTCGTGGTGAACCTCGGTGAGCACGGCAGCCTGCCGACGACGTTGGCCAGTGGGAAGATGTCCCTGGAGCTCACCAACAAGGACATCGTCTTCATCAAGGACATGAAGGGCATGAAGGCCGGACTGCCGGAGAGCTGCCCCGCCGAGCTGGGGTTCGCGACCCAGACGAAGACGATTGCCGGCCTGGAGTCCCTGGCGAAGAAGGGCGTGCTCTACTTCAACCTCCACACCAAGGCGCACACCTACTACGGCGAGATGCGCGGGCAGATCTACGCCGCCCAGCCGTAGACGCCTGGCAGCTCGCGCGGCCCGCGCCGTGGCGGCTCCTCTCGCACGAGCGGAGCTGCCACCTTCAGCACGACGAAGCCCGTCGCTCAGTACGCGACGACGGTGCGCGGCGTGGTGCTGGTGAAGAAGTCCGCGTAGGTGGCGACGTAGTTGCCGCCGCTGCCCGTCTCGCCGCTGATGACCCCGGTCTTGGTGCCGCTCGCCGTGAGGGTGGTGCCATCCGCGAGGATGGCCAGCGAACCCGTGTAGATGCGGCCCGAGCCGAACATGCCCGCCGAGAGGCCCTCGCTGCGCACGAAGGTCATCGTCTCCGGGTCCACGTGCAGGAGGGACAGCAGGCTGGGCGCGCTCCCGCTCGGGGAGGACTTGTAGACGTAGCTCACCGCCACGCCCAGGTCGTTGGCCGCCAGGGACAGGACGGGCGAGAAGCTGGTGGACGAGCCCAGCAGCAGGCTCGCCTGGGCCCACGGGCACGTGGCCGAGGCCGCCCGGTTCAGCCGCACGTCATAGACCGGAGGCAGCGTGCCCGGCCGCTGGATGGAGAAGATGTTGAAGCTGCACCCACGGGAGGTCCCCGCCGTCAGCCCCGCCTCCTGTGTGGCCAGCTCCGCACCCGGCTCCTGCTGAGACTGGGGCTCCTGGCCTCCACACGCGACGAGTGCGACCGAGACACAAAGGTAGACACCACGCTTGAACATTTCCATGCGCTTGCAGCCTCCTTGATTGAGAGGCGCGCAAGGTACCAATCTTGAGAGTCATTGCATTAACAATCTGTCTGCTACAGGACTGATAGCCAGCGCCGTTTGCGGGTATGATTCACGGCGTATGCGCTCACTCCGCTCCCAGTCCCGATCCCTCCTCCTTCCCCTCGCCGCCGCATTCCTCGCATGTGGTGCGTGCAGCAACGACCCTTCCGGCGGCGGCACGCCGCTGGGTGAGGAGGTGAAAGGCATCGCCACCTTCTACGACGCCACCGGCGCCGGCAATTGCAGCTACGAGGCCGGCGGCGACCTGATGGTGGCGGCCATGAACACGCCCCAGTACGACGACAGCGCGGCGTGCGGCATGTGCGTGGACGTCCAGGGCCCCAAGGGCAACGTCCGCGTGCGAATCGTGGACCGCTGCCCGGAGTGCGACACCGGCCACCTGGACCTGAGCCGCGAGGCCTTCGCGAAGATCGCCGACATGCAGGCCGGCCGCGTCAACATCACCTGGACGCCGGTGTCCTGCGATGTGGCCGGCAACCTCGAGTACCACTTCAAGAACGGCAGCAACGCGTGGTGGACCGCCATCCAGGTCCGCAACCACCGGCTGCCCATCAAGAAGCTGGAGTGGAAGCGCGGCACCGGCGGGTGGAACGACGTGCCCCGCGAGGACTACAACTACTTCGTCAACGGCAACGGCATGGGCGACGGCAGCTTCCAGCTCCGCGTCACCGCCTCCGACGGCCAGCAGGTGGAGGACACGCTCCAGAAGGTGCTCGACGACGACAGCGTCGAGGGCTCCAGCCAGTTCCGCTGACACCTGATACGCTCCTGTCCTCAGGTTGCAGTTGCATCAAGCCGGCACTTGGACAGGAGGACCCTTGAGCAAGACGTCACGAATGACGATTCGGCTCCTCTGGCTGATGGCCCTGGCCACCGCCACGAGCGCATGTCTGGGAGTGCGCGGCGCCCCTCGCTTCGGAGCCATGCGGACGGACTCGCGCCCCTTGGAGTTCCGTCACGACATCCGCCTGTACACCGTCGACAACGGAATGACCGTGGTCCTGTTGCCAGACAGGCGCACCAACCTGGTCACGGTCGATGCCCGCTACCTCGTCGGGGCCGCGGACGACCCCGCCGGGCGGGCCGGCCTGGCGCACCTGGTCGAGCACCTGACCTTCGAGGCCCGGACCGACAAGAACCGGGCCAGCATCAAGGACCTCCTCGGCGAGGCGGCCCTCTACAGCAATGCCTTCACCAGCCACGACGTCACCCACTACACGGCCACGGCGCTCGCGCACCGGCTGCAGGACGTGCTCGAGCTGGAGGCGCAGCGCCTGGAGATGAACTGCGAGCTGCTCGACGACGCGGTCTTCCGCCGCGAGCGCGACGTGGTGTTGGAGGAATCCGCCGAGCGGCGCACGCCATGGAGCGACCTCAACCTGGACGTCATGCGCGCGGTGTGGGGCGAGCTCCACCCGTATGCCCGTGGACTCGGCACGCGCGAGGTCGCGAATGCGACCCGGGATGAAGTCTGCGGCTTCCTCGGCAACCACTACGCACCGGACCGGCTGATGCTGGTCGTCACGGGTGACTTCGACCCCGACCAGGCCGCCCAGGTGATTGCCAGACGCTTCGCCCAGGACACGTGGAAGAGCAACGCCCGGCGAGCCCCCGTCCAGGAGGCCCGGCTCACGGGCACCCGCTCCCGTCATCGTGCCGACGTCGAAGATGCGGTGGCGATGGTCTTCTTCCCGGCGCCTCCCTGGGGAGGCGCCGACGCGGTGCTGCACCTGCTGGCGCTCAATCAGTTTCGCCGGGTGATGGGCGAGGCCTCGGAAGAGGAGGACTGGATCACCGGCGTGGACGTCTCCACCGCGGGCGCGGGGCAGGCGCGGTTGATTCGCATCATGCTCTCCGTTGATGACCCCAAGCACCTGGACGCCGCGGTCGACGAGGTCTTCGAGCGCGCACCCACGATGTTCGAAGAGGTCCATCCGTACGTAGCCGCGAGGCTGCTCGGCAAGCTCCAGACCGGCTACGTGGCGGCCTACGAGTCGTTCGAGGACCGGGGCGCCTGGCTCGGTGACTACCTGACCTATACGCGTCACGACCGCTTCATGGTGCCCGAGATGGAAGTCCTGGCGCGCACCTCCATGGTGGACGCCGACCGCTATGCCCGGGAGAGGTTCGTCCGGAACAAGAGCCACGTCGCCCTGGTGGAACCCAGTGGCAAGCCAGCGACCGCCACACCGGCAACCGTGGCCTCGGACCGCGAGCCCGACCTCGCTCCGTGGCGGGCAGCCGTGGATGCAGCGGAGGCGCAGCAGCCGCTACCCGCGCCGGCCTCGCGCGGCCACGGCGCCGTCGAAGAGCAGCTCCTGGACAATGGGCTCCGTGTCCTCCTGGCGCCGGACCCCACCAGCGCGCTGGTCGATGTGCGGTTGGTGTTCCCGTATGGCGACGCGGCGGACCCGTCCGAGCGCCGTGGCCGGGCCGTCGCGGCCGCCTCCTTGCTGGAGCCCGACCCGAATCATCTCTATGCAACCGGCGACTCGTTGCTGATCGGGTGGGGCTTGAGCACCGGCACCCAGCTGGACACCGATGTCTCGGAGACCTCCACTGTGTTCGTGGCGCGCGGCGCCTCCAACCTGGCGGACTGGCACGTGTGGCGGCTGTCATGGCTCATCGACCAGTGCGTCTATTCGAGCAACACCGTGACGGCCTTCCGCGACGGCGCCGTTCGCGCCAGCAGCAAGGACGCCGATCCAGCGGGGGTGCTGGGCCGGCAGCTCCTGTTCGGAGCCGGGCATCCCTATGCGACTCCGCCTCCGACCGGCGATGCGTGGAGCTGGCTGACCCGGGACGAGCTGGAGCGCTACCGCCTGACGCACTACGTGCCGCGCGGGGCCACGCTGCTCGTCACCGGCGGCTTCGACGCCGCGGCGATGCGAAAGCATGTCCAGACGCTGTTCGGCCCGTGGTCCGATGCGCCCTCCGAGCGGCCCGTGCCGCTCCCCGCCGCCCAGCCCGAGTGGGGACCGAGCTGGGTGGGAACGAGGGACGCGACCCGGACGCAGGTGGGGCTGGAGGTGGCGTTCGCGACCGCGTCCGACCCCGACCGCAATCTGGCCGCGCGGCGCGTCCTGAGCGAGATGGTCAGGGACCGGCTGCGGATCGTCCGCGAGGGCATGGGGGCCTCCTACGGCGTGCAGGTGTCCTACGCCGCGGGGACCGGCGGCGGCGCGTTCTACATCGAGAGCGAGCTCGCTCCGGCGCGGGCGGCGAAGGCCGCGAGCGCCATCGTCTCCGAGCTCGATGCGCTGCGCACCGGAGCCGGCACCATGGTGGAGGACTTCGTGAGGGCGCGGCGCCGCGCACTGGCCACCGCGATGGCGGACACCGCGGACGTGAGCGCCCGGGCGGACAGGCTCGAATACAGCGTGCGCAAGGGCCTGCCCATCGACCACCTCGACCAGGTCGCGCTCGCCATCAGCAAGGTCACCCCGGCCGAGGTCGCCGCCGTGGCGGCCGCCGACCTCGCCTCCCGCCACAGGGTGGTCTCGGTCACCGCTCCCGGCGACCGCCTGGACGAGGTCTTCACCGCGCTGAAGGCGACGGGGCCCCGCATCTTCGACAAGTAGGGACCACGCCCTACCGGCGCAGCATGGAGCGGAGGAGCTCCAGGGCCTCCGTCACGTTCTGCCAGACCTGGAGCGACTTGACGCCCTCTCCCTCTCCCTGAATGGCGCGCCGCGAGGCCCGCTCCAGGGGGAGGAGCACGCCCTCCACCAGCTCGATCTGCCGGCTCAGCTCCGCCGGAGACGGCCCGGCGATGGCCGTGCGCTGGAGCGCCTCGGCGGGCACGCTCGCCGACACATTCACCGGCCGCTCCGCCAGCGCGGCGATGGCCCGCGAGAGCTGCTCCATGTAGGGCCCGAAGTCCGGCGCGGGCGACTGCGCCGCCACCACGGCCGGGGCCGCCGGCTGCTGCGCCTGCACCGCCACCCGCTCCGTGAGCGCCTTGAGGAGCTGCGCCAGATGCTTGAGGTACGGCGCCATGTCCGTGGCCGGCGTCGCGGCCGGCGCGGGAGGAGGCGTGTCCTTCACCTCGCGGCCCACCTTCGCCACCTCCAGCACGGCGTCGCGCAGGGACTCCAGATGGGGCAGCACGTCCTCCGCCGGATTCGTCTGCTGCTCGCCGCCGCGCGCCACCTGCGAGGCCGCCTGCACCACCGCGTCGCGCACCGCGCCGAGCTGCTCCTCGATTCCACTGAGCTGGCCGGTGACGCGGGCCACGGGGTCGTCCTCCTTGCCCCCCATGCGCTTCACGCGCGCGAAGCCCTGCTTGATGTCCTCCCAGCGCTTCGCCTTCTCCGGCGTCAGCCGGCCGCGCATCTCCGCCAGCTTGAGCAGGTTCTGCTCCGCCGCCGTGGTGAGCGTCTGCGACTCGCCCTGGTAGTGGTCGTCGATGAGCCGCTCCAGCTCGGCGTCCGTCATCGCCGCGACGACCTTCTCCGTGAGCTTGTTCATGTTGCGGTAGCTGCCCTGCAACTTGAACGCGGGCTCGCTGCGGAAGCGCTCGTCCTGCGCCGCCGAGGCGATGTACTGCATGTTCACCTTCAGCAGCACCTTCTGCACGGTGAACATGCGCTGGAACACCGCGACGATTTCCTGCAGCTCCGCCGCCGCGTAGCCGTGCTTCAGCTCGCCCGCGGGCACCTCCTCGCCCTGCGCCATGCGGATGAGGCGGTGCGTGTCGGCAGGCTCTCGCGTGGCCAGCGGCGCCGTCGCCAGGTTGGAGGTCAGCGCGTTCTCGATGTAGCTGAGCGCGAACAGGTGCTCCTTCCCGTCGAGGATGTCACCCAGGTTGTAGGTGTCCGCGCGGTTGGCGAGCATGTCCGGAATGCGGAAGCGCTCGCCCGTCTCCGTGTACGGGTTGCCCGCCATGACGACGCAGAACTTCTTGCCGCGAAGGTCGTACGTGCGCGTCCGGCCGTTCCACACGCCCTCGATGCGGCGCTGGCCGTCGCAGAGCGAGATGAACTTCTGGAGCAGCTCCGGGTCCGTGTGCTGGATGTCGTCGAGGTAGAGCATCACGTTGTTGCCCATCTCGAAAGACAGGTTGATGCGCTCCACCTCCTGGCGGGACGTCGCGTTGGGCGCTTCCGCCGGGTCCAGCGACTTCACCGCGTGGCCCAGCGCGGGGCCGTTCACCTTGACGAAGGTGAGGCCCAGCCGGCTGGCCACGTACTCCATCAGCGTCGTCTTGCCGTAGCCCGGCGGCGACATGAGCAGCAGCATGCCCATGCGGTCCGTGCGCTTGCCCTCGCCCGCCGCGCCGAGCTGCTTGGCCAGGTTGGCGCCGATGAGCGGCAGGTACACCTCGTCGATGAGCCGGTTGCGCACGAACGAGCTGAGCACCTTCGGAGACAGCTCCTCCAGCCGCAGCTTGCGACGCTCGCGGTCCAGCAAGTCACGCAGCATGGCGCGGTAGGCCTGGTACTGCGGCACCCGCACCTGCCGGAACTCACCCGTGCGGGCGAGGAACTCGTCCAGGCGCACGGACAGCTTCCGGTCCTGGATGCGCGGGTGGTTGCCCAACAGCGCCGTGACTTCGGTGGCCGTCAGCGCGCCCGCCGGCTCGCGGTCCAGCTTGCGCTCGGTGAGCAGCAGCACCGCCGTCTCCAGCGCCACGTGCGCCCACGCGCCGGGGCCCTCCTCGCGCTTCGTCAGGTACGCGTCCACCCACGCGCGCGAAATCTCCAGCCGCGAGCCCAGGTCCTTCTCCAGCCCGCGCAGGTCGTCCTCGAAGGCCGAGCGCGAGCCCTGCCTGTCCAACTGCCCCAGGAACAGGTCCTTGAGCGCCAGGGCCTCGCCGCTGGTGGTGAAGCGCGGGCGCTCCACGCCCAGTTCCTCCACGAGGTAGCGGCCCGCCTGCCGCGCCTCCGCGGGCGAGTGCCCGAGGCCGTGCGAGGTGAGGAACGCGGCCACGCGCTCGCCCAACTCGGTGCCCAGGTCCGCCAGCCCGCCGGTGGAGGCGAAGGTGGTGCGCAGCCGCGAGAGGCTGCGCGCGCGCCGGTGGAACAGCGCCCGGCCCGCCTCGTCCGTGTCGAAGGCCCAGAACAGCGCGGCCCAGGCGCGAGGCACCGGGGCGAAGCGCAGGAGGCCCGCGCCCTGGTGCAGGTGGAGCAACTTCTCCAGCAGCGCCGCCGCGTCCGCGTCGTGCACGCCGCGCTCGTAGCCCTCGTCGAAGCGGTCCGCCGAGTACGCACGCACCTTCTCCAGCAGTGCGCCGCCCACCGTGGCTTCATGCAGGGCCGTCAGCGTCAGCCCGCCCTTCCCGTCCTCCGCGTCGGCCAGGACGCACGCGGCCAGGTACTCCGCCCGGTACATGTCGCGCGACTCGGAGACGAGGTGCTGCTCCCAGAGCTCGCGGTACTTCAAGAGCTCCGGGTCCTCCACCTTCTGCGAGTAGTCCGTGCCGGTGAGCTGCAGGTACAGCGCGCCCTCGCGCGGCACCAGCGTCAGCTCCAGCGGCTGCGTGTTCACGTTGAAGCGGAACGCGCCCAGCTTGATGAGCGAGTCGCCGTCCGCGAACAGGTCCTGCCTGTCGCGCAACGCACGCAGCGCGTCCTGCTTCGCGGACTTGATGCGCGACTGGACCTCGTCCGCGCGCACGCTGTCCTGCAGGCCCATCAGCTGCTCGGCCAACTGCCGCAGCTTGAGGATCATCGCGTCGGACGCGAAGTACCCGTTGAGCTCGTCGTCCGTCTTGAACGACTTCGCACGGCGCTGCACGCCCTGGAGGATGCGCTCCGCGGCGCTGAAGAGGCCCTGCGCGCGGCGCTGGCGCTCGTCGACCAGCGACTGCTTCCGGGCGCCGAAGGCCTCCAGCAGCTCCTCGCGCTTCTGCGTGATCTGCCCGAGGAACTCGTCGAACTCGCCGAAGCGGCCCTCCAGCTCCTCCAGCAGCACCGTGAGTCGGGACAGCGCCTCGTCACAGCGCTCCGGCGAGTCCGCCTGCGTCAGCGCGCTCTCGATGCTCTGCCCCAGCAGTTTGAACTGGGCGCCGAACTCCGCGCGCTTCTCGCGGCCGGACAGCTCCTTGCGCTTCGCCCCCAGGCTGGCGCGCACCCGGTTGAGGCGGCTGAACAGCTCGGAGATGCCCTCGAGGATGCGCGCACGGGCCAGCGGGTCGCCCACCTGGAGCCCGCCCACCACCTCGCCCAGCACCTCCAGGCCGTGGGCCGTCTTGTCCACGTCCTCGCCCAGCGGCGCCAGCTCGGACGTCGTCTGGAGGGGCTCCAGCTTCGCCAGCAATTCGTCCAGGCGCGTGGCCAGCGGCTGGAGCGCCTCGCCCTTCTGGAGGAAGTCCACGCAGGCCGCGCTGGCCTTGTCGGACGCCTCCACCACCGCGGCCTCCAGGGCGTCCACCCGCCCCAGGTCCATGTAGCGGATGTCCTTGAGCGTAATCAGGTGGCCGCGCTGCTTGCGCAGGTCCGCCAGCGCCTGCATGAAGGCCTCGGCGTGGGTGAGCTGCTCCGGCTGCACGCGCAGCAGCAGCTCGTCCTGGGCCGTCACCGCCGTGGCGAGCGACTCGGTGGCGCGCTTCTGCAGCGTGAGGACCTTCTCGAACTCGTCGATGATGAGCTCGGAGGTGCGCCGCAGCGCCTCCACCGGCTCCTGCAGCGCCGTCTCCGCGTGGCCCAGCCAGTAGTACGCGTCCATCGCGCGGGTGGACGCGGAGACGAGGTCCTCGTAGGTGCGCCGCGTGGGCTTGTCCGACTTCGCGATGCGCTGGAGCGTCAGCGCGTCGGAGATGCCGCGCACCAATTCCGCGTTGCCCACCTTGCCCAGGTAGCCGGGGGCCGGAGGCGTGGCCGCCGCGTGCTCCGCGGAGACGAAGGGCGTCTGCCACACCTGCATGGGGTGGACGCGCGTGGCCTCCGCCGACGTGGCGCGGAACACCACCAGTCGCCCGTCCGCGAAGAGGCTCATGCCGTGGGCGACAATCGGGTTCTGCACCTCCTTGCGCACCAGGTTGTACGGAAAGAGCACATAGGCGCCCTCGTCCCGGCGGTGGAAGACGTAGAGCACGTCCTCACCGTTCGGCGAGCGGATGGACCGGATGAACTCCATGCCTTCCGCGGCCGCGGCTCCGTCGAAGACCTTGAAGTCTCCCGTCTGGAGGTAATAGCCGCCGGGGAAGACGATGCCCTGGTCCTCGGGCAGCCGCACGCAGGACTGGCCGATGGCGTCGATGCGCACCACGTGCTGCGTGCGCGAGTTGAAGACGAGGTAGCGGTACGCCTTCTCGCGGAACGGCAGCACCCGCAGGAGGATGAGCGTGCCCACCTGGGCCCAGGCGAACTCCGCGTCGTCCAGCGACTGGTCGGGGTCCTCCACGGGCTCGCTGTAGATGCCCATGCCGGTGGAGGTGTTGTCCTCCACCTTCACGGTGAGGTCGCCCTTCACCGTCTCCACGAACACCTGGTCCAGCACGTTGACGTGCGGGTGCTGACCGGTGACGTAGTTGTCGCGCGTGGCCACCGTCCACTCGAAGTCGTGTGACGGCGGGAAGACGTGGTCTCGCTCGCCCTGGTTGTCCAGGTACGTGGCGCGGCCCTCCACGTCCACGCTGAAGCGGAAGACCTTCACGTCGCGCAGCGACTGGCCCGTCTGGAAGATGGCCAGCAGGCGCGAGTCGCGGTGGCGCAACTGCAGGAGCTTCGCGTCCTTGTAGTACTTGTACAACTCGCCGAAGTCCTTCACGAAGCGCGGGTCCGCGAGGAAGCCGCCGGCCTCGGTGTTCGGCACCGTGGACAGGTCGAAGCCCTCGGCCGTCTTCTCGAAGCGGTGCAGCGAGAAGACGTCCGACACGGACGTCTCCTTCTTCAGGCCGATGAAGACGTTGTAGCCGAAGAGGAGGTACTTCCCGACGCTGACGATGTCGCGCGGGACGCAGTTGTTCTCGGTGCGCACCCGCTCGTTGCCAATGACGGAGAGCTCCGTGCCGCCAAAGAGCGTCTTGCGACGCGCGTTGAGGTCGTTCGCCTTCGCGCCGAGCGCGTCCGCCTGCGCCAGCAGCCGCGTGCGGATGACCTCGTAGCTGCCGCCCTCCAGCGCCGCCTCGCCCGAGGGAGCCGCGCCCTTGCCGTCACTTGCCATGGATGTTCACCGGAAGAAGCGTAGACCCCCGCCAGAGCCCCCTCATGGGGAAGCCAGGGCGAGGGTCGTCGTACCAACCCGCCGCCACCGCGAAGGAGCGCGGTGGCGGCCCCATCAGCCTCTCAGCCCTGCTTGTCGGCGGAGGGCCGGCTGTCGTCGGCCACCAGCGCCTTCAGGCCCGCGCCCGCCGAAGCCACCGGGCTGGACGCCATCTTGTGCAGCAGGGCGGCCACGGCCAGGTTCTGCGCGTCGCCGCTCAGGCCCGGCTTGGAGAGGATCTCCTTCAGGTCCGCCGGCAGGTCCTTCTCGCCGTTGAGGTAACCACCGAGCGCCTTCTTCAGGGCCTCGCCGTGGTCCAGCGCGCCGTCCACCGCGGTGCCGAACGACACCGCCTTGACGAAGCGCTCGAAGAACTGGCCGTCGCCGCCGACGATGTTGAACTTCGCGTTGGCGAACGCCTTGGCCAGGACTTCGGCCTGGGCGTGGGCGATGTCCTTGCGCACGCGGATGGTCTCCAGCTCCACGTCGCGCTCCTTGTTGAGCTTGAGGCGGAACTCCTCGTGCTCGCGGCCGACGCCGTCCATCAGCTTCATGGACGCGGCCTTCTCGGCGAGGCCCCGGGCCTCGGCGAGCAGCTTCTCCTGGATGGCCGCGGCCTCCGCCAGCTGCTTCTCGCGGATGGCAATGGCCTCAGCCTCGCCGCGCTTCTGGATGGCGCCAGCCTCGGCCTCCTGGATGCGGGCGCGGGCCAGGCCCTTCTCCTGCTCACCCGCGGCCTCCGCCAGCAGGCGCTCGCGGACGATGTTCGCCTGGGCGTGGCCCTGCTTCTCGATGGCGCCGGCCTCGGCCTCCTTCACGCGCACCTGCGCCATGCCGAGCTTCTCGGTGGCCTGCGCGTCCGCTTCCTTCACCCGCACCTCGGCGAGGCCGTGCGCGGCGGACTCGGCCTGGATGCCCTCGGCCAGACGCATCTTCGCCTTGGCCGACTTGTCGGCGGCCTCGAGGTCCGCCTCGGCCAGGGTGAGCTTCTCCTTCGCCATGAACACGGCCATTTCGCTGTTGGCCTTGGCGGCGTTGACGTCCTTGACGGTCTTCTCCTGGGCCGCGCCCTCGGCGGTGATGATGAGCGCGTCCTTCTTGCGGGTGGCATCGGCCTTCACGCGCAGGTCCTTGATGCGCTCCTCCTCCTCCGCCACCGTCTTCTCCACGGCGATGCGGGCGCGCACCACGTCGGCGATGAGCTTCTTCTCGCCCTCCAGCGCCTTCTCCTTGGCGATGCGCTGCAGCTCCGTCTCGCGCTCGCGGTTGATGGCCTCCAGGGCGCGGTCCTTCTCCACGCGCTCGGTCTCCACGCCGACCACGCGCTCGCGGTTCTTCTGGGCCACCTCGACCTGGCGCTGCTTGTTCTGCTCGTTGATGAGGATTTCCTCCTCGGCCTTGATGCGGGCGAGCTCGGACTTGGCGTGCTCCTCCTGCTTCACGCGCTCGGCCTCGGAGGACTCACGCGCGTGGATGCTGTCGATTTCCCGCTTCTGCTTCGCGGAGGCCTCCTCGCGCTGGCGCTCGAGGGCGAAGATGGCCTCATCCGCCTCGACGTTGCGCTTGGTGACGGCCATGCGCTCGTCCTGGCGCAGCTCGTTGGTGAAGACGTTCTGCTTCGTCGTCAGCTCGGTGATCTTCCGGATGCCCTCGGCGTCGAGGATGTTGTCCTTGTCGAGCATCTCGACGGGGGTCTGCTCCAGGAAGTCGATGGCGCAGTCCTCCAGCATGTAGCCGTTGAGGTCGCGGCCGATGACGCGGACCACCTGGTCCTTGATTTCATCACGCTTGGTGTAGAGCTCGACGAACTCGAAGCTCTTGCCCACCGTCTTGAGGGCCTCGGAGAACTTGGCCTCGAAGAGGTTCTCCAGCGTCTCCTGGTCGGAGGCGCGCGCGCAGCCGATGGACTGGGCCACCTTGAGCACGTCCTCGCGCGTCTTGTTCACGCGCACGAAGAAGGTGACCTTGATGTCCGCGCGGATGTTGTCCTTGCAGATGAGGCCTTCCTTCCCGCGACGGTCGATTTCGACCGTCTTCAGGGAGATGTCCATCACCTCGGCGCGGTTGATGATGGGGTACACCACCGTGCCGGTGAAGGTGACGTGCGGCTCGCTCTTCAGCGTGTTGACGATGAGGACCTTGCCCTGGTCCACCTGGCGATAGAGCCGGACGATGGTGAGGGCGATACCACCGAGGACGATGACACCCACCAAGATGATGGGGAGGAGCTGGTAGAGTTCCATGGCCTTTCCTGTACGTGATGACCGCGGGCCTTGTACCAAGCTCCGGAAGCCCCCCGCAAAAGCCTCCCGGATGGTGATGTGCCGACGACCGCCCTCCCAAAGGGCCGCCGCCGGAAGTCTCTCAGTGACGAGCCCTGGCGCGAGCGATGCTGGCGGCCTTGTCCGGGTCATCGAGCTGCTTCGCTTCTTCCGGGAGGAGCCAGTCCACCGGCTCCACCTCGTAGACGTGCCGCTCGGTGTCGTAGCCGAGGATCAGCGCCGGGTCTCCGCGCTTGAGGACATTGGCCTTGGCGCAGACGACGTTGAGGATGAGGCCCGCGCCCCCGTCCTCGAAGGTGGCGTGACCGAAGCGCTCCGTCACGCTGCCGCTGGAGATGTTGCACACGCGGCCCATCAATTCCTGACGGCCGGGGGCGCGCTTCGCCACGAAGACGGGGCGCAGCGGCCGCACGGCGAGGCCGGAGAGGACCAGGGCCGCGACGAAGCACGCGAGGCCCAGGGCTCCGCTGATGAGCCACGAGGGAAGCGCCGGCCCCAGCGCCGCGTGCACGGGGCCCGCGCTCAGCAGCGACAGCGTCCAGGAGATGAAGCCCACGAGGCTGACGGACACGGTGAGGGGGATGCCCGCGAAGCCCAGCGCGGCGAGGATGCCGCCGTCCACGTCCGCGGAGTGGTCATGCGCCGCCGCGGCCTTGACGCCGCCTTCCAGCGCACCACCCGCCGCCTTCGCGCCGCCCTCCAGCGCACTGCCCGCCGCCTTGAGGCCCCCCTGGAGCGCGCCACTGGCGGCCTTGGCGCCACTCTCGAAGTCCAGGTGGCCGTCGAGCATGTCGATGCCCACCGCGCCGATGATGACGAAGAGCCAGTACGTCAGCACCACGCCCATGACGATGGTGAAGACGGCGGTCGGAAAGGCGAGGATGGCGCTGAGGAACTCGGTCATGGGGCTCGGCAGGCACTCTAATCGAGCTGTATTCCCATCGAAAATGCGGCCAGGCGCTTTTCTGGTGGGCCCATGGGCGGGCATCCAGGCGACGCCTGGGGTGCCGTGCGGCATCGAGCCGCGCATCGACCTGCTCGTGTTGGTCGCCACGACGAGCGAGGGCCTCCACTCCGCGGAGAAGGCCCTGCTCGACATGCTCGGCGAGGCGAAGCACCGGGGCTCCGCCCGCCAGGAGCGTCAGGCCGGGACGAGTTCGACGACGCTCGGGGGCATGGTGGTGGGCAGGATGTTGGCAACCTTCATCCCGGCCTTCTGCGCCAGCGCGATGTACTCCGCCTCGGTGCGCTCCTGGCCACCCACGAGCACGAGCATCGCCATGTCGTAGAGGTTGCCGAAGTGCATCGCGTTGTCGCCCGGCAGCACCGTCTCCACGATGAGCAGCTTCGAGTCGGGGCGCATCGCCTGGCGGATGTTGGAGAGGATGCGCAGGCTCTTCTCGTCGTCCCAGTCGTGGAGGATCTGCGACAGGATGTAGACGTCCTGTCCCTGGGGAATCGTGGCGAAGAAGTCGCCGTCGACGACGTCACAGCGCTCCTTCAGCCCCATCGACGCGAGCCGCTCTCGCGCCTCCACCGCCACGTGGGCCATCTCGAAGATGGAGCCCCGGATGGCCGGGTGCGCCTGGAGGATGTGCGAGATGAGCGTGCCGGTGCCGCCGCCCACGTCCATGACGGTGCGGGCCGCGCTGAAGTCATACGCGTTCACCACCGCCGGGGCGTTGAGCGTCTGGTACGCGGCCATGCTCCCGTTGAAGATGGCGGCGTCCTCGGGGTGCGCGGCCAGGTAGTTGAAGAACGAGTCGCCCATGAACTTCTCGACGGACGGCTGGCCCGTGGTGAGCGAGCCCTTCAAGTCCCCCCACGCCTGCCAGGACAGGATGTGGCCGTGCGCGCGCAGCGAGCCATAGACGGAGCCGGGGTTGTCCTTGCGGAGCATGCTGCCCAGCTCGGTGAGCCCCCAACAGTCGGACTGCTCGTCCTTGCGCAGCACCCCCAGGCCGCTGAGCAGGCGAAGCATCCGGCGCAGCGCGGGCGCGTGGGTGCCGCTCGCCTTCGCGAGGTCCTCCACGCTCTTGGGCACGTCACCGATGGTGTCGGCGAGGCCGAGCTCGGCCATGATTTGTAGACATCGAGAAACCCAGAAGCCGTACACCATCTGGGTCATGATGAGGGCCGCGGGAGGAGGAGTGCTGGACGGTCGAGGGTGCTGGCTCATGAATCCTTCTCGGGGGATGGAAGGAACGACAAGGCTGGAACCTAGAAGGTAGGCTGTAAAATCGCTATTGGTCTGTTGTGCATGTCTTGCTGTTTTCTCAACAGTGCGAACTTACACCACCCAGCGTGAAGCCCTACCTACACCGGCGCTGGAGGCGCTCCGAGAGGCCCTGCTCGGCTCTCGATTCGTCGCGCGCAGCCCGCTGATGGGGACGTTCCGCGCCAGCCGCGGCTTCGCCTTCATCTTCACGCACGAGGGCCGCGCCACCCTGGAGGCCCGCTTCCCGTTCCTGTCTTGCTACCTGGCGAGGGTGTTGGATCCAACCAGTGCTCGCGGGTTGCTCCCGTGGCGCGAGCGGCTGCTGGGGGCCCGGAAGGAACGTGTCCTACCCAACGCTTTCTACCTGAACCTGCTCCTGCTGGACGCGGGCACGGCCGTGGGCCGGCACATCGACGCGACGCTCCAGGACCCCAGCGGCGTGCCGGACGCCACGCCGCGACACGTGAGCGTGCTGTACCTCCAGGTCCCCGAGCGCGCGAAGGGCGGCGAGTTGTGCCTCCTGCGCGACAACGTGCCGGTGGGCGAGGTGCGCCCGCGCGAGGGGATGCTGGTGCACTTCCGCGGGGACCTCCAGCACGAGGTGCGGCCCTTCACCGGAGGCCCGGAGGGCGCGCGGCGGGCGAGCCTCGTGTGCGAGCAGTACGTCTTCCCGCCCGAGGCGCTCGCGCGCATCCCCTCCTTCCGCATCCAGTCCAAGGCCGGCTTCGCCGCGTACCTCGACGACTGGCGGGGACGGCCGGACGCCGGCCCCGCGGGCGAATTGGAGTAACCCGGCGAGACTCAGGTGGCGGGCTTCAGACGCAGGTCCGCCGTGGGAGCGAACCCGGGCGGGCGGCGGTGGTGCGACGCCTGCTCGTAGGCGTAGGCGAGCTTCAGCAGCGTGGGCTCGCTCCAGGCGCGGCCGATGAAGGACATGCCCACCGGGAGCCCGAAGACGTAGCCCACGGGCACGGTGATGGTGGCGTAGCCGGAGACGGCCGCGGGCGTGGAGCTGCTGCCCAACCAATGGTCGCCATTCACGAGGTCGATGAGGCCTGGAGGCGCCTGCGTGGGGGCAACGAGCGCGTCCAGTCGGTGCTTCGCCATCAGCGCGTCCAGGCCCTGCTCGCGCGACAGCTTGCGGCAGTCCGCCAGGGCCTTGCGGTACTTCTTGTCCGTCAGCGGCCCCTTCTCCTGCGCCATGTGGAACAGCTCCTGGCCGAAGTACGGCATCTCCGTGGAGCGGTGCGCGTCGTTGAATTTGATGAGGTCCGCGAGCGTGCGCGGGTGCGTCCCCTCCCCCAGCCCGGCGAGGTACGCCTCCAGGTCCGCCTTGAACTCGTAGAGCAGGACCTCGAACTCGGGCTCGTCCAGCTTCGACGCCGTGGGAATGGGGGCCGGGTCGATGATGGTGGCGCCCTGGGCCTTCATCAGCTCGATGGCCTGCTCCACCAGCGCGTCCGAGGGCGCGTGGTAGCCGAAGAAGCGCTCGCGAGGCACGCCGATGCGCGCGCCCCTGAGCCCGTTGGGGTCGAGGAACTTCGTGTAGTCCGCGTGGGCCTTGCCCTGGCTCGCGGCGGTGGCCGCGTCCGCGGGGTCGATGCCCGCGAGCACGGAGAGCAGCGCCGCGGCGTCCGCCACGGTGCGCGTCATGGGGCCGGCGGTGTCCTGGGTGTGGGAGATGGGGATGATGCCGGTGCGGCTCACCAGGCCCACCGTGGGCTTGAGCCCCACGAGCGAGCTGGCCGCCGCGGGCGACACCACGGAGCCATCCGTCTCCGTCCCCACGGCCACCGCGCAGAAGTTGGAGGCGGCGGCGGCCCCGGAGCCCGAGCTGGAGCCCGACGGCGTCCTGTCCAAGGCATACGGGTTGCGCGTCTGCCCGCCCCGCCCGCTCCAGCCGCTGGAGGACTTCGTGGAGCGGAAGTTGGCCCACTCGCTCAGGTTCGTCTTGCCGAGGATGACCGCGCCCGCCGCGCGCAGGCGCTCGACGATGAACGCGTCGCGCTGGGGCACCGCGCCCACGAGCGCGAGCGAGCCGGCGGTGGTCTGCATGCGGTCCGCGGTGGCGATGTTGTCCTTGATGAGGACGGGGATGCCGTGCAGCGGCCCGCGCGGCCCCTTCTCCTTGCGCTCCTTGTCGAGCGCCGCGGCGATGGCGAGCGCGTCCGGGTTCAGCTCGATGACGGACAGCAACGGGAGGTCTCCCTTGCGGTCCAGCTCGTTGATGCGCGCGAGGTAGCGCTCCGTGAGCCCGTGCGCGGTGTGCTTGCCGGACTTCAGGCCCGCCTGGAGGTCCGCGACGGTGGCCTCCTCCAGCTCGAAGGGCTTCGAGGCGGGGACCGCCGCCGGAGCCTTGCCGGCCGGTGGCGCGGCGGGAGCCTGCGCCTGGGAGTCCAGCGTGACGAAGGCGGTGGCGGCAGCCGTGCCACCGAGGAAGGCGCGGCGGCTCAGGCCCGCGGAGGGACTGCCAGGAGGAGTGGGCTTCTTCATGGGGTGCCGCGCACTACAGCAGCGGCGCGCGGACTGTCGCAAGCGGAGCGTGGTCTGGCCCGAGAGGGCCAACGCGCGCGCGTGCCGCCCCTGCTACCTTGCCGCCCCCGATATGGCATCCAACCTGACCCTGCTGGCCGGCCCTGACGCACTGCGGATGATTCGTGAGCGGGGCCTGCGTGGCGATGACGTGGACGTCGTGCCCGGCGCCTCGGGCGGACCGAAGTGGCTGGTGCTGGCCGGCCTGGACCGCGCCCTCTTCGCCGGCCTCTTCCAGGGGCGCACGCGGCCGCTGCACCTGATTGGCTCGTCCATTGGAAGCTGGCGGCTGGCGTGCGTGGCCCAGGCGGACCCGGTGGCGGCGCTGCACCGCTTCGAGGCGGCGTACATCGACCAGCGCTACCCCGCGAAGCCTCCGCCGTCGCTGGTGAGCGAGACGAGCGCGCGCATCCTGGACGCGCTCCTGGGCGACGAGGGCGAGGCGCAGATCCTCAACCACCCGTGGGCCCGGCTGCACGTCGTCACCGCGCTGTGCCGCGGGCCCATGGGCGTGGAGCACCCGCGCGTGCAGCTGCTGGGACTGGCGCTGTGCGCGATGGGCAACATGGTGAGCCGGCGGACGCTCGGGCTGCACATGGAACGCGTCATCTTCCACACGGCGGGCGACACCAGCCCGTTCGCCGGGCTGAAGGATCTGCCCTCCGTGCACCTGCCGCTGACGCCGGAGAACCTGCGCCCGGCGCTGCTGGCCTCGGGCTCCATTCCCATGGTGCTCAGCGGCGTGCGGATTCCGGGCGCGCGGCCGGGGGTGTACCGGGACGGCGGCGTGCTCGACTACCACCTGGACCTGGACTTCGGCCCGGGCGAGGGGCTGGTGCTCTACCCGCACTTCTACCCGTACGTGGTGCCCGGCTGGTTCGACAAGTCCCTGCCCTGGCGGCGCGCGCGTCCGGCCAACTTCCGCAGGGCGCTCCTGATTGCGCCGTCCGCGGAGCTGGTGGCACGGCTGCCGGGAGGGAGGATTCCGGACCGCGTGGACTTC
This sequence comes from Pyxidicoccus sp. MSG2, assembly GCF_026626705.1. Classification (NCBI taxonomy): domain Bacteria; kingdom Pseudomonadati; phylum Myxococcota; class Myxococcia; order Myxococcales; family Myxococcaceae; genus Pyxidicoccus; species Pyxidicoccus sp. MSG2. Next base: position 12,855,329 of record NZ_JAPNKC010000001.1, read on the forward strand.
GAGCGGCTCAAGGACACCGAGCGCATCCGCGCGTGGAACCAGGTGGTCGCCGAGAGCGAGCGCATGGGCGACGAATTGCTGGAGCTCATCGCCACCGGGCGCCTCGCGGAGCACGTGCAGCCCCTCTGACGCGCGGGCTCCCCAAAAGAGCGGCGGCCGGCCTCCCCGAAGGGAGAACCGGCCGCCGGATGACTTCTGAAGCTCAGTGGGGAACCGCCGGACCCGGGCCTCTCAGCCGCCCGGGCCTGGCGGCACCGTCACGTCTCAGGCCAGCGTGTTGCGCCGACGGCGCAGCAGGCTGAGGAGCGCCAGGCCGAGGATGCCGGCCGGGGCGCCCGCGCCCGTGGAGGAGCAACCGCCGCCGTTCTCCGGCGTGGCCGTGGCCTCCACGGTGGCGGTGTGGGTCCCGCCACGAGCATCCGTCACGGTCAGCTTGAAGCTGAACGTGGCGCTGTCGTCGTCGAGCTCGGGGACGTTCACGCCGAGCACCGCCTGGTTGGGGCTGGCCAGCGTGACGGCCGGGCCACCCGTCTGCTCCCACTTGTAGGTGAGGGCGTCACCATCCGGGTCGCTGGAGGCCGAGCCGTCGAGGGTCATCGCGGTCTGGTCGCCAGAGAGGATGATGCGCGCCTTCGCCACGGGGACGATGTTGTCGGACTGCGTGACAGTCACCGTCACCGTGTCCGCATCGCTGGTGAGCGAGCCGTCGCTCACCACCAGGCGGAAGGTCAGCTCCGTGTTCGCCTTCACGTCCGGCGCGGTGAAGGTCGGGCTGGCCGTGGTGGCCCCCGTCAGCGACACCCACGGGCCACCCACCTGCGTCCACTGGTACGTCACCGTGGTGCCATCCGCGTCAGCGCTGGCGCTGCCGTTGAGGGTGACCGCGGTCTTGCCCTTGGCGGAAGCCGCCTCGCCCGCGTTGGCCACGGGCGCCCGGTTGACCTGGCGCACCGTCACCACCACGTCGTGGCTGGCGGTGGCATGGCCGTCGCTCACCGTCACCCGGAAGGTGAGCTCGGTGTCGGCGGTCACCTCGCCCGTGGAGAAGGTGGCCGTCGCGGAGTCAGCGCCCGTGAGCGTGACCTCCGAACCGGACACCTGCGACCAGGCGTAGGTGAGGCTGTCGTTGTCCGGATCCGCGGCGGTGGCCGCGAGAGTGGCCGTGCTGCGCTCGTCGGCCACGACGGCGGAGGCCGTCACGGACGGCGCGAGGTTGACCGCGCCGATGTGCACGCCCACCGTGTCGCTCGTCGTCGACTTGCCGTCGCTCACCGTCACCATGAAGGTGAGCTCCTCACCGAGCACCGTCTCCGGGGCCGTGAAGGTGGCCGTCGCCGCGTTGGCGTTGGACAGCGCCACCGGAGTGCCGGACACCTGCACCCAGTGGTAGGTCAGCGCGTCGCCATCCGCGTCGGTCGCGGAGCTGCTCAGCGTCGCCGTCTCACGCTCGTCCACGGACAGGTCCGCACCCGCGTTCACCGTGGGCGCGACGTTGACCTGACGCACGTTCACCACGACCTCCTGGCTGGCCGAGGCCGTACCGTCGCTCACCGTCACGGTGAACTTGAGGACGGCGTCAGCGGCCACCTCGCCGGTGGAGAAGGACACGCTCGCGGTGTTGGCACCCGAGAGCACCACCTCGTCGCCGTCCGTCTGGGCCCAGCTGTAGCTCACGGTCTGGCCGTCCGGGTCGGACGCCGTGGCCGTGAGGGTCGCGGTGCTGCGCTCGTCGAAGGAGGCGGACGAGGCCGTCACCATCGGCGCGCGGTTCACGTTGCCAATCTGCACGTTCACCGAGTCGGTGGTGCTCGTCTTGCCGTCGCTCACCGACAGGGTGAAGGAGAGCGTCTCGCCGGTGACCGTCTCCGGCGCCGTGAAGGTCGCCGTCGCCTTGTTGTAGTCACGCAGCGCCACCGCGGTGCCGGCCGTCTGCGTCCACAGGTAGGTCAGCGCCTCGCCGTCCGCGTCGCTGGCGGAGCCGGAGAGCGTGACGGTGGTGCGCTCGTCAGCGGTGCCGTCGAGGCCCGCGTTGACGGTGGGCGCACGGTTCACCTGACGGATGCGCACCGTCACCGTGTCGGACACCGGGGCGGCGCCGTCGGTGGCGGTGAGGCGGAGCACCAGGTCGGTGTCGGCCGTCACGTCCGGAGCCGTGAAGGACGGCTTCAGCGTGTTGCCGTTGGTGATCGTCACCGCCGGGCCGGACACGCGCGCCCAGGTGTAGGTGAGCGCCTGGCCGTCCGCGTCGAAGGCGTTACCGGTGAGGGACACCGGCGCGCGCTCGTCGACCGTCACGTCCGGACCGGCCGAGATGACCGGAGCGGAGTTGGCGCACTGGCCGCTGTCCGCGCAGATCTTGATGAACGGCGTGTTGGTGATGCCGGAGAAGGACAGGTCGTCCAGCACCCAGCCGGTGTTGCCGGCGCCGTTGTCCGTGCCGATGCGGAAGCGGATCAGCACCGTCTTGCCGGCATAGGCGGTCCCCAGGTTCAGCGTGGCGGTGTTGAACGTCGGGAAGCCCGCGGTGGTGCCGACGAGGGCGCGGCGGCCCGCCAGGGGGTTGAGGTTGCCCGCGTAGTTGATCAGCACGCCCGTATACAGCGAGTCACCGATGTCGACCCACGTCGCGCCATCGTCCTCGGACAGCTCGACGACGGCGCCGTCGTAGTTGCCGCCGGCGTCCGTCTCGAAGTCGTACGAGTGACGGAAGGACACCACGAAGGGGGCGGTGGCGCTGACGTTCAGCGGCGGGGTGATGAGGCTGAAGTCGGCCGGCGCACCCAGGTCCTCGCCGTAGAAGGCGCGGTTGAGGTCGCTGAACTCGACGACGCCGAACTCGGCCGGAACCAGGTCCTCGTTGAACTCGGTGTCCCAGGGGAGGTTGAAGGGCGTGCCCTCCACCGTCTCGCTGGCGGTGGCCTCGGGGACCTCGTCGTAGTTGGTCTTGAAGGCGAGCACGTCGCTCTTGTCGCCCGGGACGGCCTGGCGGTCATCACGGAGGGAGAAGGCGAAGTCGACCCGCTGGCCCGTGCCCGCGCCCGTCAGCGAGACGGGAACGGAGACGATGCCGATGTCACCAATCCCCATGGGGGGGAACTGCGCGGTGCCACGGTCGCCCACCGTCACGCCCGTCGTGGTGGTCACGACGGTGACGGCGCTGGTCTCCGCGGGCTCGGAGCCGTTGTTGTAGACGATGAAGGTCAGCAGGCCCGTCTCACCGTTGTCGAGGATGCCGTCCTCGTCACCCGCGGCGCCGACGTTGTCCTCGAAGAAGGCGGCGAGCAGCTGCACGTCGGTGCCCACGTTGAAGCTCTCCACGACACCCGCGTGGGTGGTGGAGTTGCGATCCGGGGCCACCGCGCCCACGCCCGCGCCGCGCTTGGCGAAGGCCGCCCAGAAGCGCTGGCCGTCGGCCGGGTCATTGGCCATGGCTGCCGCGATGATGGCGTCGCGCGCCTCCAGGAAGGTCGGGGCCGCGGGAGTGAGCTTGTACCCGTTGACCAGGTAGCTCTTCATGCGGTCCTGCGCCTCCTGGAACGGATGCGCGCGCAGCAGCGCCGTGTAGCACTCCCACAGCATCGTGGTCCAAATCTCGCCGGAGTTGTGGACCTCGGCGTTGTTGCTGACCGGCGCGATGGGGGCGTTGGTGGGCAGCGCCACGCCGTCGGTGATGTGCTTGAACGTGAGGGGGTTCTTCGCCATGTCCGACGAGTACGTCACGCGGCGGATGCCGAAGAACGCGGAGTCCGGAGAGCTGCCGCGGGTGGCGTACTCAGCCGCGCCGTAGGCACCATTCCAGTTCGCGTTGGCCGGGACGTTGATGTCCTCGGGACGGGTGATCATCAGCAGGGCCGTGAAGTCGCCCCAGCCCTCGCCCATGGACCGACCCTGGTTGTTGGTCAGACCGGCGGAGTTCTGGACGAGGCGGTTGCTGATGTAGTGCCCCCACTCGTGGGCCACGATGACGTTGTCCACCGTGCCGTCGAGGTTGATGGCCTCGGCGCGCGACAGGTGAACGTTGAGGCCGGCGACATTGCGCAGCTTGTTGCCGTCCGCCAGCGTGATGCGAACCGCGGGGATGGTGATGCCGGTGGCAGCGCCACCGAGGGGGGAAACGAAGCCGGCCGCGTTGTCGGCGATGAGGAGGCCGATGGCGCCCGCCGCCTGCGCGGTGGCGGCCTTCACGGTGAAGGCGCACGTACCGCGGTCGAGCAGCGCAATCTTGCCGGCGACCGCCGCCGCGTTGGTCAGCGGGGAGCAGCCGTCCGTGGTGGACGGGCCCGCGGCGTCCGCCGCGTCCTGGCCGATGACGACGTCACCCGTGACGTCGTACGTCTGGGGACCGAAGCCCGAGGCGATACCGACCTTGTACTCACCCGCGACGCTCGCGGGGGCATTGACGACCAGCTGCCCGCTGGGACCCGAGAACAGGTACATGCGCATGCGCGGGGACGCACCGTCCGCCGGCGTCTGCATGTTGGCGTTGTTGGTGCCGCTGTAGTCCTGGGCCTGGGCGCGGATGGCGTCGTTGCCAATGCCGCCGCGGCCGAAGTTGTCGGCCTGCGCGTTGCCGGACTCCTCGTCGAAGCCGGCGTCGTAGTACCAGTCGTGGAGCCAGTTGTTCATGAAGAACAGGCTCGTCGTCGCGGCGGCGATCTGCTCCGCGTTCGCGTACGGCTGGATGTCGAACAGCATGGTCCGGTCGAACACGCCGGGCGCGGTGACGGTGGGGCGAAGGTCGCCGTCGTTGTAGCCGTCCGGAGCCGTGAGGTTCGCGAACGCGTCCGCGTTGTTACCGCGCGTCACCGTGGCGTCGTCCGCCAGCCAGGGGTCGTTCTGGCTGAAGGGCACGTTCTGCAGGGTGACCAGGCTGGGCGCGACATACGCGGGACGGAAGCCGTCCGGGGTGCCCGTGGGGTGCGGCGTGGCGTTGTTGCCGGCGGGGCCGTCGTGCGGGGTGAACGGCGGCGTGGAGTCCGCGAACACGCGGTAGCTGAACTCCGCATCCGCGGTCAGGTTGTTGCGCAGCAGGATGCGGCCGTCCACCGCGGAGATGACGTACGAGTAGTAGTCGGAGTCCTTGCTGTCCGGGCGCCCCGTGTTGAGCTCCACGTAGTACGCGGGCACCACCGCGTTGGGCAGCGAGAAGTACACCTGCTTCGAGCGCGCCGGGATGATCAGCCCTTCCGCCAGGGGGCGGGCATAGGTGGCCAGCTCGAAGTGCGTGTACTTGCCGGCGTTCTGCGCCTTCACGTTGCGCAGCAGGCTGGCATCCAACGCGGTGCCGGTCAGGTCCTGGTACGCAGCGGAGACGGCCGCACTGGCCGACAGCTGGAATTGGACGCGGGGCGCGACGGCGCTGGAGACGTGCTTGGAGAGGCTGCCGGAGACGGCCACCAGCTCGTTGTTGCGGTTGAGCAGGAGGTTGAGCGACTGCCGGAAGACCTCGATGCCGTTCGCCTCCTGGGCCAGCGTGACGACCTTCACGCCCTGGCGGTTCTCGCTGACGTTGACGACTCGAGCGCCCGCGGCCTCGAAGGAGCTCACGCCATAGAGGGAGGCGGCGTCCGCGAGCTGCGCCAGAGCGGCCTGCTCGGGCGCCATGCTCGCGAACTGGGAAGACGCGCTCAGCTTTGACTGATCCGCGCTCTTCCGAGCCCAGAGGAACGTAGGAGAACCGGTGCGCTCATCACGATGAGCAACGCGCGGCCCCTTGGAGTCCACGGGCTTGAAACCAGCGGCGACTCGACCCGCGGGCTTCGCGTCCTGCAGTGCATCGTAGTTCGGCAGCGTCCGGGCAACTGCGCTGGTACCGGACAACACCAGCGACAGGCCAGAGAGCGTGGCAACCAACCTTCTCACGTGGGGGAACTCCCTGTTCAACGGCGGGGTGGGAGCCACCTTGCAACCTGGGAGGGAGTCCCAGCACCATCGCCGGAACACCAGGTCACGAACGTCGCCCCCAGGTGACGAATTGTCACCTGCTGAGAAGATTAGTGCCCTTATTGATGTAGGTTGAAAGGCGACACCAGCGTTTATTCCCGACGCGACGCATCTTTCCGTGGTTACGGCAGGTTATGAGAGGGCTTGGAGGAAAAATGCGGTGGGTGCGAAACCTTACAGCGCTGCTATTCGTGACATTCGGGGTGAGCGTGCTGGCAACGGCCTGCCGTTCCACCGCGGAAACAGCGCCCGCGGAGGCGCCGCGTAACAACCCGGTGGCGGATGGTGGCGGCACTCCATTCCAGGACGTCCGGCGTTGGGACGCGGGCGTGGAGGCACGCGAGGGCCCGCAGCCCTTCCCTGCCCCCGCCGCCGACGCGGGAGCCTGCCCTGGAAGGCAGGAGCGCTGTTGCGATGGACACTGTGGCACTGCGCTCGAGTGCGCCCAGCTCGCGTGTGATCCCGTGCCTCAGCGACACACTCCGGCCGAGGAACGCTGAGCCGTGAGTCGCCGCGCGCTCACGGGTGCGCGGGGAACGAAGCCTCCGCGCGCGACGCCAGCCACGGCCGCACCTTCGCCTCGAGGTACTCGCGAACCGTCACGGGGCGAAGCCGGGTGAATTCCGCGTTGGCGGGACTGCGCAGCCGTCCCCGCCCCGCGAGCTGCAGCAGCAGGTGCGGCTGCATGAGCCCCTCGCGGGCCGCGCCCTCCGGGGCGCTCGTACGCGCGAGGTGGCGGCGGAGGTCCTCCACCGTGCCACGGCAGACGCGCTGGAGCTGCCGGCCCGTGAGCTCCTCGTAGAGCCGCGAGACTTCATTCACCGTCACCACGTCCCCGACGAGCTCCAGGCGCCGGCCCTCCGCGCGCGGGTCCACCACGGCCTGCGCCACCCACCGGGCCACGTCGCCCATCGCGGTGACGTCGAAGGACTCGTCGCCGGTGCCCCAGTACGCCACGTGCCCGCGCTCCAAATCGAACACGTGCGCCAGGGGCGACAGCGCCACTTCCATGAAGGCACCGCAGAGGATGAACGTGTGCCGCACGCCGCTGCGCTCCACGGCGTCCGCGACGCGCCGGTGCAGGTCCAGCTGCGCGTCCTCGCCCTCGCTGAGCTGGAAGAAGTCCGGCGAGTAGTCCGAGGGGATGAAGCGCATGACGCCGTGCCGCCGCGCCACGTCCAGCAGCCGGAGCTGACCGTCCACCATGACGTCCTCTCCGCCGCGCACGGCGGAGAGGACCACGTCCACGCCCTCCACCGCCGAGTCGAGCGAGCGCACGTCCTGGAGCGAGCCCTCGACGAGTGTCACGCCCTGGTCCGCGAGCCCGTCCAGCGACTCGGGCCGCGTGCCCGGGCGCACCAGCACATGCAGGCGGATACCGGGCCGGAAGAGGAGCGCCGAAGCGAGTCGATGCCCGAACTGGCCCGTGCCTCCCACCAGCAGGACGTGCGTGGCCTCGGTGTCCATCGTCCGCTCCTCCTCACCGGCAGGCAGGCGCGGAGAAGACGTCCGTCCACGCATGCCGCCCACACCGGGAAGATGGAGCGTGGGGCGGGCAGTGACTGCGCGGTGCGCGGGGCCGCCCCTGGTCCGGACGAGGGACGAGCAGGAGTCCTGGCGGCGGGCGCACAAAAGCAATCGGCCCGGTCATCCAGGAGGATGACCGGGCCGATCCGAGTTGCGGGGGCAGGATTTGAACCTGCGACCTTCGGGTTATGAGCCCGACGAGCTACCAGGCTGCTCCACCCCGCGTCATGTTGTGTCTGTCTTCGAACCGCTGAGTCCCGGCCTTCATTCCGGCCGGGCTTCAGGTGCTACGAGTTGCGGGGGCAGGATTTGAACCTGCGACCTTCGGGTTATGAGCCCGACGAGCTACCAGGCTGCTCCACCCCGCGTCAGTGGTTGCGGCGAGGGGGTTAGTACCGTCCCCGCTCTGGAGCGTCAACACCTTTCTCCGCGCTGCGCCATTCGGTGCGCAGCGCGGAGAAAGGAGCGTTACTTGCGCATCTTTCCGAGCAGGTCGGCGAAGGTGCCGAAGCCCTTCTTGCCCGCGGCCTGTCCCTGCGGCTGCTGCGTCTTCTGCCAGGCCTCGACCTCGGCGCGCTCCTCCGCGCGCTGCGCGGCGGTGACGGAGAGGCGGATCTTCCCGGCCGGGTCGATGTCGAGGATGGCGACCTTCACCTCCTGGCCGAGCGAGTAGTGCTTGCGCAGGTCGGTGCCGCGCTCGGTGCCCGTCTCGCTCGCGGGGAGCAGGCCCTTGCCGCCAGCGAACTGGAGGAACACGCCGTACGGCTCGATGCGGTCCACCTTGCCGACGACGACGTCGCCCACCTTGGGACGGGGCGCGGCGGGCTGACGGGCCGCGGCGGGCGCGGCGCTGGCGGCGGCGGCGGGGGCCACACGCTCCTCGGGAGGACGCTGCGCCTCCTCCTCGGAGATGCGGCGCAGGCCGATGCGCTTGTCGTTGGCGTCGATCTTCTCGACGGCGACCCAGATGACCTCACCCTCCTTCACCACGTCGCGCGGGTGCGCGATGCGGCGGTCGCTCAGCGCGGAGATGTGCACGAGGCCATCCACGCCGGGGCGCAGCTCCACGAAGGCGCCGAAGGGCTGCAGGCGGACGACCTTGCCCTGCAGACGGTCGCCTTCCTTGATCTCGGAGATGGCCTTCTTGAAGGGGTCCTCCATGCGCGCGCGCATGGACAGGGTGATGCGCTCCTTCTGCTTGCTCTTGTCGGGCGAGTTGGGCTGAGCGGCCTCCATGCGGAGGATCTCCACCTCGACCTCGTCACCGGCGTTGACCACCTCGGACGGGTGACCGACGCGCGTGTACGAGAGCTCGGAGACGGGAATCATGCCCTCCACGCCGCCCAGGTCGACGAACACGCCGAAGTCGCGCACGCCGGAGACCTTGCCCTTGACGACCTTGCCCTCGGACAGGTTCTTGCGCGTCTCCGAGGCCAGCTTCCGCTGCTCCTCTTCGAGCAGCGCCCGGCGCGACAGCACCACGTTGCGATCACGAACCTCGGTGACGCGGAACTGGAGCTTCTCGCCGATGAACTGGTCCGGCTTCTCCACGAAGCGCAGGTCCAGCTGGCTGATGGGGCAGAAGGCGCGGATGTCGCCGATGGCGACCTCCACCCCGCCCTTGTTCACGCTCAGCACCATGCCCTCCACGGGCATGCCGGAGGCGCGAGCCTCGGCCAGCATGGCCATGGACGCGCTGCCCTTGGCGAGCGCGCGCGACAGCAGGATGCCCTTGGCGCCCACCTCGATGACGTGGGCCTCGAGGCTGTCACCCACGCCGAAGCGGAGGATGCCCTCGTCGTCCTTGAGCTCGCGCAGCTCGATCATCGCCTCGCTCTTGGCGGACCCCTCCAGCGACACGAACGCGGTGTCCGCGCCGAGCTGGAAGATGGTGCCCTTGACCTTCTCGCCCACGCGCACGCCGCGGCGGCCCGGAGCACCGCCCTGCGCCTCGAACATCTCGGCGAAGGACTGGGACTCGGCGACCTCCTCGTACAGCGCGCTGGAGGGCGCCGGAGTCACCGGGCGCGGAGCGGGCGTGGGAGCCGGCGTCGTCGCGGCGGAGGCCTCGGCGGCGGCGGTCGTCTCCTCGGCCGTCGCGGTGGCGTCGGCGGGCTTCTCGTCCGAGAGGCCCCGCGTCTCGATGGCACCCGATGCGCGCTTCACGACCACCATGGGGCCGGACGGGCGGCGCTCGCCGCCACCGCTCCCGCCACCGCGGCGCTCGCCGCCCCGGTCACCGCCAGGACGAGGAGGACGGTCGCCACGCGGGGCGCCACCCTCGGGCCGGGGCGACGCTTCGCGCTCGCCACGACCTCCGCGGTCGCCACCTCGGTCGCCACCACGCTCACCACCGCGGCCACCTCCGCGCCCACCCCGGTCCCCGTCCCGGCCACTGCCCCCAGAGGGGATGCCGAGCATCACATCACCGAAGGTAGCCTTCGGCTTCTTGGGACCCATCCCGCCCGGACCGCCCGAATTGGAACCGCTCTTCTCGTCGCTCACTGCCGAGACCTTCCTGAGACGAATTCGACCCTGGCTTCCCGAGAAGCCGGGCCCCGGTGAAAAAGGCGGCGCACTCTACACGCGCGCCAACTCCGGAGGAAGCCAGATGACGCGCACGCCGTGTGGGCCGTTGCTTCGTTGTTGAACGGAGGCAGCGCGTCAAGCCATCCCACGAGCACTGTTTGCCACTCAAAGATGCGCCGCCCGGTCCGTCAGGAGCCGAGTATTCGCGGGTGGTTAGCGCACCAGCCGGAGCTTGCGACCGACCTTGCGGAAGACGGCCCCTGCCTCCGGGACACCCAGGGCCGCGGCGAGTGCGAAATAAACAATCCCGAAGGGGACGGCCGTGGCCAGGAAGCCCAGCGCGGGGTGCAGCCGGGGGGGCACGAGCAGGCCGCCCCCCCACTCCGCCTCCACGCCGGGCATGGGACCAAGAAGGGACGCGAGGCCCAGCTTGATGCCCAGCCCCACGAGCCCGGCGACCCCTGCCGCGGTCCACAGCCGGGGCAGCAGTCCGGAAGGCACGCCGACCGGGCCAATCTGCTTCACGAGCTTGCGACGGAGCAGGCTGGACTCCAGCCAGGCCACCATGCCGCCCGCCAGGGTGAGCCCCAGCGCGCCCAGGTAGTCCGGCAGGCCCACCCACCCCGGGAGCTTCAGGCCCAGGAGCCACGCGCCCAGGGCGCCCACGGACACTCGCACCACCGCGAAGCGCAGGGGCGTCTTCGGATCCTTCAGCGCGTAGAAGGCGGAGGCGTAGAGCCGGCCCACGGTGGAGGCCACCAGGCCCACCGACGCGCCCATCAACAGGTACCAGAGGTAGCGCGAGTCGGCCGCGTTGAAGCGGCCCGTCTGCAGGAGCGCCGCGGCCACCATGTCCCCGAGGAAGAGGAACGCGGCGGCGGAGGGCACCACCCAGAAGGCGATGCGCCGCGCGCCGTTGCCGATGCGCTCGCGCAGCTTCGCGGCCACGTCCTGGCCCTCACCCGAGGCGCGGGACATCTCCGGCAATTCCGCGGCGGACACCGCCATGCCGAAGAGGCTCACCGGGATGAGGTAGAGGGTCTGCGCGTACAGCAGCGAGGACACCGCGCGGTTGGAGATGAGCGTGGCGAAGGCGGTGTCCACCCACGCGCTGAACTGCACCACGCCGCGCCCCAGCACCACGGGGCCGAAGTTCTTCAGCACCTGGCGCACGGACGCGCTCGCCAGCGACAGCGTCGGGCGGAAGCCCCCCAACAGCCGCAGCGTCGAGGGCACCTGCACCGCGAACTGGAGGAAGCAGCCCAGCACCACACCGTAGGCGAGCACCTCCACCAGCCGGTCCTCGGTGTAGCGGCCACCGGCGAAGACGAGCGTGAGGATGATGGCGATGTTCCACACCACCGGCGCCAGGTACGACAGCAGGAAGCGGCGGTGGCTGTTGAGGATGCCCAGGCACCACGCGCTCAGCACCAGCATGCCCGTGCCGGGGAAGAGGATGCGGACCACGCGGATGGCCAGCTCCCGCGAGTGGCCCTCGAAGCCCGGAGCGATGAGGTCCACCAGCAGCGGCGTGGCGAGCATGCCCGCGGCCACCATCACCGCGGTGACCAGCGACAGCAGGCCGAACACCGCGCCGGCCACGCGGTCCGCCTCCTTCGTCTCGTCGCGGCCCAGCAGCCCCGCGTAGACGGGGATGAACGAGCCGGAGAGGACTCCCTCGCCGAAGAGGTTCTGCAGGAAGTTGGGAATGCGCAGCGCCGCCTTGAAGACGGCGGCTGCGTCCGCGTTGCCGAGGTAGTGCGCGAAGACGCGCTCGCGCACCAGGCCCATCAACCGTGAGGCGAGGATGCCGGTAGCGACGAGCAGCGCGCCCCTGCCTCCCGGGCGCGCGGACTGGGAAGGCGCGGTGGGCGGCGGCGGCGAGGAGGACGCGGGCATGGAGGCAGTCACCAGGGCGCGGGACTCTATGCGCGGCGTTGAGTGGCATGAAGCGCGAAACCCGGGCAGCCTCTTTCACTTGACGCTACCTCGCCAGGTTGCCAGGGTCCGGTGCCAATGGCCGGAACCCCCGACAGCGACCTGGACGACGTGGCGCGCATCCGCCGCGTGCTGGCCCGCGAGCTCGAGACCATCAACGAATACGAGGCCTTCGCCCGAGCCTCTTCGTCTCCCGACGTCCGCGCCTTCTTCCAGCACCTGGCCGCCGAGGAGAAGGAGCACGTCTCCGAGGCCGTCCACATGCTGCGCCTGCTGGACAGCGGCCAGGACGCCCACTTCACCAGCCCCGTGGCCACCGGACACTTCGAGGGCACCGCCGCGGGTGCGCCCGCCGCCCCCGCCGCGCCGGCACGGGCTGCCCCGCCCGCGCCCGCCGCGGTGAGTGGCCGCAACGGCCGCCCTCCCCTGGAACCCCTCACGTCGCTGCCCCCGCAGCGGCTCATGTACGGCCTGCCTGCCCCGCCGCCCGCGGTGGAGTCCCACCCGCTCACCGTCGGCTCGCTCCGCCGGGGTGGTGGCGGTGGTGGCAACGGTCGCTGACGTCCCCTTTCTCTCCTTGTTGACCTTCTGGAGAACATCCGATGCCTGACTTCCTTGGACATGCCGAGAACCCCCTCCGTGAAGAGGAGTGGGCGCGCCTGAATGAAACCGTCATCCAGGTCGCACGGCGGTCGCTGGTCGGCCGTCGCATCCTGGACATCTACGGTCCGCTGGGCGCGGGCGTGCAGACGGTGCCCTACGACGAGTTCCAGGGCGTGTCCCCCGGCGCGGTGGACATCGTCGGCGAGCAGGAGACCGCGATGGTCTTCACCGACGCGCGCAAGTTCAAGACCATCCCCATCCTCTACAAGGACTTCCTGCTGCACTGGCGCGACATCGAGGCCGCGCGCACGCACAACATGCCGCTGGACGTGTCCGCCGCCGCGGGCGCCGCCGCGCTGTGCGCGCAGCAGGAGGACGAGCTCATCTTCTACGGCGACGCGCGCCTGGGCTACGAAGGCCTGATGACCGCCAACGGCCGGCTCACCGTGCCGCTCGGCGACTGGACGGTGGCGGGCGGTGGCTTCCAGGCCATCGTCGACTCCACGCGCAAGCTGAACGAGCACGGCCACTTCGGCCCCTACGCCGTGGTGCTGTCGCCGCGGCTGTACTCGCAGCTGCACCGCATCTACGAGAAGACGGGCGTGCTGGAGATTGAAACCATCCGCCAGCTCGCGTCGGACGGCGTCTACCAGTCCAACCGCCTGCGCGGGGACTCCGGCGTGGTGGTGTCCACCGGCCGGGAGAACATGGACCTCGCCGTGTCCATGGACATGGTGGCCGCGTACCTGGGCGCCTCGCGGATGAACCATCCGTTCCGCGTGCTGGAGGCGCTGCTCTTGCGCATCAAGCACCCGGACGCCATCTGCACCCTCGAGGGCCCCGGCGCCGCCGCCGCGCCGCCCGCCCCCACGCATCGCCGCTAGCCCGCGCCCTGACAGCCCTCATGGCAAAGGTCCTGGTCATCGACGACGAGGCGAACCTGCGAAAGGTGCTCGCCGCGATGCTGCGCCGGGACGGCTTCGACGTCACGGTCGCGGAGAATGGCGAGCAGGGGCTCGCCGAGTTTCACAAGAACGGCGCGGACATCGTGGTGACGGACCTGGTGATGCCCAAGGTGGGCGGCATGGAGGTGCTGGGCACCGTCCGCGCCGCCAACCCGGACGTGCCGGTCATCATCATCACCGCGCACGGCACCGTGGACTCGGCCGTGGACGCCATCAAGGCCGGCGCGTTCGACTACATCACCAAGCCCTTCGACCAGGCGGAGCTGTCCTCCGTCGTCGCGAAGGCCGCCAAGACGAACGAGAGCGCCCGCCGCTCCGTGCGTCCGGACGTCAAGGCGCGCGCCGCCATCATCGGGGACTCGCCGCAGATTCAAGAGGTCTACAAGATCATCGACAAGGTGGCGGACACGCCCTCCACGGTGCTCATCACCGGAGAGAGCGGTACCGGCAAGGAGCTCATCGCCACCGCGCTGCACGGGGCGTCCAGCCGGCGCGACAAGCCGTTCATCAAGATCAACTGCGCGGCCATCCCCGCCACGCTGCTGGAGAGCGAGCTGTTCGGCTACGAGCGCGGTGCCTTCACCGGCGCCGTCACCTCCAAGCCCGGCCGCTTCGAGCTGGCCGACGAGGGCACCCTCTTCCTGGACGAGATTGGCGAAATCCCGGTGGAGATGCAGGTGAAGCTGCTGCGCGCGCTGCAGGAAGGCGAGTTCGAGCGCGTGGGCGGCATCAAGACCACCCGCGTGGACGTGCGCCTCGTGGCGGCCACCAACCGCGACCTCCAGGCGGAAATCGAGGCGGGCCGCTTCCGGAAGGATTTGTACTACCGGCTGGCGGTGGTCCCCATCACCCTGCCCGCCCTGCGCGAGCGCCGCAGCGACATCCCCATGCTCGCGCGGCACTTCCTGGACAAATACAACCGGCGCCTCAACAAGAAGATCGAAGGCATCACCGACGACGCCATGGCCCTGCTCCAGGCCTATGCGTGGCCGGGCAACATCCGCGAACTGGAGAACCTCATCGAGCGCGTGCTGCTCTTCGCGGACGGCCCCTTCATCACCGGGAAGGACCTGCCGGAGCCGGTCCGCAGCGGAGCGGGCGTGCAGGCGGGCGCCGTGTCGTCCTCCTCCTCGCCGTCCATGGAGGTTCCCACGGGTGAGGTGGGCCTCAAGGACATCGTCCGCATGAAGGCGGCCGAGCTGGAGCGGGACCTCATCGTGAAGAAGCTGGATGAGACGGGCGGCAACGTCACGCGGGCTGCCCGCCTGCTTCAAATCAGCCGGAAGTCGCTGCAGACGAAGATGAAGGAATTCGGCCTGCGCGACACCACGCCCGATGGGCAGGACGACGGCTCCGACGAATAGCCTCCGCGCGGAGGCGGAATTCCTTCGCGCGCGCGTCGGTTTCGGGCCGGCCCACTCTTTTCAAACCCAGGGAGCTTGAATGCGGCCGAACCTTCCCACCCTCGGTGCCCCGCCGAAGCGCAGTCCACTCGGCTCGGTGGTAGCCGTGTCACTCATCCTCGGCGCGTCCGCCGGAGGCGTGTGGTGGTGGAAGCAGCGGATGGCAGGCGCCACGGAGCAGGCCGCCGCGGCCGCCCCCGTGGCCGCCACGGATGCGGGAGCCGTCGCCGCGGCACCCGTCGCCCCTCCGGCGCCCGTGGACCCGGTGAAGGCCGCCGGCTTCGAGCGCGCCTCGGTGCGCATCGACGGCCCGCTGGAGACGGCCCTCAACGGCGCCGCCGGCGCGGACGTGGGCCCCGCCCTGGCGCAGGTGGTGACGCGCACGCTGGTGTGGTGGGTGGAGGTGCCGGGTGAAATCCTCCGCGGCGACACGCTCGACGTGCTGTACCAGCGCCGCGAGAACGAGGAGCCCCTCGTGCACGCCGTGCGCTTCACCAGCGGCAAGCTGGGCAAGACGCTGAGCGCGTACCGCTTCCAGGGCGAGGGCGACAAGAATGCCCGCTACTACCTTTCCACCGGCGACGAGCTGGAGATGCGCCTGGAGAAGTCGCCCATCGACGACTACGAGCAGGTGACGTCCCTGCTGCGCGACGGCCGCCGCCACAAGGGCGTGGACTTCCGCGCCCCCGTGGGCACGCCCATCAAGGCGCCCTTCAACGGCGTCGTGAAGCGCAAGAACTGGAACTGGGGCAGCAACGGCAACTGCGTGGAACTGGTGGAGTCCGGCGGCCGCGGCCGGCGCGCCCTCTTCCTGCACCTGGACGAGCTGTCCAGGGACATCAAGCCCGGCGCCCGCTTCACCACGGGCCAGGTCATCGCGGCCAGCGGCAACACGGGCCACTCCTTCGCCCCCCACCTGCACTATCAGCTGATGACCCAGGATGACCGGGTGCTGGACCCCTTCGACCAGCACAAGACCTTCCGCCGCTCGCTGAATACGGCCAACAAATCGCTGTTCGAGTCCGAGGTGCGCCGGCTGGACGGACTCCTCGGGACCTCGGTGGCCGGGAAGTAATTGCCACCCGTTTCTTGACACTCCTCCGACGGCGCGGCTAGCTGGAAGCCCCCCGGGCCTTGCCGGAAGGCCCGGGTGATTCGCCGTCGGAGGTCGGATGCAAAGGCTTCGCGCCGTACTCGCCGCTGTCACCCTGGGCGCGCCGCTCGCCGCCAGCGCGGCGGACATC